>DATITC010000138.1:0-39221 GCA_035468175.1 Frankiaceae bacterium | reverse complement strand
GAAGACGCTTGAGATCGCTGTCGAGGTCACGGTCGAGGACATGACCGCGATCGGCGAGCAGACCGGCCCGTCGGTCCTCAGCGACATGCCGGTGCTCGACTGGTCCAACGTTGATACCGAGACCGTTGATACCGAGACCGTTGATACCGAGACGAGCGAGGTTCTCGCCGAGCCGCAGTCGGACGAGTCGACGGCCGACCTGGTCGGGTCCCTGGAGCCGTTCATACAACCCGCTCCGGGTGGTTCGGCCATGGGCGGTGCGATCGAAAACCGGAACTCGATCTGGCCCTCCATCGAGCGGCGCGTGCTCGAGCTCGTCCGCGCCCACAAGTCCACCATCGTGTTCGCCAACTCGCGGCGGCTGGCCGAGCGGCTGTGCAGCCGACTGAACGAACTCGCCGCGGCGGATGCGGGACTCGAGCCGCCGGATCCGACACTCAGGGACCGGCCGCCGGCCGAGCACCCTGGTCAGGGCGGGTCGGGAGCCGAGGCCGGGCAGGTCATGGAGGTGGCACGACCGCACCACGGGAGCATGAGTCGCGAGCAGCGGACGCTGGTCGAGGAGGCGTTGAAGACCGGTCGGCTCCCCTGCGTCGTCGCGACCAGCAGCCTCGAGCTCGGCATCGACATGGGGGCGGTCGACCTCGTGGTGCAGGTCGAGTCTCCGCCGAGCGTCGCAAGCGGCCTGCAGCGCATCGGTCGAGCCGGTCACCAGGTCGGCGCGGCCAGCCGCGGCGTCGTCCTGCCCAAGCACCGTGGTGACCTGCTGCCCTGCACCGTGGTGGCCGAGCGGATGCGGGACGGGGCGATCGAGTCGCTGACCCCGCCGCGGAACCCTCTCGACGTGCTGGCCCAACAGATCGTCGCGATGGTGGCGATGGAGGACTGGCAGGTCGAGGACCTGGCCGCGGTGTTCCGGCGGGCAGCACCGTTCGCCTCGCTGCCGCAGTCGGCCTTCGAGGCGACGCTGGACATGCTGGCCGGCCGCTACCCCTCGGATGCGTTCGCCGAGCTGCGCCCACGGGTCGTCTGGGACCGGGTGGCCGGTTCGTTGTCCGGCCGTCCGGGCGCCCAACGCCTCGCGGTCACCAGCGGCGGCACGATCCCGGACCGGGGGCTGTTCGGCGTGTTCCTCGCGGCCGGCGCCGAGGGCGGTTCCGGTCGCCGGGTCGGCGAGCTGGACGAGGAGATGGTGTACGAGAGCCGGGCCGGCGACGTCATCCTGCTCGGCTCGTCCTCGTGGCGGATCGAGGACATCACCGCCGACCAGGTGCTGGTCTCCCCCGCGCCCGGCCAGCCCGGTCGGCTGCCGTACTGGCACGGCGATGCTCCCGCCCGCCCGGTGGAGCTCGGGCGCGCGCTCGGCGGGTACGTGCGGATGCTCGGCCGGCTGGACGACGAGGCGGCCCGAGCCCGACTGGCCGAGGCCGGCCTGGACGAGTGGGCCGTCGACAATCTGCTCGCCTACCTGTCCGAGCAGCGCGAAGCCACCGGGCACCTGCCCGACGACCGGACGATCGTCGTGGAGCGGTTCCGTGACGAGCTCGGCGACTGGCGGCTCGCGGTCCACTCCCCCTTCGGGGCGCAAGTGCACCAGCCCTGGGCGCTGGCGGTCGCCGCCCGGGCCCGGGAGCGGCTCGGGGTCGACGCACAGGTGATGCACACCGATGACGGGCTGATCCTGCGGCTCCCAGATGCCGACGAACCCCCACCGGCCGATCTCGTCCTGCTCGACCCGGACGAAGTCGAGGCGATCGTGCAGGCGGAAGTGGGCGGCAGCGCCCTGTTCGCCAGCCGGTTCCGGGAGTGCGCGGCGCGGGCGCTGCTGCTTCCGCGGCGAGACCCGAAACGCCGGACACCGCTGTGGCAGCAGCGCCAGCGCTCGGCGCAGCTGCTGTCCGTCGCGAGCAACCACCCGACCTTCCCGATCGTGCTGGAGACGGTGCGGGAGTGTCTCCAGGACGTCTTCGACGTGCCGGGGCTGACCGAGCTCATGCGGAACCTGTCCGGCCGAGGGGTCCGGCTGGTCGAGGTGGAGACGCCATCGCCCTCGCCGTTCGCCCGCTCGCTTCTGTTCGGTTACGTCGGCGCGTTCATGTACGAGGGTGACAGCCCGCTCGCGGAGCGCAGGGCGCAGGCGTTGTCCTTGGACAGCACGCTGCTCGCCGAGCTGCTCGGTTCCGCCGAGCTGCGCGAGCTGCTCGATCCCGAGGTTCTCGATGAGGTCGAGGCCGAGCTGCAGCGCATCGCGCCCGAGCGGCGGGTGAAGGACGCCGAGGGCGTGGCCGACCTGCTGCGTGTCCTCGGCGACCTGACACCGTTCGAGGTGGACCAACGCGGCGGTACGGCCGAGATGCTCGCCCAGCTCGAACAGGCCCGCCGCGTCCTCCAGGTACGGATGGCCGGCGAGCTGCGCTGGGCCGCGGTGGAGGACGCGGCCCGGCTGCGGGACGCGCTCGGCGTGCCGATGCCGGTCGGGGTACCGGAAGCCTTCCTCGAACCAGTTCGGGATCCGTTGGGCGACCTGATCAGCCGCTATGCCCGCACGCATGGTCCGTTCGTGTCCGCCGACCTCGCGGGGCGGCTGGGGCTCGGGGTCGCCGTGGTGACCGCAGTGCTCGAACGACTTGCCGCGGATCGGAGGGTGGCGACCGGAGAGTTCCGCCCGGGCGGGGTCGGCACCGAGTGGTGTGACGTCGAGGTCCTGCGGATGCTCCGGCGCCGGAGCCTCGCCCGGCTGCGGAAGGAGGTGGAGCCGGTCCCGCCGGAAGCACTCGCCCGCTTCCTGCCGGACTGGCACGGCCTCGCCGGAGGGTCCTCGGCCCGTGGGGCCGACGGCCTGTTGCGCGCGGTCGAACAGCTCGCGGGTGCCGCGGTGCCGGCCAGCGCGCTCGAGACGCTCGTGCTGCCGTCCCGGGTCGTCGACTACAGCCCCGCTCTGCTGGACGAGCTGTGCTCCGCGGGTGAGGTCGTCTGGGCCGGTGCCGGCTCGCTCCCGGGCAACGACGGGTGGATCCGGCTCGTCCCGGCGGACGCGGCAACGCTGCTGCTCCCGGAGCCCGACGCGGAGATGGCCCGGACGCCCCTCCACGACGCAGTTGTCGATGCGCTGTCTGACGGTGCGGCGCTGTTCTTCCGCGACCTGTCGAACCGGGCGGGTGCCACCGACGACCAGGCGTTGCTCACGGCGCTGTGGGACCTCGTCTGGGCCGGTGAGCTCACCAACGACACGATGACACCGCTGCGGGCCCGGCTCTCCGGCCGCAGCGCCACCGGCCGGAACAACCGGGCGGCCCCTCGACCCCGCGCCGGCCGGGCGAGCCGCTACGGCCGCTACAGCGGACTCGCGCCAGGACGCCCCGCGATGCCCACCCGGACGGGACCACCGAGCGCCGCTGGCCGCTGGTGGCGGCTCCCGGACCGGGAGTCGCAACCCACCCGGCGCCTGCACGCGACGGCCGAGGCCCTCCTGGACCGGTACGGGGTCCTCACCCGCGGTGCGGTGGCCGCCGAAGGCACGCCGGGCGGGTTCGCCGCCGTGTACCCGGTGCTGTCGGCGTTCGAAGACGCGGGCCGATGCCGACGCGGCTACTTCGTCGAGGGTCTCGGCGCGGCGCAGTTCGCGGTGCCGGGGGCCGTGGACCGCATGCGCAGCCTCGCGGCTTCGTCCCGACCCGCTGAGACCCCGATGTGGTCCGCCCCCGTGCCGCCGAGCTGGGAGCAGGGCCGGCGGCGGCCGAAGCCGGAATCGTCCGGAGCCCTCGTGCTCGCCGCAACCGACCCCGCCAACCCCTACGGAGCCGCCCTGCCCTGGCCCGAGCGGGAGGCAGAGGGCGGGCACCGGCCGGGCCGGAAGGCCGGCGCGCTTGTCGTCCTGCTGCACGGGGCGCTGGTCCTCTACGTCGAACGCGGGGGGAAGACGCTCTTGTCGTTCCGGGACGACGTCGAGTCGTTGCAGCCGGCCGCGGACGCGTTGGCCCTGGCTGTTCGTGGTGGCGCGTTGGGCAAGCTGTCGGTCGAGAAGGCCGACGGCGAGGCGGTGCTCGTCAGCGAGCTGGGTAAAGCCCTGGAGGCGGCCGGGTTCCGTCCCACGCCACGGGGTCTGCGTCTGCGCGCCTGACCGAGGCGGGCCGAGGCTCACGAGGCTCACGAGGCTCAGCAGACAGCGGAATGGCAGAAGGAGGAGGCACGGTGCCCGAGGGCGACAGCGTCTACCTCGCCGCGAAGCGGATGCACCAGGGGCTCGCGGGGCACCGGCTGACCCGGACCGACTTCCGTGTCCCCCATCTCGCCACCACCGATCTCTCCGGTCGCACGGTGTTGGCGGTGGTCCCGCGTGGCAAGCACATGCTCACCCGGATCGAGGGCGGCCTGACGCTGCACACCCACTTCAAGATGGACGGCACCTGGCACCTCTACCGTCCCGGCCAGCGCTGGAACGGGCCGATGTGGCAGGTGCGGGTGGTGCTGGAGACGGCCCAGCGGGTCGCCGTCGGTTTCCGGCTCCCGGTGGTGGAGCTCGTGCCCACCGCCGACGAGCAAGACGTCGTCGGGCACCTTGGCCCCGACCTGCTCGGCCCGGACTGGGACGCGAACGAGGCGTTGCGCCGGCTGCTCGCCGATCCCGGCCGTGAGATCGGCACCGCGCTGCTCGATCAGCGGAACCTGGCGGGGCTCGGCAACCTCTGGCGCTGCGAGGCGCTCTTCCTGCGGGGCGTGTCGCCGTGGACTCCGACGGGCGACGTGCAGGACCTGCCAGGGTTGATCGACCTCAGCTACCGGATGCTTCAAGCGAACAAGGACCGGCCGGAGCAGACGAGCACCGGCTCCATGCGTCGGGGCGAGACGTCCTACGTCGTCGGCCGGTACCGGAAGCCGTGCCGGCGCTGTAGGACCCAGATCGCCAAGCGGCCCCAGGGCGTCCCTCCCCAGCAGCGGGAGACCTACTGGTGCCCGTACTGCCAGAGCGGCCCCGGCCGACCGGCCCGCGCGCTCGGCCCGGCCAGCTCGCCGGGCGCCGCGGCTGGCGGTCAGGTGGCCGGCGGCACGTCCGGCTGAGCCTGGTTGCCGGAAGCGGATCCGGCCTGGCCAGCCCCACCGGTACCGGTACCGGTACCGGCGCCGGCGGCGCCGTCGCCCTTGGTCAGCGCTGGCCCAGCAGGAGGGGCACCCGACGACAGGGCCCCGTGCCCGGAACCCCCCGGCAGACCGGCGCGAATCTGCTCGAGCCGGTTCGACGCCGCCGCGTTCATCGTCGCCTTGCGGACCTCGAGCATGCGCGCCTCAACGCCGGAGCTGGCCAATTCGGACTGGCCGAGCGCGGTGGCGTAACGCTTCTCGATCTTCTCGCGGACCTCGCCGAGGCTGGGCGTGTCGCCCTGGGGCTGCAGCTCCGCCATCGACGACAGGGCCGTGTTCATCTGCTCGCGCATCTTGGCGCTCTCGAGCTGGGTCAGCAACTTGCTGCGCTCGGCGAGCTGGGCACGCAGCCGCTGCTCGTTGTCGGACACCGCCTGCTTGGCCTGCTCGGCCGCTTGAACCGACTGCTCGTGCAAGGCCTTGAGATCCTCGACGGAGGCCTCCGCGGAGACGAGCTGGGTGGCAAAGCTCTGTGCGGCTGTCTCGAACTCGGCGGCGCGCTTCGCGTCCCCGGACGCGCTGGCCTGCTGCGAGAGCTGCAACGACTGGGCGACCGACGTCTGCAACTGGTCGATCTCCGACAGCTGCCGCGCCAGCCGCATCTCGAGCTGACGCCGGTTGCCGAGCACGGCGGCAGCTTGTTGGGTGAGGGCCTGGTGCTGGCGCTGCGCGTCCTGGATCGCCTGCTCGATCTGAATCCGCGGATCGGCCCGCTCATCGAACTTCGCGTTCGCGGACGCGTGCAGGTAGCGCCCGAGCCGACGGAAGAAGTTGGGCATGCGGGTCATGTTCCCACGGACGCCGGTTCCGACAATGGCGGCACGCCCCTTCCGCTGCGATCAGGCAGAGTCGCGGGTGTGCAGACCTCGACCTCTTCCACCGACGGACAGCCCGATCCCGCTGCCGCGACGCACATCTGGACCACGCTCGGTTACCAGCGGCTCGCCTGGTCCTCCGGCAGCACCACGATCGGGTGGAACGCGCCGCAGGACTATTGCTTCCCGAGCGCCGGCGGACCCGTCGTCCAAGGCGGTCTTGTCACCGCGCTGCTCGACGCGGCGATGGGCGGCGCCTGCTGGAGCGTGCTCGACGCCGACCAGGCGTTTCTGACCGCTGACCTGCGGGTCGAGTTCCTGCGCCCCACCCGCCCGGGCCAGCTGACCTCGACCGGCACGGTGGTGCGGCGCACCCGACGCGTGGTGTTTTGCGCCGCCGAACTGTTCGACGCCGAGGGCACGCTGCTCGCCACGAGTCGGTGCACTCAGGTCGTGCTGCCGGCCGGCGGGTCGGCAGGCCGCAGCATCCCGCGGAACGCGAGCGACGGCGAGGGTGCGCCTCCGCAGGACGCGCGGGGCTGACCTCAGGCTGCGGGGCGGGACACCCGGTTGACGACGACGTCGCGCCGGCCCACCCGGGGACCGGTGAGCTGCCCGACCTCGGCCGGACGCACCGCACGGCCGACCGCTGTGGCCGACGCGAACCCTGCCCGGGACAGCTCGGCCGGGGCCCGGACCGCACCGGCGGGAACGGCCTCGAGGTCACCGGTTTCGGCGAGGGCGAGATCGTCGCTGACGTCCCGCAGAACGTTGGACAAACGAACCTCGAGCGCCTCGCAGATGGATGCGAGCAACTCAGAGCTCGCCTCCTTCTGCCCCCGCTCGACCTCGCTGAGATAGCCGAGGGAGACACGGGCGGCGGACGAAACCTCGCGCAGCGTGCGGTGCTGAGCCAAACGCTCTCGGCGCAGCGCCTCGCCCAACAGCCGACGGAGCATCGCCATCTGCGCCCCTCCCTCCAACGATCCCGTGGGGACCACACGTTATACGCGTCCCCCGACGATCCTGTCGGCAGACGCGCGTTTCAGCTGGAGGCGAGCAAGCCGGCAAGAGAGCGCCGTAATACATCCAACGCCTGAACGACGCTGAGCATTCTCACGTGCGCCCGATCCGCGGCGGGAACCCGGAGGGCGCGAGTGACCGTGCCGTCCGGGCCGGCGAGCCCGATGTGCAGCGTGCCGACCGGCTGACCTTCCTGTTCGTCCGGGCCGGCGACGCCCGTCGTGGCGAGCCCCCAGGTGGCACCGAGGCGGGACCGGACTCCCTCGGCGAGCGCGGCCGCGGTTTGCGGGGAGACCGCGCCGTAGGTATAGACGTCCGCGCCGAGCAGCGTCGCCTTGAGATCCGTCGCGTAGACGACTTCGCCGCCGCGGAAGGTGGCGCTCGCGCCGGGTGTCTCGGTGAGGCGGGCGGCGACGAGCCCACCGGTCAGCGACTCGGCCGTCGCCACCGTCTGCCCGCGTCCGCCGAGCATGCGGTGGATGACACCCTCGAGCGACTCGTCGTCACTCCCGTACAGCCCGGCGCCGAGGGCGTCCCGGGCGAAGCGTTCGGTGGGGGCGATGAGCTCCTCGGCCTCGGCCCGGTCACTCGCGTGGGCCGTGATCCGCACCCGGGTCTGGCCACCGCTGGCCAGGAAGGCGATCGACGGGTTGGGGGTCGCGCCATACGCGTGCTGACTCTGCGCCTGCAAGCGATCCACCTCGGGGGCCATCGCCTCCGCAACCGCGGACTCCCACATCCCGGCGGTGCGCAGAACCCGGTGTACGACCACCGCCGGGCGACCGGCCCGCTTCAGCAGGTCCGGCAGAACGCTCTCGGTGAACATCGCGTACATCTCGTGCGGGACCCCGGGCAGCGCATACGCGACACCGCCGAGCAGTGGCATCCGAACGCCGGGTGCGGTGCCACGGGCATTGGGCAGCGACTCGGCTCCGACCGGGAGATCCGCCTGGCGGAAGTTGCGGTCGGGGGCGTTGCGGCTCAGCTGTGCGAAGCGGCGACGCAGCTGCGCCTCGAGGAAGTCGTCGCGCCGCATCTCCACGCCTGCGGCGAGCGCCAGCGCCTCCCGGGTCAGGTCGTCCTGGGTGGGTCCGAGGCCGCCGGTCAGCAGGACGGCGTCGGCCCGGTCGAGGGCGACCCGGATGGCTTCGGCGATGACCTCGATCTCGTCCCCGACGACGACCGACCGGGAGAGCCGGACACCGGCGTCGGCCAACTGCTGGCCCAGCCAGGCGGCGTTGCCGTTGACGATGTCGCCGTAGAGCAGTTCGTCGCCAACGGCGAGCAGTTCAGCGCGCATCCGGTCCGTCCGTCGCGAGAGGGGCGTCCGTGCCCGGCTCGCCGCTCGCCGCCGTTGCTCGACCGGGGTCCGCCGCCTGCCGACGCAGCACGAATGCCTGCCGCACGTAGTCGACGCCGGTCACCAGCGCGACGACCACGGCCGCAGCCATGACGAGGGCGGCCGCGGCGTGCAACACCCCGGTGAGCGGCAGCACGTAGAGCCCGATCGCCACCGACAGCAGAAACGTCTTGACCTTGCCGCCCCGGCTGGCCGGGATGACGCCGTGCCGCAACACCCAGAATCGGAGCAGCGTCACGCCGATCTCGCGGACGAGGACCACGGCGGTGACCCACCACGACAGGTCGTCGAGCAGGGAGAGTCCGACCAGCGCTGTCCCGGTCAGGGCCTTGTCGGCGATCGGGTCGGCCAGCTTGCCGAACTCCGTCACCTGGCCCCAGGCGCGGGCCACCTGGCCGTCGAGCCGATCGGTGAACGCGGCGACCGCGAACGCGCCCCAGGCCGCGATCCGCCAGCCGTCCTGGTGCCCGTCACCCGCGAACAGGAGGACCGCGAACACCGGCACGAGCAGCAGCCGCAGCCCGGTGAGGGCGTTGGCCAGGTTCACGATGCTCACGGTGGTGGCCGGCAGCGCGGCGGGTTCGACCCCACGTGGCAGCTTCCCGGTCCGCAGATCGGGTCGCTTGCCGGCTCCGGAGCGGGGCGCCGCGGGATCAGTCATGCGCCGACCGCGGCAGCTGCACGACCGCTCACAACACCGGCGCCAACAACACCAGCGGCGCCAACAACTTCGGCGCCAACAACTCCGGCGCGGTCCACCACGGCGATGAATTCCGTTTCCAGGTCGACGCCGATGGCGCCCGTGACCCGGGCCCGCACCAGGTCGCCGATCTGGAGCGAGATCTCGGAACCGACCGCGATGGTGCAGGAACCGTCCACCTCGGGCGCCTGATGGGCGGCCCGGCCTTCGATCGCGATGCCGTCGGAGTCTGACGACTCGCGACCGACCGCCTCGACCAGCACCTCGACCTCGGTGCCGATGCGCTCCTCGGCCCGGGCTGCGGTCAGCTGCTCGACCAGGTCGGAGATGGCGGCCACCCGGCGGTCGACCCGGCTCTGCGCGATCTGATCCGGCAGCGTCGCCGCCTCGGTCCCGTCCTCGTCGCTGTAGCCGAAGACGCCGACGACGTCGAGGCGGGCGGACTCGAGGAAGCGCTCGAGGTCGCGCAGCTCCGCACGAGTTTCCCCGGGGAAGCCGACGATGACGTTGCTGCGTGCCCCGAGCTCGGGATGCATCGCCCGGCCGGCGGCGAGCAGTTCCAGGAACCGGGGGCCGTCTCCGAAGCGCCGCATCCGCCGAAGCAGGGTCGCGCTCGCGTGCTGGAACGACAGGTCGAGGTACGGCGCGACACCGGGCGTCGTCAGCAACGCTTCCAGCAACCCGGGACGGACCTCGGCCGGTTGGAGGTACACCGGGCGGATGCGGACGATCCCGTCGATCGCGGCGAGCTGCGGGAGCAGCTTCTCCAGTGCCCGGAGGTCGCCCAGGTCCTTGCCGTAGGAGGTGGAGTTTTCGCTGACCAGCACGAGCTCCCGGACGCCGTCGGCGGCCAGCTGCTCCGCCTCCGCGAGGATTTCCTCCGGCAACCGGGAGACGAAGGAACCACGGAAGCTCGGGATGGCGCAGAAGGTGCACCGCCGGTCACATCCAGAAGCGATCTTCAACGGCGCGACCGGGCCGCCGGACAGCCGTCGGCGCAGCACCCGCGGACCGGAGGCGGGGGCGATGCCGGCCGGCAGCTCGCCGTGCCCGGGCACCGAGAGCGCAGCTGCCCCGCCCGAGCCGGCGCTCCTCCGTTCGACCGGGCTGATCGGCAGCAGGGTGCGTCGGTCTCGCGGCGTGTGCGAGGTGATCGACTCGCCCGCGACGATGGCGTCGAGTTTGGCGCCGAGCGTCGGGTAGGCGTCGAAACCGAGTACCGCATCGGCTTCAGGCAGAGCATTCGCGAGCTCCGTGCCGTAGCGCTCGGCGAGGCAGCCGACGGCCACCACGGCCCGGCTCGAATCGTCGGAGAAGGACAGGACCGTGTCCACCGAGTCTTTCTTGGCCGCTTCGACGAACCCGCAGGTGTTGACGACGACGGCGTCCGCCTCGTCCGGGTCGTCGACGAGCGTCCAGCCGTCCCGTTCGAGTCGTGCCGCGAGTTCCTCGGAGTCCACCTCGTTGCGGGCGCACCCCAGGGTGACGAGCGCGGCGCGACGGGACGAGGGCATGGTTCGAGAGTAACCGTCGGCCATTCTGCGAACCCACCGGACGACCGTCAGCCGGTAGCCGCTCCACAGGCCGGGTCACCGAGGACGAGCACCCTGCTCACGACCTGACCTTCGCTCCCGAGCGAACCGAGCGACTTGCCGTTGCAGCTGGCGAAGATAGCTGCCGCGTTGCCGAAGGTGAAGCTCAACGACTGGGCGCCCCGGAACTCGGCAGACATGCCCTGCTTGCCGACCGAGGAGGCGAGGACCTGCCCGTTTTCGTTAGTGACCTTCACCCAGCTGTCGCCGTTCGCGATCCGGACCGCAAGGTTCACGCCGGAGTAGACGCGAGGCGCCGCGGACGGCACCGGTGCCTTGGCAGCGGGGGACGCCGCGGCGGAGGGCGATGCCGGCGCCGGGGCGGCCGGTGCGCCGCCGTTCTTGGAGGACGGCCCGCCGAACACCAGGCTGATCACAGCGACCACGCAGATCACGATGAGGACGACGGTGGCCACCGCCATCCATCCCGGTCCGCCATTGCCGGTGTCGCGGCGACGGACCTTCGCCGGACGGATGCCCGACGGCTCGCCCGAGGTCGTATCCGGAACGAGGCGCGGCTCCGTGGGGCCGTGCTGCCGATCGAATTCGGCGAGCAACGCACTGTCGTCGATGCCGAGGGTCCTGGCCAGGGTGCGAATGTGACCGCGTGCGTAGAACGAACCCCCGCAGGCAGCGAAGTCGTCGTTCTCGATGCCGCGGATGACGGCGGGCCGGATGTAGGTCCGGCTGCTCAGGTCCTCGACCGACAAGCTCTGGTCGGAGCGGGCCTCGGCGAGGCGGGCGCCGACACCATGTGCGCTTTCGATGATCGACATCCCTCCCCCTCCGGCCGCCCGGGTCCGCGCCCCGGCGCCGTCCACATTCTAGGGGCAGATTGTGCTGTTTCCAGGCCTTACCACGCCGGGTCTACGGAGGGATCGGAGCCTACCGGTCGCAGCCCGCCTGTCGACACCGATGGCCGCCGTACTAGCCCATCGCCTCGGCCCGCCTCGGGCCGGGTCAGGTCGCGATGGCCGTGTCCGGGCCCTCCGGGTCGCCGGAGGGGGTGATCCGGGCGTGCGAGGCACCAGGACCCTCTGGCCGACTCCCGTGCAGGACGACGTCCGGCGCCAGCTGCAACGGCAGGACCAAGCGCACCCGGTCGAACCGGTGCTTGCCGACCGCGAGGAAGTCCGGCAGGCGTCCGTACTCCCGGAACCCGAGCGAGAGGTAGAGGGCGACGGCCGCGTGATTATTGCCCCGAACGTCGCAGAGGAGCTGTTCGACCCCGGCTGCGCGCGCCGAGTCGATCAGCGCCATGGTGACGCGTCGTCCTAGGCCGAGTCCCCGCGCTGAGCGGTGGACCATCACGCGCCGGATCTCCCCGTTGTGCGCGAGCACCTCGGCCGGCAATCGCGACCAGGTGCCGAGCGCCGCCACCCGGCCGTCCACCCGGGCGACGACCAGCGATCCGCCCTCGGTCAGTACCTGCGCGACCCAGGCGTCGCAGGCCGGCCGGTCCGGTGGCGTGCCCCAGCCGACCGCACCGCCCGAGGTGACGACGTCAACCACCACCGCGTGGATCTCCTCGGCCAGCGCCTCGTCGAGGCGTTCCGGCCATGCGAGCTCCACCTGCACCGTCTCATCCTGCCTGGCCCAGATCTCCCCTGGCGAGCTACTCGCCGCGCAGCGTCAGGAGCACACCTTCGAGTTCGTCCGGCTGAATGAGCACGTCGCGTGCCTTCGAGCCCTCGCTCGGCCCGACGATGCCGCGGGACTCCATCAGGTCCATCAGGCGGCCCGCCTTGGCGAAGCCGACGCGGAGCTTGCGTTGCAGCATCGAGGTCGAGCCGAACTGGGTGGAGACGACGAGCTCGATCGCCTGCATCAGCAGCTGGAGGTCGTCGCCGACCTCTTCGTCGATCTCCTTCTTCGACTCCTGCGGGGCGGTGATGTCCTCGCGGTAGACCGGCTGGGACTGGTCCTTGCAGAACGAGACGACCGCTTCGATCTCCGCCTCGGAGACGTACGCGCCCTGCAGCCGCGCTGGCCTGTTCGCGCCCATGGGCAGAAACAGCGCGTCGCCCAATCCGACGAGCTTCTCTGCGCCCGGCTGGTCGAGGATGACGCGGCTGTCCGCGAGACTGGCGGTCGCGAACGAGAGGCGGCTCGGGACGTTGGCCTTGATCAGACCGGTGACGACGTCGACGCTCGGCCGCTGGGTGGCGAGGACCAGGTGAATGCCGGCGGCGCGAGCGAGCTGGGTGATGCGGACGACGGCGTCCTCGACGTCGCGGGGCGCGACCATCATCAGGTCGGCGAGCTCATCGACGATCACCAGCAGGTACGGGTAGGGCGTGTAGACCCGTTCGCTGCCGAGCGGCGCGGTGATCTCGCCGGTCAGGACCTTGCGGTTGAAGTCGTCGACGTGCCGGACCCCGCTGGCGGAGAGGTCCTCGTAGCGCATGTCCATCTCCCGCACCACCCACTGCAGCGCCTCGGCCGCCTTCTTGGGATTGGTGATGATCGGGGTCACGAGATGCGGGATGCCCTGGTAACTCGTGAGCTCGACGCGCTTCGGGTCGATCAGGACCATGCGCACCTGGTCGGGGGTGGCGCGGGCCAGCACCGACGTGATCAGGGTGTTGATGCAGGTCGACTTGCCGGCGCCGGTCGCTCCGGCGATGAGGATGTGCGGCATCTTCTGCAGGTTCGCCGCGACGTACCGGCCTTCGATGTCCTTGCCGAGGCCGACGAGCAGCGGGTGCGGGTCAGTCGCCGCAGGCCCGCTGCGCAGCACGTCGCCGAGGCTGACGGTCTCCCGGTCGGTGTTCGGGATCTCGACGCCGACCGCACTCTTACCGGGGATGACGTCGATGATTCGGATGTCCGGGCTCTTCACCGCGTAGGCGATGTTGCGGGCCAGCGCCTTGATCCGTTCGACCTTCACTGCTGGTCCGAGTTCGACCTCGTAGCGCGTGACGGTCGGGCCCCGGGTGAATCCGGTGACCGCGGCGTCGACCTCGAACTCCCGGAAGACGCCCATCAGCGCGTCGATGACCAGGTCGTTGGCCTTGGTCCGGGCCTGGGACGGGGTGCCGTCCCGCAGCATCGACGGCGGCGGCAAGTGGTAGTCGCCGGTGGCCGGGAACGGCAGCTGCTCGATCGCGGCCGGCACCGGCTGGGGGTCCGCGGGCTTGCGTGTGCCCCGTCGGGACACGGGTCGCGCGTCCGCCGGCTCGTCCAGGACGGCGGGTCCGACGGCCATCGGGTCCTTGGCGTCGTGCGCGTCGGGGCCGGCGTTGGGGTCGGAGTAGACGGCCTGCCGGCGACGGCTGGAGCCACGCCGCCGGGGTGACGGGACGTCGGACTCGGCGCCGTCCAGCGGGTCGGTGGCCAACGCAGCGGCCGGCGTCTTCTTCCGACGCAAGAGCCGGTCCCGCAGCGCCGCCAGCATCCGGGGAACCTCGGCCAGCGGTGTCGCGGTGACCACGAGGACCCCGAACGCGGCGAGCAGCCCCAGCAGCGGGGCCGCGACATAGCTGGTCAATCCACTTGCCAGCGGGGACGAGGCGAGGAACCCCACCGCCCCACCGGCCCGATGCATGGCCCGCGCGCCCTCGCTGGGGTCCGGGACACCGTGGAACACGTGCACGAGCCCGAGGACCCCGGCGGTCAGTGCCAACCAGCCGACGACGAGCCGGCCCCGACTCTCCGGATCCGGACCGGACCGGACGAAGCGGGCCGCCAGCGCCACGAGCAGCGGCGGTAGCCAGGCGGCCCCGACCCCGAACGCGCCACGCAGCACGTCGCTGACCGACCGACCGGCGGGCCCACCGGCGGAGAACCACACCGCCGCGGCGATGACCACGGCGGCGGCCAGGCAGAACAGGCCGACGCCGTCGCGGCGATGCGGCTGCTCGAGCTTGAGCTCGCGGGTCCCCCGCCCCACCGAGCGGAACGTCGACCCGACGACGCGGGCGGACACCCGCAGGATGCCGCCCACCAACCGGACCAGTCCCAGCACGAACATCCCGATCAGGGACCGCGGGCGGCCCTTCGGGGCCGGACGCTTGCGGGACGACGACGTCCGGCGCGTGGCCCCCACGGTCCGCGTGTTCGCCGACGTCTTGCGCGTCGAGCGGGACCGGGTCGGAGTCGTCACCGGTCCACGTTGGCACAACTCCGGCCCGGCAACCGGGAACGACACCCCTGGGGTACGGCCGGTCTCAGTCGGCCGGTCTCAGTCGGCCGGTCTCAGTCGGCCGGGTCCCCACTCCGGATCCCGTCCGGTCAGCCCGAACAACTGTCGAGCAGATCCGCCACCGTCGATTCCGTGCAGGGCGTCGCAAGGGTCAGATGGTCGTCCCGAACCCGGCCACCATCTCGGCCAGCGTTCGTGTCGCTGGACCGAGGTCCACCGTCGTCGTCGTCGTTGTCATCGGGCAGCTCCCACCTCCGGGCGAATTGATCCATCAGGTAGACGAGCCAGCGGCCACGAATCTGATCGGAGCCTCAGCCTTGATCGGGGCTCCGATGAGGCCGCGGCGATTCGCGGTCACGCCCGGGGGGGAATGGCGGACCAGACGGCGAAATGTGACGGGGTGCACATGAAGTTGGCCATCGGGGCGGCCTTGGGGTCGGCGCTCTGTTTCGCCTTGGCGAGCGTCCTGCAGCAGCGGGCGGCCGCGCGGGTGCCGACGGACACGAGCCTGCGGATGGTGCACAACCTGATCCACCGACCGATTTGGCTTGCCGGGCTGGTGACCGCCGCCGCGACCCTCGTGCTGCAATTCGTGGCCCTCGCCAACGGAGAACTCGCGCTGATCCAACCGCTGATGCTGCTCGGGCTCCTTTTCGCCCTGCCCATCAGCGTGCTGCTGGAGAAGTGCCAGCCGAGCCCGCGGGAATGGTGGTGGGCGGCCGTGCTCGTCGCGGGCCTGACCCTGTTCCTGCTCTCGGCACACCCGTCAGCCGGCCCCCTACTCCCCGACGACAGATGGATGTTCGCCCTCGGCGGCGGCGGCATGGCGCTCATCGGCGCCCTCGTCCTCCTCGGCTGGGGACCGGCGAGACGGCACCGCGCCGCGCTGTTCGGACTCGGCACGGGAATCGCCTACGGCCTGTCCGCCGCCTTGATGAAGTACTGCTACGGACTCGCCACCGAAAGTCCCAGCCGGCTGCTGACTTCCTGGCCGGGTTACGCCTTGCTGGTCGTCGGCGGTGGCGGGATCCTGCTCAATCAGCTCGCGTACCGGTCCGGTCCGCTGGCCGGGGCATTGCCGCCGCTGGCCATCGCTGACCCCGTCGTCGCCACCATCTGCGGGGTTGCGGCGTTCAGCGAAACGCTGCGCACTTCCGCGCTCGCCGTGACGGGGCAGATCCTCGGTTTCGTGATCGTGACCGCCGCGATCGTCCGACTCGCGAGCTACGCGGCCGGACGGGACGCCCAGGACCCGCACGTGTCGGCGGGGACGACCCCGCACCAGCGGCGGGATGCGGCGGCGGCGGCCAGTTGAGTCCAGCGCGACCAACTGTCGCCCGGCAGGGAGCGCCCGACTGACGCCTGGGCGACCAGTGGTTGAACTCTGGCTCGAGGGCGCTCCGTCACATCCTTCTCCTGATTGCGTGCGAGAGTCCCCGCCGACGTCGGATCGGTCGGGCGCATCGCAAAGGAGCACGGATGCACGTCCGGAATCGCAAGGCATGGCGTCGCAGCAAGCGCACAACCGCGGTCACCGTCGCAGGTCTGTCAACCCTCGGCTTCGTCCTCGTCGGCTCGGCCGGCGCGGCGCCCCAGTCCCCCTTCAGCGCCACGGACGCGGGCCCGGCCAACCCGAAAGCCATCGGGATCACCTACCCGAACAAGCTCTCCCCCGGCCTGATCGAGACGATTGCCGCGCAGGGATCGATGAAGCTGGAGAACGGCACACCGGCCGTCCCCTACTACGGCTACAGCGGCACTGGCCCCATGGTCCCGGCCGTCGGCAGCACCGCTGAGACCAGTCCCAACGAGGCGCAGAAGACCGAGCCGGACAAGAACACCTACCTCGACGTCAGCGGTCAGCACGGCGCAGACCCGAGCTACCACTACGGCCGCCACTTCGTCTACCAGGGCCACGAGGCCGGCGCGGGCTACCTCACCCGGATCAACCTCGACGCCAACGTCGACCACCGGGTCACGCTGCTCGCCACCCAGGACAGCGACGGCAAGGCACTGCCCACCTTCGACGGCTCCACGTGGGATCCCTTCGCCCATCGGCTGCTGTTCACAGCGGAGGGCTCCAACGGCGGTGGCGTCTGGCAGTCGACCCTCGACCCGGTCAACGGCTCGACCACGGTTAACAACCTCCAGGGCATCCTCGGCAAGGGTGGCTACGAGGGGATCCAGAACGATTCGGCCGGCAACGTCTGGATCGTCGAGGACGCGAGCGGCGCCGCCCCGGACCCGACCAACGCCCCCGGCGCGAAGGTGCCGAACAGCTTCGTCTACCGCTTCGTGCCGACCGACCGCGCGGACCTCACGAAGGGCGGCCGGCTCCAGGCACTGCAGGTGAAGGACGCGAACGGCAACCCGATCGTCTTCAACGGGACCAACGCCCTGACCGCCACGATCGCCGCACTCCACACCTACGGCTCGTCGTTCAAGACGTCGTGGGTGACCATCCACGACACCGCCACTGACGGCACCACTCCCTACAGCGCGAACGAGCTGGCCAAGCCCAAGGGCGCAACCCCGTTCAAGCGGCCGGAGAACGGCGTCTTCCGCCCGGGCACCCGGTTCGGCGAGTTCTTCTTCACCGAAACCGGCGACACCTCGGCCACCAGCGCCGCGGACAACGACTTCGGTGGGTACGGCGGCATCTTCAAGCTGTCCCAGAGCTCGCCCACGGCCGATTCCGGCCGGTTGTCGCTGTTCTACAAGGGCGACAAGGCGCACACCGGCCTCGACAACATCCAGTTCCTCGGCGAGAACGAGCTGACCGCGGTCGAGGACGCCGGCGACACCCTGCACACCCAGCGGGACGCGCTCGACTCGGGCTACACCTTCGACACCCGAGCGAGCTACGCGAACGGCCGCCAGCCGGTCCGCTGGCTGGCCGAGGGACGGGACGCCTCGGCGACGCTGGACTCCGGCTATTCCGACGCCAAGGCCACCGGCGACCAGAAGGCTGCCACGTTCCAGAACGATGGCGACAACGAGATCACCGGCGTCCACGTCTCCGACGGTGACCCGGGCATCGGCGGCATCCTCGGCGCCCAGGCACCCCACCCGTTCAAGGACGGCTGGCGGGTGTTCTTCACCCAGCAGCACGGCGACAACGTGACCTGGGAGGTGCTGCCGTCCACCCGGAACGACAGCAACCACGGCCACGGCTCGGACCGCTAGCCCCTGAGCACGACGACGCCGGCTCCCGCACCCGCGGGAGCCGGCGTCGACCCACCTGCGAGGACTCCTCCGGGGTCAGACCTCGACGACGACCGGCACCAGCATCGGCCGGCGCCGGTAGGTGTCGCTCACCCACCGCCCGACCGTGCGCCGCATCGAGCGCCGGAGCGCCTGCGGATCCGAGATCCCTTCCTGCATCGCCTGGTCCAGCACCTGCTGCACCAGCGGGAGCACGTCGGACAGCGCCCGCTCGTCGGCGTCGCTGAATCCGCGTGCGTAGATCTCCGGCCCGGCGATCACCTTGCCGCTGGCCGCGTCGACCACGACCGTGACGGTGATGAAGCCCTCCTCGCCGAGGATCCGCCGGTCCTTGAGGCTCTCTTCACCGACGTCCCCGACGGCGAGACCGTCGACGTAGACGTAACCGCAGGGCACCTGCCCGGCGACCGTCGCCTTGCCGTCGACCAGGTCGACGACCGTACCGTCGTCGACGACGACGATCCGGTCGGTAGGGATGCCGGTCAGTTCGGCGAGCGCCGCGTGGGCGCGCAGGTGCCGCCACTCACCGTGCACCGGCATGAAGTTGCGGGGCTTCACCGCGTTGAGGACGTAGAGCAGCTCGCCGGCCGGGGAGTGTCCGCTGACGTGGACATTGCGGACCCCCTTGTGCACGACGCGGGCGCCCCACCGGGTCAGCCCGTTGATCACGCCGTACACCGCGTTCTCGTTGCCGGGCACCAGGCTGGACGCGAGGATGACGGTGTCGCCCGCCTCGATCCGGACCGGGTGGTCGCGGTTGGCCATCCTGGAAAGCGCGGACAGCGGCTCCCCCTGCGAGCCGGTCGAGATCATGCACACGTGCTGGTCGGGCAGCGCGTCGATCTCGCGGGCGTCGACCATCAGCCCTGGCGGTATGCGCAGCAACCCGAGGTCGCGGGCGACACCCATGTTGCGCACCATCGAGCGGCCGACGAACGCGACCGATCGGGTGTACTTCTCGGCGACGTCGATGGCCTGCTGCACCCGATGGACGTGACTGGCGAAGCAGGCCACGATCACGCGCCGGCTCGCACTGCGGAACACCTCGTCGAGGACCGGGCCGATGTTGCGCTCCGGCGTGACGAATCCCGGCACCTCGGCGTTCGTCGAGTCGGAGAGCAGTAGGTCGACCCCGTCCCGGCCGATCCGGGCGAAGCCGCCGAGGTCGGTCAGCCGACCGTCGAGCGGCAGCTGGTCCATCTTGAAGTCACCGGTGTGCAGCAGCGTGCCGGCGGGAGTGCGGACCGCGACGGCGAGCGCATCCGGGATCGAGTGGTTCACCGCGAAGAACTCGCAGTCGAAGATGCCGAAGCGCTCCCGCTGTTCCTCGGCGACCTTCACGGTGACCGGCTTGATCCGGTGCTCCTGCAGCTTCGCGGTGACCAGGGCCAGCGTGAACCGGCTGCCGACCAGCGGGATGTCCGGTCGTTCGCGGAGCAGGTAGGGCACCGCCCCGATGTGGTCTTCGTGTGCGTGGGTAAGGATCAGCGCTTCGATGTCGTCCAGCCGGTCCCGGATGGCGGTGAAGTCCGGCAGGATCAGGTCGATCCCGGGCTGGCGCTCCTCCGGGAACAGCACCCCGCAGTCGATCAGCAGCAGGCGCCCGGCGTGCTCGACGACCGCCATATTGCGGCCGATCTCGCCGAGGCCGCCGAGGGCGAAGACCCGCAGCCCGTTCGGTACGAGCGGCTTCGGGGTCGACAGGCCGGGATGCGGATGACTCATGCGGCCCACCCGTCGCGAACCGAGCCGAGGTCGATGCCGGCGGCCTCGCAGTCCACGTGGAGCTGGGCGATCTCGGCCTCGGTGGCGTCGACGAGCGGCAGGCGGACCGGACCGGCAGGCAGACCGGCGGCGTTGAGCGCGGCCTTGGCCAGAATCACTCCCTGGGTGCGGAAGAAGCCGTGCAGGACCGGGAGAAGCCGCAGGTGCACGTCCCGCGCAGCAGCCACGTCCCCCGCGTCGTACAACGCGATCATGTGTCCGATCTGCGGACCCGCGACGTGCGTGGGCACCCCGACGACCCCCACCGCGCCGAGCGACAGCAACGGCAGGGTGAGGACGTCCTCACCGGAGTAGTACGCCAGGTCGGTCGCGGCTCGCACCTGCGCGGTGCCCGTGAAGTCGCCCTTGGCGTCCTTCACGGCGACGATCCGCGGGTGGTCGGCGAGCCGAAGCAGGCTCGGCGTCGCGATCGCGACACCGGCCCGACCCGGGATGTCGTAGAGCATCACCGGCAGCCCGGACGAGTCGGCGATGGCGCGGAAGTGGGTGATCAGACCCTCTTGCGGCGGCTTCGTGTAGTACGGGGTGACGGCGAGCAAGCCGTGCGCCCCGGCCTTCTCCGCCGCCTGCGCCAGTTCGACCGAGTGCGCGGTGTCGTTGGTCCCCACCCCGGCGACGATCGAGGCCCGGTTGCCGACCGCTTCGACGACGGCCCGCAGCAGGCGGTCCTTCTCCTCGTCGGTGGTCGTCGCCGACTCCCCTGTCGTCCCGCTGATCACCAGGCCGTGATGACCGCTGTCGACCAACCAGGTCGCGAGCTCGGCCGCGCCGTCGAGGTCCACCGCGCCGGAAGCGGTGAACGGCGTGACCATCGCGGATAGCAGCCGCCCGAACGGGGCGGGGGGCAGGACTCCCATGCGTGCACGCTAACCGCCAGCTGCGACAGATCGCCACCGACAGACCGCACGGGAAGGACCCGTCGCGCCCGGTCGGGGGTTCCGGACGCGACGGGCCACTGTTCGCATCGGTGCCGGATCACACGCCGCTGTAGGGCCAACCGGGCGATGGAGAGCTACCGGAACGAGTCGTCGACGGCGGCGGCGACGAGATCGGGGCGTTCCTCGGGGAGCCAGTGGCCGGAGTCGTCGGTCGTGCGCACCTCGACCTGATCCCGGAAGCCGGGCCCGCCGTCGAGCATCCACGGCCGAACGACGATGTCATTACTGCCGTAGAGCAGCGTCGTCGGCACCTCCAGCTCGGCGGACCGGTACCGGCCGACCGCGACCGCGGGGGCGTCCTCCAGCAGGAACGACCGGTAGATCAGGCAGCTCGCGCGGGCCCGGTCCGGTTCCTGCATGATCTCGGCGTACAGCGCGGCATCCTCGTCGTTCGTAGCCTCCGGGTGTCGGCTACCCGCCCGCACGGCCCGCTGCACCAGCTCCGGACGCTGCTGCAGCAGCAGCGGCCCCGCCGGGGTGGCGAGCAGCACCTGGTAGGCGATCCGCCAGGAGTCGAGCACCGCCCGCGGCCGCAGGCGCATCGAGGGCGGCGGGATGTTGATGGCGACGTAGTGCTCGAAGCGAGCCGGTTCCCGCAGGCAGGCGAGGAAGCCGGCCCAGCCGCCCCAGTCGTGACCAACCAGACGCACCCGGCCCAGGCCGAGCGCGTCGAGCGTGCCGAGCAGGTCGGTCGCGAGCTGCTCCTTGCCGTAGCCGCGAGGGGGGGCGTCGGTCCAGCCGTGTCCCCGCAGGTCGGGCAGCACCAGCCGGTACCGGTCAGCGAGCAGCGGGACGACATGCCGCCAACACCACCAGTTCTGCGGCCAGCCGTGCAGGAGGACGACGGGCGGCGCGTCCTCGGGGCCGGCGAGGGCGACGTGCACCCGCAGACCGGCGGCATCGACGAAGGCGTGCTCGACGCCGGGCAGGGAGGGGAGGTCGACCACGATGCACAGCCTGCCAGGTGTTGCGCTCAGTCGAAGGAGCGGACGCCGAACATCGCGCCCAGTGCCAGGCCGAGGACGAGCAACGCGACCGGGCGACGCAGGTGGACGAACGCCACCGCCGCGTACCAGAGGGGCCAGACCGGGAAGTCCTTGGGCGGCTCAGCCGGGCGCGGCCGGGTCATGTAGGGCCAGGCCCGGACGAGCCGCTCAATGCCCAGCAGCGCCAGCAACGCCGGCCAGGGCAGGGCGCCGATCGCCACACCGAGCGCGACGACGACGTAGAACGCCACCATCATCCCGAGGGTGAGCCGGCGGGCCCGACGCTCGCCGAGCAGGACCGGGAGCGTGTTCGTGCCGGCCGGCGCGTCGTAGGGGATTTTGTCGACATGCTTGCCCATCAGCACCGTGGTGCAGAGCAAGCCGTACGGGATCGACGCCACCAGCACCTGCCACGGCAGCGACCCGGTGGCGGAGAAGTAGGTCCCGCCGATCATGAGCGGTCCCCAGACGATGAGGACGTCCGGCTCCCCCAGCCCGATCTTCTTCAACCGCAGCGGCGGCGCGGTGTAGGCGTAGGAGAGGAGGAAGCCGGCCAGCGCGAACGCCACGACGGGCCAGCCTCGTCGAGCGGTGAGCACGATCAGGATCACCAGGTCGACGACGTTGGTGGCGAGGATCGCAGTGAGCAGCGTCCGCTTGGTCACCAGCCCGGACAGGATCGGGTGCGGCGCGTAGAGCGCTCGCGGGTAGGTGCCGGTGTCGGTCCCCACCGAGGTGTCGAACAGGTCGTTCATCAGGTTGTTCGCCAGGTGCGCGGCCAGGATGCCCACGACGGCGAGCACCAGGTCGAACCAGGAGAACCCGTTGGCACCGATCGCGAGCAGTCCAGCGACGAGGCCGGCCCCGAGCGTCATCGGCAGCACCGCGGCCCGGGTGACCACGAGCCACCGGGTCACGCCGTCCAGCTCATCGACCGGCACACCGCGTGGCGGGTTGGTCGTGGTGAGTGCGTACTGCCAGGACGCCAAGCGGCCCGGCCGACGCGTGCCGGCGCCCCCTTCGGCGTCCGAGACCGTCATGACCGGGTTCTGCCCGACGCCGCCGGTTCGACGCCGTCCGGCCGGGACCACTCGAGCACGCGGTAGCGGAGGCCGGTGCTCGAGGTGTACCAGCCCTGCTCCGGGTCTGTCGTCGCCAGCGACCAGGAACCGGTCAGCACGGGCGCCCGCCGGTCGCCGGGGAACGGCTCGTCGATCTCCGTGACCACGGCGCGGACGGCAAACGGCAGGGCCAGCGCGTAGACATCGGCGCCCCCGATGACCCACAGCGGTCCCGTGGTCACCTCGCAGGCCTGTTCGAGCGAGGCAACGCGTTCCGCCCCCACGGGCTCCCACCCCTCCCGGCGGCTGAGCACCAGGTTGCGGCGGCGGGGCAGCGGGCGGAAGCGATCGGGCAGCGATTCCCAGGTCCGCCGGCCCATGAGGACCGTCGTGTCGAGGGTCAACCGGCGGAACAGGGCCAAGTCCTCGGGCAGATGCCAGGGGATGCTCCCCTGGTCCCCGATGATCCCGTTCGCCGCCTGCGCCCAGATCAGCGCGACGCCCACCCCGCGGTCAGAGGGCAACTCTCACACCGCAACCGTCACACCGCAACCGTCACACCGCAACCGGCGCCTTGATGGCGGGGTGGTGCTCGTAGCCGACCACCTCGAAGTCGTCGAAGGAGTAGGAAAACAGGTCGTCGGCGGCCCGGACCCGCAACTCGGGAAACGGCAGCACCGTCCGCGAGAGCTGCTCGGTGACCTGCTCGACATGGTTGGTGTAGATGTGGCAGTCGCCGCCGGTCCAGATGAACTCGCCCGGCACCAGCCCCACCTGCTGCGCCACGAGGTGGGTGAGCAGTGCGTAGCTCGCGATGTTGAAGGGCACGCCCAGGAAAAGGTCCGCGCTGCGCTGGTAGAGCTGGCAGGAGAGCCGCCCGTCGGCTACGTAGAACTGGAAGAAGGCGTGGCACGGCGGTAGCGCCATCTGGGCGATCTCTCCGACGTTCCAGGCCGAGACGATCATCCGCCGCGAGTCCGGGTCGCTGCGCAACGTCCGGAGAACGCCGGAGATCTGGTCGATGTGCTCGCCGCTCGGGGTAGGCCACGCCCGCCACTGCACCCCATAGACCGGGCCCAGGTCCCCGTCGGGCGCAGCCCACTCATCCCATATCGTCACGCCCTGCTCCTGCAGCCAGCGGACGTTCCGATCCCCGCGCAGGAACCACAGCAGCTCAAGCGCCACGGAGCGGAAATGCACCCGCTTCGTGGTGATCAACGGGAACCCGCGGGAGAGATCGAAACGCATCTGGTGTCCGAACACGCTGAACGTCCCGGTACCCGTCCGGTCCGTCTTGCGGGTGCCCGTCGTCAGGACGTGTCGTAGCAGCTGCTCGTACTGGTCGTCGACCCGATCCTCCGCCACGAACCTGAGGCTAATCGGCTCGGGCGCTAATCTCCGGGCATGACGAGCCCGGGTTCGGCGGACGTCTCGGTGCGTCCTGCCCGCGCCTCCGACGCGGCAGCGGTCGCCGAAGTCCAGCTGGAGACGTGGCGCAGCGGCTACGCACAGGTCCTGCCCGCGGGAGCGCTCGACGCGGTCACCGACGCTGACGCCGAGGCGCACTGGCGGGACGCCGTCCTCGCGCCACCGTCGCCGTTGCACACGGTCTTCGTGGCGCTGCACGCCGGCCGTCTCGTGGGCTTCGCGGCGATCGGGCCATCCGAGGACGATGACGCCACCGAGGACCGGGCCGAGATCCTCGAGCTGATCGTCGGTCCGGGCTTCCAGCAGGCGGGACACGGGAGCCGTCTGCTTTCGGCCGCAGTCGACCGGTTGGAGGAGCAGGGCGTCCGGAGCCTCGTCACCTGGCGCTTCGCCGACGACGAGCCGGCCCTGACCTTCTTCCGTTCGGCCGGCTGGGCCAATGACGGTTCCCGCCGGACCCTGGACATGGGCGAGCCGGTGGAGCAGGTCCGCTTACACACCGAGGTGGGCATCTCGGTGACGCCGACCGCCTGACGCGCGGCGGTGGGGACGCCGGGGCTCATGGGGCTGTCGGGGCTCTGGAGACCGCGGTGCTCGGGGCCGTCGGTGCTCCGGGTGCTGTCGGTCTCCGGGGGGCTCCGGGTGCTCGGTGCTCCGGGTGCTCGGTGCTCCGGGTGCTCGGGGCGTCGGGTGCTCTGCTCCGGGTGCTCCGGGTGCTCCGGGAGTCGGCGCTCCGGAGCCCGCGCGACGCTCGTCGTTCTCGCCCACCGCCGATCGCCGAGCCTCCGGTGATCTCCCGTGGGCGCCGACGACCCCGGATCGACCCCCGAAACCGCACAGAAAACTGCCCGTTCACGCCCACCGCCGATCGCCGAGCGCCCGGTGATCTCCCGTGGGCGGCCAAGCACCGCCGAGCACCCACAAAGCAGCACACACCCCGAGCAGCGCCCAACCCCGGGTCGCGGAGACCGTTGAGCCGGGCTGAGGCCTAGTACCAGCCGGTCGACTGGCTGTGGCTCCAGGCAGCGCACGGGGAGCCGTAGGTCGAGCCGATGTAGCTCAGTCCCCAGGCGATCTGCGTGCGCGGGTTCGTCTGCCAGTCCGAACCGGCCGACGCCATCTTCGAGCCGGGCAACGCCTGCGGGATGCCGTAGGCCCCACTGGGGCTGCCCGCCGTGGTGCTCCAGCCGCTCTCGCGGGACCAAAGCGGTTCGAGGCAGCTGAACTGACCGCCCCAACCGCGGGCAGCGAGCATGGCCTTCGCGATGGTCCGGGGGTCGCCGCTCGACGTGCTGGCCGTCGACGAGTAGGAGGACCCGGACGACCCCGAGGTCGACGACGACCCTGAGGGCCGGACGCTGGAGCGCGAGGACGTCGGCTTCCGCGTCGCCGCCAACACCGGCTGACGAGTATTCGCCCGGCTCGCCGCCGAGGAGCTTTGCACCGTCGAGGCGGGCGTGCTCGTCGCGGTGGGCTTCGGCTTCGCGGTCGCGGGCGGCGGTGTCGGAGCTGCTGTCACCGGCACCGGCGCGGGCTCGGCCAGCGCGACCCCGGCGCCGGACCCCGCGGAAGCGGGGATCGCGAGGCGTCCGGCTCCGGCGATGACCACGATGGCGATGCCGAGGCCGACACGCGTCGGCAATACGAGGCGCGCAGGCGTCACAAAGGTCCTCCCGACGCCTGCGAGATGAGCTGTCGGGTTCGGGCTGGGTGGCCCGGCCGCTACTCCGCGATCAGCGGAGCTGCGGCTTCACCCCAAGGACGTGCGACCGTCGGTCACAGCGCCCGGAGATTGGTTCTCCCGCTTCCGCCCTGAGTGCGGGGACCTCCCGGTCAGGGGCGGAATTCGGCGAGCCGACCGGGAGCACCTGCTCCAGCGAGCAGACATAAGGGTCCTTCCGGTCACCCGTTTGGTCTAAACCCCGGATGTCAGGATGTGGCGGATCGCCCACCCGGCTCGGCACGACGAGGGTGCGGGGCGCGGAAGCCGGCTCGCTGACGCAGTTCGGTCCACAGCCGGTCGAGCAATAGGACGAGTTCGTCCTCGCTGAACTCGGACGCCCGGTCGTAGGCCTGGTGGAAGACGACGCTCGCCGACTCCTCCTCGCCCTGCGGCAGATAGCCGGCCAGGCGAAGCAGGTGGCTGGGGTCGAACTCGAGCGCTTCCGCGAGCTGCGGCAGTCGCTCCCGGCGCGGGAGGCCACTGCCGGTCTCCCAGCGGGACACGGTCTGCTGGCCGACGCCGAGACGCTCCGCGAGCTCGGACTGGTCCAGTCCGAGCTC
Source organism: Frankiaceae bacterium (assembly GCA_035468175.1). Classification (GTDB taxonomy): domain Bacteria; phylum Actinomycetota; class Actinomycetes; order Frankiales; family Frankiaceae; genus JAVEDQ01. Next base: position 12,742 of record DATITC010000138.1, on the reverse strand, counting down.
TTCACGGCGGAGGCGGATCGCCTCACTCAACAACGGCACATCGGCTTCTATCGGCGCACGATCGTCAGTACCTGAGTCGCAACGCGTCGGACGAGTTGCACGTTCCGTAATCGGACCGCAGGGTTCACACGATCAGTTGCGGCGCCCATGCTCCGCGCGTGTTCACGGCCGCAACAGATCGCGGCGGCTTTATTCCTTGACGACCGCTACGGCAGCGCCGCGACGATCTCCGCGATCGGCTTACGGGCACCGGTGTAGAACGGCACCTCGAGCTTGGTGTGCAGCCGGGCGCGGCTCGCCCGCAGGTGACGGATGCAGTCGACGATGCGGTGCAGTTCGTCGGCCTCGAAGGCGAGCAGCCACTCGTAGTCACCTAGTCCGAAGGCGGCGACGGTGTTCGCCCGCACGTCCTCGTACTCCCGGCCGGCGATCCCGTGCTCAGCGAGCATGCCGCGACGCTCGTAGTCGGGCAGCAGGTACCAATCCAGCGACCGGACGAACGGGTAGACGCAGGTGTACTTCTTCGGGTCCTCGCGGCGCACGTAGGCCGGGATGTGGTTGCGGTTGAACTCGGCCGGGCGGTGCAGCCCGTAGGACGACCACACCGGCTCGAGATGCCGGCCGAGCACGGTCTGCCGGAAGCGCGCGTAGACCTCCTGCAGCGCATCGACGTCCGGGCAGGTCCACCAGAACATCAGGTCGGCGTCGCCACGGTAGCCGGACACGTCGTAGCTGCCGCGGGTGTAGACGTCCTTGGCCAGCGACTGCTCGAGCAGCTCGTCGACCTCGGCGGACAACGCGGTCCGGTCCTCCGGCAGCGGGCGTACAGCCCGGAAGACGCTGTAGGACGTGTAAAGGAGCTCGTCGTTGAGTTCCTTCGCGGACTTCGTGCTCTCGGCCATGTCTCTATTGTCCTCCGCTCGGCCGAACACTGAACGCTCCCGTGAGGACTGTCTCCAACACCGCCTCCGCGGCCAGCCGGCCGCTGCGCAGACAGGCCGGCACCCCGACCCCGTCCCAGGCCGCCCCGGCGACGGCGAGCCCAGCCGGCAGCTTTCGGCGGAACCCCGCGACCCGGTCCGGATGACCCGGCCGGTACTGCGGCAGCCCCCCTCCCCAACGCCGGAGCGCGGCCTCGACCGGCCGAGCCAGGACGCCGGTGGCGGCGGCGAGGTCGGCGGCGAGGACCCCGAGCAACTCGACGTCTGGCCGCTGCAGGTCACGCACGTCGCCGAAGCGGCCGGCGCTGGCCCGCACGATCGGCCCCTCGGCGCGGGAGGCGAGGTGCGGCCACTTCTGCGAGAGGAACGTCGCCGCCTTCATGGCCCGGCCGCGGGAGGGTGGCACGAGCAGGCCGCTGCCGGCTGGGAGCTCGGTGCCGGAGGGGAAGACGAAGGTCGCGATCGCCACGGAGGCGTAGGGCACCTCGGGCACATCGATGCCGAGTGGGGTCAGCAGCTTGGCGGTCGGTGCGGCGGGCGCGGCGACGACCACTCCGTCGAAGGCGGCCCCGTCCACCGTCCACCCCGGTCCCGCCCGCTCGACGACCCGGACCGGGCTCCCCGACACGATCTCCGCGCCGCTGCGTCGAGCCAGCGCCGCTGCGAACGCGCCCATGCCCTCGACCGGGGCCGAGAAGACCGGGCCGGCGTCCGGCGCCGGAGTCGCGCGCAGCCGTCGGGCCGCCGCGAGCAGCGAGCGTTGCTCCAGCGCGGGAACGAGCTGCGGAACGGTCGCCCGCAGCGACAGTCCGTCCGCGGAACCGGCGTAGACCCCGCCGAGCAGCGGATCCACCAGCCGGTCGACGACGGCGGCACCGACCCGGGCTCGAACGAAGGCGCCGACCGCCGGGTCGTCCGGGAACCGCGAACGGGGCAGCACCCGGTCGAGGGCCGCCCGCGCGACGCCGAGCACTCCGAGGACGCCGGCTGCGGCCCACAGGTCGGTGGGGACCCCGAGCAACGTTCCGGCCGGCAGGGGAACCAGCCCCTTCGCCAGCCAGATGGACGCCGAGGTGGTGCCTGGTGCGGCAAGCTCGACGGCGGCCTCTCGCGCCGCGTCGAGGCCCTCGGGCCGTCGGGCCAGAAAGGACTCGGCGCCCTCGTCGACCCCCAGAGGTCCCAGCGCGAGCTTGCCGCCGACCCGGTCGGCGGACTCGAACACGGTCACCTCGGCCAGACCGGTGAGGGTGGCGGCGGCCGACAACCCGGCCATTCCCCCGCCGATGACGGCGATCCGCGGTCCGCTCACCGCGCCGCCGGCTGCGGGCGGGAGGGCACCGGCAGCTCGTGCACGAGGTCGACGATGCGCGTGAGCACGTCAGGGTCGGTCTCCGGCAGCACACCGTGTCCGAGGTTGAAGACGTGGCCATCGGCAGCACCGCCGGCCGCGACGACCTCCCGCACCTTGTCCTCAACGACCGACCAGGGAGCAAACAACGCCGTGGGGTCGAGGTTGCCCTGCAGGGCGCGACCCGGTCCCACCCGCTCGGCGGCGGTGGGCAGCGCGACCCGCCAGTCCACCCCGACCACGTCGGCGCCGGCCTCCCCCATGGCACCGAGAAGCTCGCCGGTGCCGACCCCGAAGTGGATCCGCGGCACGTCGGTCACGCTCGCCAGCACCTTCGTCGAGTGCGGCAGCACGTAGCGCCGGTAGTCCCCAAGGCTGAGCGCCCCGACCCAGCTGTCGAACAACTGCACGGCACTCGCGCCCGCGTCGATCTGCACCCGCAGGTAGGCGCTGGCGATGGCCCCCAGCCGGTCGAGCAGCTCGTGCCAGACGTCCGGCTGCCCGTACATGAGGGCCTTGGTGCGCGCGTGGTTACGGCTCGGCCCGCCCTCGACGAGGTAGCTGGCCAGGGTGAACGGGGCGCCCGCGAACCCGATCAGCGGCGTGGCGCCGAGTTCCTCGACCAGCCGGCCGATGCTCTCGGTGATGTCAGGGACGTCGCTGGGCTCGAGCGACCGGATCCGCTCGACGGCCGCCCGGTCCCGGATCGGCGCGGCGATGACCGGACCGGTGCCGGGGACGATGTCGAGGTCGATGCCGACCGCGGCCAGCGGCACCACGATGTCACTGAAGAAGATCGCGGCGTCGGTGCCCATGCGACGGACCGGCTGCATCGTGATCTCGACCGTGAGGTCGGGGCGGCGGCACGACTCGAGCATCGGCACACCCTCGCGGAGTTTCCGGTACTCGGGTAACGCGCGACCCGCCTGGCGCATGAACCAGACGGGGGTGTGCCGGGGCTGCTCGCGTCGGCAGGCGGCGAGGAACGGCGCGTCGCGGAGCCCGGGGTGCACATCCTCGATCCTCGCACGAGGCCACGGGGGCCGGCTCGCTCAACCGGGTGGGGGCCGGCTCCGGCCATCGAGGATGCGAGGACGACGCCGCCGACGATCAGGAGGAACACGGCGACGCCGATCGTGATCGGTGCGCCGACGACGACGCCGAGCACGAGGTTGACGACGCCGAGGACGATCGCGGCGTAGGCCCCGATCCGCCGCTGCCGGGCCGCCGAGGGCTGATGCTCCGCCATCGAGATCTCCTTCGTGTGGAACGGCACATCCTGCCAGCCGGCGACACGCCCGCACGGGTGTTCGAATTTGTCGCACCCTCGTGCGACCTTGCGAAGTGTCCCCGGAGCGATTCCTTGCCGGGGACCGACGACGATGTGGAGGTTGCCCGGATGCTGCTGCTCCCCTGCCCCGAGTGCTGCGACGAGCGACCCTTCGAGCAGCCGTTGTACGACGGGTCGTGCGCGGACGAACACGGCCTCGACTGCCCGGAATGGTTTTGTGTCCACTGCGGCTACGGCATCCTGCTCGGGACCTATCCCGAGTTCGACCTGCCGGCCGCCCGTCCAGCGCCAGTCACGCCAGTCACGCCAGTCACGCTCCCCGACCGGCACGCGGCCTGAACTGCTGGCGATGACCGAAGCTGTCGTGCCGGATGCTTCGGTGTCAGATGCTCGCCGTGCTGCGACGGCCCACGCGGCCGCCGGACATCCAGCGTTGACACACCGACCCGTTCTCGCCGCTGTCGACGCTGAACCGTCCTACCGTGGAGTCGTGCCCCCGTCCTCGTTCCGACCGGAGCCGGATGCGGGAGGCGATGCCGTGCCCGACGAGTTCGCGGCCGTCACCGCCGCGCTGCGGGCGGCGTTGAGCCGGACCCGGCCCGAGGTCGTGCTGAGCGAGACGCGCGGGCCGAGCAAGGTCGCTCCGCACTCGCTGGCGATCCTCGCGAGCGTGAACGGCAGCGTGAACGGCAGCGTGAACGACGCCGACGAGATCGCGGTCGGCCGTCTGGTCCTGCTGCACGACCCAGACGGTCAGGCCGCCTGGGACGGGACCTACCGCATCGCCTGCTTCGCCCGCGCGGACCTCGACGCGGAGATGGGTGGCGACCCGCTGCTCCCGGAGGTCACCTGGTCGTGGCTGGAGGAGGCACTGAGCGCCGAGGATGCCGAGGCCGACGCACTCGCCGGCACGGTCACGATCACTCGGTCCTCACGCTTCGGTGAACTGGCGGAAGACGGCGACGAAGGCTCGTCCGAAGCCGAACTGCGCTGCTCCTGGACGCCCCGCTGGGACGACGACCCGGCTCGGCACCTGCGCGCCTTCTGCGGTTTGCTCGCGGACCTCGCCGGGCTTCCGCCCGACATTCCCGGGGTCGTGGCGATCAGCGCACGTCGGCGCTGACCGAGCTGTCGGGTACGCCCCGTCGCGGCGTCGGCACCGCCGCCGGTGGTGCGCCGGGGAGGTCCGGCATGGCCGGTCGTGGCAGCCGCAGGGTCAGGGTGGTTCCCTCGCCGGCCTCGCTCACCACGTCCAGGCGTCCGCCGGCGAGGCGAGCGCGCTCCCGTAGCAGACCGAGGCCGACGTGCCGGCCTCCGCGGCCGGTAACCGCGGGCATGGCAGCGAGCCCGACCCCACGGTCCCGGACGGTGGCGAGCACGAAGCCGGCCTCCACTTGCAGCGACGCTTCCGCCACGTCCACGTCGGCGTGCTTCACCACGTTGAGGAGAGCCTCCTGGAAGAAGCGGTAGACCGCGACCGCCGACGCGAGCGGGATCGGGTACTCGGCCTCGGGCCAGGACACGTCGACGACGAGGCCGTACCGGTGCTCGAGATCGTCGCGCAACAGCGTGACCGCTTCCGCGAGGTCACCGTCGCGCAGCGCCGGTGGCCGAGTGCGGGCCATGGTTGCGCGGAGCGACTCCTCGGCCTCCTCGACCTGCTCGGCAGCGATCTTCAGCGAACCCACCGGCCCGCCGTCGGCTCGGATCTCGGCGAGCATCCGTCGGGCGATCCCCAACGACTGCGCCACCGTGTCGTGCAGCTCGGCCGCCAGCTGACCGCGTGCCCCTTCCTCGGCCGCCACCAGGCCGCTCAGCAGTTCGAACATGCCTGCGCTCGCCGCATCGGAGTTGCGCCGGTGCCGGTCGGCGAGATCGTCGCTCACCCGCACCCGTTGCTGCAGGGCGGCCAGTGCGGTGAACAGGTCGTCGAGTTCGCGGACCGGTACCGGCGGCGGCGCCTGCAATCGAGCTAGGCCGGCATCCGGCCGGGTCGCCTGTTCGACCAGCCCGTCGATGGTGGCGCCGAGGCGATGGCCGGCAACGGCCGCCAACGCCGCCCCCGCGAGTACGACGGTGACACCGACGATGGCGGCCCCCCACATGGAACCCGGCAGGGCCGCGGAGCCGACGACGACCGCGGCGAGCACGGCGAGACCTCCGAGGAGCACCACCAGCCCGGCGGACCATCCGAGTGTTGCCACCGGCGCCGTGACGCTGCGGCGGGGCAGTCGCACGATCGTTCGTCGCAGGCCGATCCGGGCTTTCACGCCAGCCGTCCGGTGGTGGTCCACTCGGTGCTGCGCCGTTGGGACGGCATCAGGTCGAGCTCAGCACCGCCGTCGCCGTCGCCGTCGCCATCGGTGTCGGTGTCGGTGTCGCCGGTCGATGAACCGACCAGCTGGGCGACCGCGCGTTCCAAGCCGTGGAGCTCGCCGACAAGATCCTCGGCGTCGAAGCGGCGGACGTCGGCGAGAGCGATGATCCGTCGGGCCGCTTCGCGGGTCTCCGCCAGCCTGGCGTCACCCTGCCCGGTGCCGGCCGCATCCGCGTCCACCGCTCCGGTCAACCACGGCGCGGCCTGTCGCGCGAGCGCACGGACCAGGGCGGCCTCCCGGCGGGTGAACTCGGGCGCTCCAACCGGACGACGGGCGAGCAGGAAGGCGACGAAGGAATCGGAGCGTCCGATGCGCACTCCGCACTCCGGACGGCCTCCGTCGCGCGAGATGCGCACCCCGCCCGAGGCGAGCAGCCGAAGCACCCAGGGGGCGTCCAGGGCCGCCGGGTCGGTCCGGCGGCGGTCCCGCATGCCCGACTCGTCGCCGACGTAGCGGACCAGCCCGTCCGAGCCCTTCAGGAGCATCTCGATGTCCGCCCCGCCGAGCATCCGTGCGGCGACGGTCAGCACGATCGCGGACGAGGCGTCCACCGATCGCGCCCCGGCCCGCTCCTGAGCCCGGGCGAGCTCAGCGTAGAGCCCGGCTTGCGCCGAGCGCCGAACCTGCTGTTCATAGCTGGAAACCAGGAGTACGGCCGGCACGAGCAGCCCGGCGAGCCCGAGCGGCTGGGTGGCTGCGAGCCGGGCGGCGAGGATGCCGATAGCCGCGTTACCGAGGGCGAACACGCAGGACGCGAGCAGGCGCCGGCTCACCAGCGGGACGATCGATCGCCGGGAGGTCAGCGCGACGGCGACTGCGGCCAGCGCGTGCCGGACGATCGCCGCGGCCAGCACGGCGGAGCCGGCGGCGACCGAGGCGCTGAGGCCGGCCGCGAGGATGCCGGCGGAGACCAGAGCGGCCAGCCCGGCCGAGCTGACGAAGGAGGCCACCGCGTATTCGGCGGTGCGGCCCGATCGGCCCTCGTACCTCCCCACGGCGAGCACCGCGACACCGGCAAGGAGCGCGGCCGCTTCCAGGCTGAGCCCGGGGAGATAGAGCACCGCGGCGCCCAGTGCCACCTCAGCGCCCCAGAAGCGCCAGACGTGGCCTCGGGCGACCGGCAGGGTGACGATCAACAGCTCGCCGGCGGTGAGGATGGCGGCGCCGAGCAGGATGAGCACCAGAGCGGCGGAGGACGGCACGTTCGACGCGGCGGGTGCCCACCAGGCGCCCAGCCCCGACGCGACGAGGGAGCACGCCGCGACGACACGTATCGCCCTCGGTTGCCGCCTACGCACGTCGTTTCCCCCTGTCGGACCTTGTCCTTCCTTGTTGTCGGCATCCGGCCGATCGGACCTGATGCCTTGCGCTGATCGGAGCAACGCGAACACCTGTTCGGAGCAGTTGCCGTGGGCCGATGGCTACAGACGCGGAGTACCTGCGCCGAAGTAACGAAGGTGCCGCTTCCTCAGGTGGCGTTCGGGGACACCCTAGGAGGACAAGCGTGACCACACCGACCCAGCCTCACCTTCGGGGAAGCGGTCCGCTGAACGCACGCAGCGCCGTGCCGGTCCAGCCCGGTCCCGGCTTCCGCGCGTTGGTCGTCGACGACCACCCGCTGATGCGGGAGTCGATGGTGTCGCGGTTGCGCGCCATGGGTGCCGTCGAGGTGGTCGAAGCGGCCAGCATCGCGGAAGCGCAGGCCCGCGCCCGCAGCGGTCCGATGGACCTCGCCATCCTCGACCTCGGACTACCCGACGGCAACGGCCTGGACCTGCTCGCCTACCTCCGTTCGCACGGTTGGCCTCGTCTGGTGGTGCTCTCCGCCGCCGACGACCCCTACTCGGTGCGGGCCGCGTTCGTTGCCGGCGCGCACGGTTACCTGTTGAAGAACGCCTCGCCCGTTGTCGTCGCCGATGGTGTCCGCCGCGTCCTGTCCGGCGGCGTCTACGCCGACCCGGCGGTCGCGCCGCTGCTCGCCAGCGGTCTGCGCGGCGCCGGGACGGCGGAAGGTCTCGCCGCGGAGCTGTCCGGACGCGAGATCGAGGTCCTCCGGCTCGTCGCCGACGGCAAGTCGAACAAGGAGATCGGTGACCTGCTCGGCCTGTCCGCGCTGACCGTGAAGAGTCACCTCGCGCGCATCGCCCGCAAGCTCGGTACCGGGGACCGCGCGGAGATGGTCGCCTTGGCCATGCGCGCCGGTGTCATTCGCTGACCTGCGCTTCCCCGAGCCCACGGTTCACCAGCAGTGGATGCTTCACCAGCCGGGCCCGGTCCACCAGCAGGGCCCGGTGTGGCGATCGGCTCCGGTCCGGGCAACGCCGTATCGTGACCGGTCGTGATGTCCGGGGAAACCGGTTCGGATGGGTCCCCGGTCGCTAGCCGCTTGACGCCGGTGAGCGCGCCGCAGTTCTTGTCCGTCGCAGACAGTCTCTCGGCCCGGTCATCCGTGGACGAGGCCACCGACCTGCCCATCGACCAGCTGACTGACGACGTCAGCCTGTCCGAAACCGAGCCGGCCGAGCCAGACCCGGCCGATGCGGCCGACCCGGCCGATGCGGCCGGATCAGCCGACGAATCCACTGCGCCAGCCGCTCCCGAATCCGTGCTGCTGCTCCACCCGCGGGACGGCCTCCCGCCGGTCATCGATGCGGACGAGCCGCTGCGCCGGGCCGAGCAGGCGCTCGCCGCCGGCACGGGCCCCGTCGCCGTCGACGCCGAGCGCGCCTCGGGCTACCGCTACGGGCAGCGCGCCTACCTGGTCCAGCTGCGCCGCGAGGGCGCGGGCTCGTTCCTCATCGACCCGGTCGGCTGTCCCGACCTATCCGGCGTCCGGCAAGCACTGGCCGGTGTCGAATGGGTGCTGCACGCCGCCAACCAGGACCTGCCGTGTCTGGCCGAGGTCGGCCTCGTCCCGGACGCGTTGTTCGACACCGAGCTCGCAGCGCGGCTGGCCGGCCACGACCGCGTCGGGCTCGGGGCGATCACCGAGAAGCTGCTCGGCTACCGGCTGGAGAAGGGGCACTCGGCCGTCGACTGGTCGACCCGGCCGTTGCCCGAACCGTGGCTCCGCTACGCCGCACTCGACGTCGAACTGCTCGTCGACCTGCGGAACGCCCTGGAAGCCGACCTTGCCGCACAAGGGAAGCTCGCGTGGGCGCTCGAGGAGTTCGCCGCGCTGATCGACGCCCCGGTCAAGGCGCCGGTCGCCGAGCCGTGGCGCCGTACCAGCGGCATGCACAAGGTGCGCAACCGCCGCCAACTCGCCACGGTGCGGTCGCTGTGGCAGACCCGGGAGCGCGTCGCCCAGCGACGGGACATCGCCCCCGGCCGCATCCTGCCGGACAGCGCCATCGTCGAGGCGGCACTCGCCGCGCCCGCCGATGCAGCCGCCCTGACCCGCCTTCCCGTCTTCTCCGGCCCCCGGATGCGCCGCAACGCCGAGCAGTGGTGGGAGGCGATCGCGGCAGCCGCGGCGCTCGTGGACACCGAGCTGCCACGACCCGCCGGACCCGGTAACGGGCTCCCGCCGACCAACCGTTGGGCCGAGCGCGACCCGGAAGCCGCCGAGCGCCTGGCGCGCGCACGGGCCGGTCTCGCCGAGATCTCCGAGCGCTACCGCGTGCCGGTGGAGAACCTGGTCGAGCCGGCGCTGGTGCGCCGGATGACCTGGTCGCCGCCGCAACCGGTCACGCTGGACACGGTGACCGCGACGCTGGAGGACGGCAACGCCCGCCCCTGGCAGATCGAGCTCACCGGGCCGGTGCTGACCGAGGCGCTGACGGTTCCGCCCGACGGGGACGACTGACCGGCCTCGGCTGAACCGCCCTGAACCGCCCTGAACCGCCCTGAACCGCCCTGAGCCGCCCTGAACCGGACAATCGTATGCAGCGGGCACCTCCGGCTCTCCCGCCAGACCTCCGAAGGCGCCCGCTGCACGTTCTCTATCGCCATAATCAGCCGCAGGAAATATCACCCGCGCAGGTGACGTGAGCCACTCGATTACCGACGAGTAGCCGCCGATCGCTACCCTCCGGTCTGTCACTGGCGGCCCCGTCCCTCGCTGGACCGCGGCCCACCCTTCTGCGAGGAGCCAACGTGCCGGCCTCGAACTCGAAACCCAATCCTCTGTCCGATGTCGTCTTCGTCGACGGCGTCCGCACCCCGTTCGGTAAGGCAAAGGGTGTCTACGCCGAGACCCGTGCCGACGACCTGATCGTCAAGGTCATTCGCGACCTGCTACGCCGCAACCCCGAGCTCCCCCCGGAGCGGATCGACGAGGTCGCCATCGCCGCGACCACCCAGATCGGGGACCAGGGCCTGACCATCGGCCGTACCGCCGGCATCCTCGCGGGGCTGCCGAAGTCCGTGCCCGGCTTCGCCATCGACCGCATGTGCGCGGGCGCGATGACCGCCGTCACCTCGGTCTCCGGCGCGATTGCCACCGGCATGTACGACATTGCGATCGCCGGCGGGGTCGAGCACATGGGGCGCCACCCCATGGGTGAGGGTGTCGACCCGAACCCCCGCTTCGTGTCCGAGAAGCTCATCGACACGTCCGCGCTGGTCATGGGGTCCACGGCGGAGAATCTGCACGACCGTTTGCCGCACATCACCAAAGAGCGGTGCGACGCGTTCGCCGCCGCCTCCCAGGCGAAGGTCGCCAAGGCCTACGCCAACGGGCAGATCCAGCCTGACCTCGTCCCGGTCGCGAACCGCAGCGCCGAAGCCGGCTACGGCTTCGTCACCAAGGACGAGCCGCCCCGGCCCGGCACGACGATGGAGGACCTGGCCAAGCTGAAGACGCCGTTCCGTCCGCAAGGCCGCGTCACCCCAGGCAACGCGGCCGGCCTCAACGACGGCGCCACGGGCTGCATCCTCGCGAACGCAGCCGTCGCCCAGGAGCTCGGCCTGCCGATCAAGATGCGCATGGTCGGCTTCAGCTTCGTCGGGGTCGAGCCCGAGGTGATGGGCGTCGGGCCGATTCCATCGACCGAGAAGGCGCTGGCCCGCACCGGTCTGACCATCGACGACATCGGCCTGTTCGAGCTGAACGAGGCATTCGCCGTCCAGGTGGTCGCCTTCCTCGACCACTTCGGCATCGCTGACGACGACGAGCGGGTCAACCCGTACGGCGGCGCCATCGCGCTGGGCCACCCGCTGGCCAGCAGCGGCGTCCGGCTGATGACGCAGCTCGCCCGCCAGTTCGAGGAGCACCCCGAGGTCCGGTACGGCCTGAACGCCATGTGCATCGGCTTCGGCATGGGCGGCACCGTGATCTGGGAGAACCCGCACAACGCCGAGGCCCAGGCCGCGCACGGCGCAGCGAAGAAGGAGCAGGCCGCATGAGCACCGCAACCACCTCGACCGAGGCCACCGCACAGTTCGTGGGTGAGGTCGTCACCGACGCCAAGGTCCGCTTCGTCGACCTGCCGGGCGTCGAGTCACCGGTCGCGCTCATCACGCTCGACAACGGCTTCGACCACACCAAGCCGAACACGTTCGGCCCGGGCGGGTTGTTGAAGCTCGACGCCGCCCTCGACGCGATCGAGGCGCACTCCCCCGCGGTCGCCGCCATCGCCATCACCGGCAAGCCGTTCATCTTCGCGGTCGGCGCCGACCTGACCGGCGTGCCGAACGTGACCTCCCGCGGGGTGGCGCTCGAGATCGGCCGGCTCGGTCACCGCGTGTTCAACCGCATCAAGGAGGCGTCGGTCCCGACCTTCGCCTTCGTCAACGGTGCGGCGATGGGCGGCGGCGTGGAGATCGCGCTGCACTGCAACTACCGGACGCTGTCCTCCGGCATCCCGGCGCTCGCGCTGCCCGAGTGCTTCCTCGGCCTCGTTCCGGGCTGGGGCGGCACGCAGCTGCTGCCGAACCTGATCGGTGCCGAGAAGGCCGTCACGGTCATCATCGAGAACCCGCTGAACCAGAACCGGATGCTGAAGGGCAAGCAGGCCTTCGACCTCGGCATCGGCGACGCCCTGTTCGAGCCGGCCGACTTCCTCGAGCAGTCGCTGCTCTGGGCCGGTCAGGTGCTGCGCGGCGAGGTCACCGTGCAGCGTCCCGAGGTCGAGCGCGGCGACGCGTGGGCGGCAGCGGTCGCCCGCGGACGCGGCATCGCCGACGGCAAGACGCACGGCTACGCTCCCGCTCCGTACCGGGCACTCGAGCTGATCGAGAAGGCCGAGACCACGTCGTTCGCCGACGGCACCGCCGGCGAGGACGAGGCGCTCGCCGACCTCATGATGAGCGACGAGCTGCGGGCCGGGCTCTACTCGTTCGACCTGGTGCAGAAGCGGGCGAAGCGGCCGGCCGGGGCGCCGGACAAGTCGCTGGCCCGCAAGGTGACGAAGGTCGGCGTCGTCGGCGCCGGTCTGATGGCGAGCCAGCTCGCGCTGCTGTTCGCCCGCCAGCTCGAGGTACCGGTCGTTCTCAACGACATCGACCAGGCCCGCATCGACAAGGGCGTCGACTACGTGCACAGCGAGGTCGACAAGCTGCTCGCCAAGAAGCGGGTCTCCTCGGACAAGGCGAACAGGCTGAAGTCGCTCGTCAGCGGCTCGTTGAGCAAGGACGCGTTCGCCGACGCCGACTTCGTCATCGAAGCCGTCTTCGAGGAGCTGAGCGTCAAGCAGAAGGTCTACGCCGAGGTCGAGGAGTACGTCAGCCCCGAGACCATCCTCGCGACCAACACCTCCTCACTGTCGGTGACCGAGATGGCGTCGGCGCTGCAGCACCCGGAGCGGGTCGTCGGCTTCCACTTCTTCAACCCGGTGGCCGT
>DATITC010000137.1:0-5966 GCA_035468175.1 Frankiaceae bacterium | reverse complement strand
GCTCCGCGAGTGCGGCATCACGACCGTGCGGGTGACGCCGCGCCAGCTGCGGAACGGACGCGCCACGGTGGTCGACGACATCGTCCAGGCCTACCAACGTCTGGCGACACGGGCCGCGTGATCTGTTGCGGCCCGGAGGTGCCGCACAGCCTCGCCGCTGCAACAGATCAATGTGCCCGACCCAGGACAGCAGCGGCTACAGGGTCGCGGAGAGCGCCTTCAGCGGCATGTTGAGCTCGCGCAGGGTGGTCAGGTCATCGGTGGCCGGACGGCCGAGCGTCGTCAGGTAGTTGCCGACGATGACCGCGTTGATACCGCCGGTGAAGCCCTGGACATCCAGATCGCCAAGGGTGATCTCGCGGCCACCGGCGTAGCGGAGGATCGTGCGCGGCAGCACCAGGCGGAACGTCGCGACCGCCTTCAGCGCCTCGCGGGCCTCGACCACCGGCAGGTCACCGAAGGGCGTCCCGGGCCTCGGGTTGAGGAAGTTCAACGGCACCTCGTCAGGTTCGAGCGCCGCGAGCTGAGCAGCGAACTCGGCCCGCTGCTCGAGCGTCTCGCCGAGCCCGAGGATGCCGCCGCAGCACAGCTCCATGCCGGCCGCCTTGACCATCTGGCAGGTGTCGATGCGCTCGTCGAAGGAGTGGGTCGTCACGACCTGGCCGAAGTGCGACCGCGCGGTCTCGAGGTTGTGGTTGTAGCGGTGCACGCCGATCTCGCCGAGCTCGTCGACCTGCTCCTGGGTGAGCATGCCGAGCGAGCAGGCTACCTGGATGTCGACGGCTTCGCGGATGGCGGCGACGCCCTCGCGCACCTGCGACATCAGCCGCTTGTCGGGTCCGCGCACGGCCGCGACGATGCAGAACTCGGTGGCGCCGGTCGCCGCGGTCTCCTTGGCGGCCTCGACGAGGCTGGGGATGTCGAGCCAGGCCGAGCGGACGGGGGAGGAGAACTGACCGGACTGCGAGCAGAAGTGGCAGTCCTCGGGGCAGCCACCGGTCTTGAGGCTGATGATGCCCTCGACCTCGACCTCGGGGCCGCACCAGCGCATCCGCACCTCGTGGGCGAGCTGCAGCAGCTCGGGCAGCCGCTCGTCCGGCAGCCGCAGGCACTCCAGCGCTTGCAACTCGTCGAGCCCCTTGCCGTTCTCCAACACCTGCTCGCGGGCCACCGCCAGAACGTCCGTCACGACGTCGATCCTGCCTGACGCCCGGCTCATGGGACGAAGGGAGAACTTCCCAGCCGCTATGGGAACGGCGCTCTGGCTGGTGGGAAAGTGCCGCGCTGATTCTGCTCGCTGTCCGCAATACCAGCGAAGCAGGAGGCAGTCATGACCACATCCACACCCACTACAACTACTGCGCCGACCGCCCGGCCTGCGCTTCCGCGCTGGGCGACTATCGGAGCCATCAGCGGCGTCGCGACTGCACTGTGCCTGACCGGTGTCGGCGCGGCTTCGGCGAGCACGTCGAACCACACCATCCGGATCACTGCGACACAGACCAGCGACACGATCGTCAACGGTGCCGATGTCGCGACCGATCGGGACGAGCAGCAGGGCAGGACGACCGGCTACGACGTCAGCTCGTGCCTCGTCGACGTGACGACCCACCTCGCCAATTGCGACGTCGCCCTGGCCCGCCCGAACGGCGTCATGTACGGGCACTCCACCGTCGACGCCCGAACCGGAATCGGTCACGGACGCATCACCGGCGGCCTTCGATCGCTCTCCGGCGCTCGCGGGACGATCAGCGTCGCCCCGGCATCGGCGCCGAACGTGTCCATGATCACCATCACCTACCACGTCTGAGGGTGGCGACGATCATGAACAACTTGACCGCTCCGAGTCCTGCCGACACGGGCTCGCGCACGTTGTGGCGCGTCGCCGGCGGCCTGATGCTCGGCTACGTCGTGCTCACGTTCGCGGGGGTGGCGCTCGAGCAGACCCTGATGCTGGGGGACAAGGCGGGCGTCTCCTCTGCCGCACTGACACAGTCCTCGCTCCCGAAGAACTTCGCCGGCGGCTACATCGAGTTCCTCGCGACGCTGACCTTTCTACTCGGTGCTCTGCTGATCGCTAACCTGCTGCGCGCGGACGGGCCGTTGGGCAACTGGCTCGCATCCTGTGCCGCAGCGGGCGCGGTGGTGGCCACGGCGGTAACGGTCTCGGCAGGCTTCGCCGCCGGTGCTGCCGCGCTCTACGACGGTCATCATGGAGCCGACCTGTCGACGGTCGTCGCCGTGAACGACATCCGGAACTTCGCGTTCTTCCTCTCTGGCGGCCTGTTCGGCGTGTTCGCCTTGGCGGTGGCCGCGGCGATCCGAACCACGGGACGGCTGCCGAGGTGGGTGTCGACCACCGGGTTCGTGGTCGGCGTTCTGTACCACGTGGCGATCCCGGCAGCGCGTACTGGCGTGATCAACGCTGCAACGCTGCTCGGGTTCGTTTGGATGACCGCGCTCGGCGTCGCCGCGCTGCGTCAGTCGCGGAGCCCTCGACGGGTAGCGCTGGGGCAGCCGGCTTCGGCAACGGTCTGAAACCCCTGTCGGCCGGGTCGAGGCGGGGGACGATGACGCTCGTGACGTGGTCTCGGATGAGGGTGACCGCCTGGCCCTCGTCCCGGCGGACGGTGGTGGCGGCTGTCGCGATCGCGGCAGCCGTCACCGGCGCGCTCGCCAGCAGCGCGCTCTCGTTGTGGGTCGCCGCGGTCGATCACCAGTCCCTCACGAACACCTCAACAACCTGGTGGTGCTGGCCTTCGCCGTCGTCGGGGCGGTCGTCGCCGCTGCCCGGCCCGGCAACGTCATCGGCTGGCTCATGCTCGCCGGAGGGCTCGCCTGGTCGGCCTGCGGCGCGGCGGTCGACCTCGCGCACCACGGCATCGTTAGCGCCGGGCAGCGTGCCCGGCGCCTCCGCGCTCGCGATCGGCGGGTCGGGCGGGCGAGCGGTGGGCTGGTACCTGATCACGCTCGCCGTGCCGATCTTCTTCCCGGACGGCCGCCTGGCAGGACCGCAATGGAGGTGGCTCCCGCGCGCGCTGGTCGTCATCCTCGTCGCGGGGATCGTCGATCCGCTCTTCGATCCGCAGGCGGACCTGACGAACCTCGGCGCTTGGCACAACCCGATTGCCGTCGGCGGGGCCACGAAGGTGATCAGCGCCGTCGCGTTTCTGGGGCACATCCCGCTCAGCCTCGTCGTGACCGTGGCTGCCGTCGCCCAGCTGGTCTCGCGGTGGCGTTCGGGCGACGAGCTCCGACGCCAACAGCTCACCCTGTTCGCCGCAGCCGTCGCTGTGACGATCCTCGCCGTACCCCTCGCGTTCGGGTTCGGCGCGGGCAACTGGGCCTTTGGCGCCGCAGCCCTGCCGCTTCCGTTCGCCATCGGCTTCGCCGTGCTGGCCCGGGGGCTGTACGACCTGCGGAGCGCGGCGAACCGAACCCTCGTCTGGTTGACGATCTCGGCGGTGGTCGCCGGCATCTACGCGCTGGCGATCGCCGGAACGGCGGGGCTGCTCCACGTCAGTCGCAATGCGTCATGGCTCCCCTGGATCGCTGCCGCGGTGGTCGCGGTGTCGTTCGCACCGCTTCGGGACAGCCTCCAGCGGGCGATCAATCGGGTCACGTTCGGGCGCTGGGACGAGCCATACGACGTGCTGGCCGCACTGGGCAAGCGACTCGAGGGCACCGCCGACGTCCAGCGTCTGCTGGCCGACGTCGTGACCGAACTCGACGGTCTCGGACTTCGCTCGATCATGATCCGGGATGGGCGCGGGACCCTCCTGGCCGGAGGCGACGGAAGCCCCGGCGACGGCGAGGACGACGGCGACGCCGAGGACGTCCGCAACGGAGCGACGGAGCTGGTTTTGACGGCCTATGGCGAGAAGGTCGGGTCGCTGCGGTTCATCCCACCGCGGGCACCGCTCCGTCCCCGGGACCGTCAGCTGCTGGACGATCTCGCCGGCCATCTCGGCGGCGTCCTGCACGCGCTTCG
Source organism: Frankiaceae bacterium (assembly GCA_035468175.1). Classification (GTDB taxonomy): domain Bacteria; phylum Actinomycetota; class Actinomycetes; order Frankiales; family Frankiaceae; genus JAVEDQ01. The sequence goes on along the minus strand of DATITC010000137.1, from coordinate 1,975 downwards.
GCCGACCGCTGACGTGCGGCTGGCCCGGGAACGGCTGGTGCTGGCGCGGGAGGAGGAGAGGCGGCGACTGCGGCGTGACCTGCACGACGGGCTGGGTCCCGCCCTGGCCGGTCACCTGCTCCGGCTGGACCTGCTCGTTGGGCGTCTCCGTGGCCATGACGCCGCGGCCGACGCCGACAGCTTGCGCGACGATCTGCGCGGAACGGTCGCCGAGGTTCGTCGGGTCGTCGAAGGCCTGCGCCCTCCCGCGTTGGACGAGCTCGGCCTCGTCGGCGCGCTTCAACAGATGACCCGGAGGATGACCGCGGGCTCGTCGATCACGGTGTGTGTTGACGACCGGGTGCCGCCAGCGTTGCCTGCGGCCGTGGAGGTGGCGGCGTTCCGGATCGTGACCGAGGCCGTAACGAACGTGGTGAAGCATGCCGAGGCGACGACGTGCCGCATCGAACTGCGCGCCGTCCACGGGCGGCTGTGCATCAGCGTCGAGGACGACGGGAACGGTTACGGTGTCGCGTCGACGCCGTCTCGCGGGAACGGCATGCAGACGATGGCGGAGCGCGCCGAGGAGCTCCGTGGGGAAGTCCGGGTCACGCCCGGGCGACGAGGAGGCGGCACCAGGGTGACGGCTGAGTTGCCCCTGCCGGGATCACCTCGAGTGCCGCGTCAACATCCGGCGGCGGGGGTGACCCGTTGACCACGGGCGTGGTGGTCGTCGACGACCATCCGATCTTCCGGGATGGCCTCGCCGCCCTCGTCACGTCGCTGCCGGACATGTGGGTGGTCGCGACCGCCGCGGACGGCCCGGACGCTATCCGCGGCTCGGACTGCCGGCGTCGACGTGGTGCTGATGGACCTGAACCTGCCGTCCATGTCGGGTGTCGATGCCACCGCTCGCATCACCGCGCTTCCCTCGGCGCCCGCCGTCCTCGTGATCACGATGGTCGACGACGATGACACGGTCGTGGCTGCGCTCCGGGCCGGTGCCCGGGGCTACGTGCTCAAGGGCTCGCCGTCGGAGGAGATCGCAGCGGCCATCCGGACGGTGGCCACCGGCGGAGCGGTCTTCGGTGCCGGCGTGGCCGCCCAGGTGCTGACCTTGACGAACACACCGCGCGGGAGCCACAACGAGCCGGACGAACTCACCGAACGCGAGCGGGACGTTCTCGCCCTGATCGCCGACGGAACGAGCAACCCCCAGATCGCTCGCGAGCTGGGACTGTCGATCAAGACGGTCCAGAACTACGTCTCGCGCATCCTGGACAAGCTGCAGCTGGCCGATCGCACGCAAGCGGCTCTCTACGGACGGCAGCGCGGACATGGTGTCGCTCGGAGCGATCCCTAGAGCGCGAAGGACCCGTACTCAGGCGCGCCGACAGGCTCATACCTGCTGATCACGATGCCGGTGCTCGTCGTCGAGCTGTTCAGAAGCCGGAGCGCACCGGGGCGCACCCCGTCCACGAAACAGCTTCTTGCCGGCACCGAGGTACACCGGAAACGTCAGCACCCGAAACTCGTCGACGAGCCCCTGATTGATCAGGTAGGTGGCGAGCTCGCCGCTGCCGTGGACCTGCAGCTCTCCGCCCGGCTGTCCTTGAGTTTGTGCACGGCCTCGGCGACGGCCGCCGGGGGCCTGGAGGACGCCGTCGAGCGTGAGGAACGTGTGCAGGGTGAGTCGCATCGGAGTTCCCCTGGCGTCGCCTGGCCTGTGTTGCCTTCAAGACGAACCGGAGTTGGACAACTCATCGCGACGGGGAACTCACCTCACGTGGGTCCTCCGCTGGCGCCAGGACCCACGGGGGGAACTGGCCGCCACCGCACGCCGTCCCACCAGCCGGCGCCATCCGGGCCGTGGGGAGCGAACGGAGGTGCCGCCTCGGCACAGTCGACCCAGCTGGTGCCATCCCACCAGTGGCTGCCGTCCGGGGACATGGGTACGAGCCCAGCCGGTGCGGCTTGCGGCGCCTCCGCGTCGGCG
>DATITC010000136.1:0-51059 GCA_035468175.1 Frankiaceae bacterium | reverse complement strand
CCCAGACCTCGGCCACGCACAGGCCGGGCCCCGCGGACTGCACCCGCAGCACCCGAGGGCTGCCCCGGGTATCGACCACCTCGACCTCATCAGCGGGTCGCCGCCGCGCGAGCCAGTCCGCCGCCACGGGTAGCGCGGGTGGGGAATCCGTGTCCGCGGGGGCGCCCCCGGCGGTGAGCAGCACCCGCGCGGGCTCGACCGCGATCCCGTACTCGTCTCGCCGCGGACGCAGCTTCACGACCGGTGGCCCGTCGACCAGCGGCCCAGTGCGCAGCTTCGGCCCCGCCAGGTCCATGGACAGCCGGCAGGCCCGGCCGGTCTCCTTGACCGCGTTCTCGACGTTGTCGGCCATCCGCACCCAAGCGCGAGGGTCATCGTGGGCGCAGTTGATCCGCGCCACGTCCATTCCGCGAGTGAGGAAGCCGCGGACGAGCGGATAGTCATCGGCCGCCTCGCTGGGCAACGTCACCATGATCCGGGGGACCCGGCCGCCGGGACGAGGACCAAGCAGCCGGTCCGTGTTGCGGTCCAGCGCCGCCCGTCCCTCGTCAAATCCCAGCGTCTCCGGTCCCAGGACCGGCGGCCGGCAGCCCAGCGCATCCCGCGCTGCCTCCACGGTGGCCAGAACGTGCGGCTCGCAGCGCCCGAGCGAGGAAAGCCCGCGATCACCCAACGCCCGTTGCAGATGACGAACGTCCTGCTGGCGCAACGCCAGGTAGTGCAGCAGGTTCTCGGCGTCCTTCCGGTGTTCGGGATGCACGCGCGCGACGTCGTCGGCGTGCAGACGGGCAAAGCTCCGCAGCCCCTCCCACAGCGCCTCGACCGCCGCCGCAACCTCATCGGCCAACGGGTCGTGCGCACCCTGCCGCCGGCGCACGTCAGCCACCTATCTCAAGCCCCACGGGCTCAGGCTCCCGCCGACGACAGGGGAGCGCGAGCGCCTCACCTCACCGCGACCAGGGACGTTCGGCGGTGGCAGAAACCGCACGTTCACCACCGCGTTCAGACCTCGTCACCAAACCGCTCGCGACGATCCGAACGACGTCATGGTCCAGCACGGGTTGCTGACCTGGACCTCTCCAATCGAGAACACACCCCGCTGGCCGCGCCCGGGCCCAATGACCCTTCTCGAGGCAAGCCGTGTGGTGTCTGCTCCACCGCGTGACCGGCCCGCACCGGCCCAGGCTGGGGCAGCCGCACGCCTCGAAATCCCACGCCGAGGTAGCGACCGTGGAGAACCGCAGTGCTGGAACAGCGGCACACGTGCCCGAGGCGCAGCGCAGCGCCACTAGCCGGAGGGTCCGGCTCGACCTCGCGGCAGCCGCCCGCGGCGTACCGCTACCGACGATCCTGGTGACGGTTGCGGTCGTTGTCGGGGTCTATCTACTCGGTCGGTTGGCCTACCGCCTCAGGGAAGTCCTGCTCCTGATCTTCATCGCGTCGTTCCTCGCGCTGATCCTCAACCCACTCGTGGTGCTCCTGCAGCAACACGGTCTCCGACGACGCGGGCCGGCCGTCGGGGTCGTCCTCGGTACGGGTCTTCTAATCTTTCTCGGTCTGGCCGCGGCATTCGGGCATCCGTTGGTGAACGGATTGACGCACCTGTCCCGGCAGCTTCCCCAGCAGGTCGCCGACGCTCAGCATGGACGCGGGGTGGTCGGGCGACTGGTGGAGCACTTCCACCTCCGGCACTGGGTTGAAGCCCGGGCGCCTCAGCTGCAGGACCTCGGCGGGAAACTCGCTGGACCGGCGCTGGCGTTCGGCAAGGGCGCGGCCGTGATCGTCGCCGAGTTGCTGGCGGTGTTCACGATGGTCGTGCTGCTGCTCCTCGAGGGACCGCGGATGCGTGACGGTCTGCTCTCACTGCTGTCGAGGGAACAGGCCGACTGGTGTAGGCACGTGGGAACCGAGATGCGGTACGCGGTGGTCGGGTACGTGTTCGGGGACTTGCTCACCTCCGTCATCGCGGGGGTCGTCGTCGGACTCACGATGGCGGCGTTGGGCTTGCCTTTCCCGTTGCTGTGGGGGCTCTGGGTGGCTCTGGTCGATTTCCTGCCGCAGATCGGCGGAGCGCTGGCCGGGATCCCGACGGTGCTGTTCGCGTTGCTCCAGTCACTGCACGCCGGAATCGTCATGGCGATCGTCTTCCTCGCCTACCAGCAGCTGGAGAACCACGTCCTCAACCCGGTGATCATGAGCCGCACCGTCCGCACCAGCCCGCTGCTGATCTTCATGGCCGTGCTCATCGGAGGGTCGATCGGTAGCTGGGTCGGGGGAGCCTTCGGCGCGTTCGCCGGCGCGCTGCTCGCGGTGCCGTCCGCTGCCTGCCTGCAGATCCTGATGCGCGAGCTGTGGCAGCTCACCGCGACCGAACCCGAACAGGAGCGGCAGCGACGGCCCAACTTGGCCGCCTCCTCGGCAGGGTCACTGCACGCCGACGGAAGAAGCATCCGGCACCCCGAGTCCGCGCGGACCCGGGTCAGGCAGTCGCCTTCCCCGCCCGGGACTGCTCCTGGTAGGAACGGGCATACGTCCGAACGACGTCGATCTCGATGACGACCCGGCTGATCGCGGCGAGCCTCTCGTCGGTGAGTTCGGCCGGTTCGTCTTCCGTCATACGGCGGGAAGGTCCGGCGGGTGACCCCGGCGGGGGCCGTGTCGCACACCCGGGCAGGTCCCTCCAGCGTGACGCTCGGGAACGGTGCCGACCGACCCACGACGCACAACGATGCGTGTCCGGTGCGGGCGACGTCGTCGGCCTTTTTTCGTCCGCTTATCGTGGACAGGTACAGGGTGTCGCCGTCGGCAACGAAGTACGCCGCGGACTGACGGGGGGTGCCGTCGGCTCGCAGGGTGGCGAGCACCCCGATGGGAACGTCGTTCAGCAAGTCGGTGTCAGCCTGGTCCATCAGACCTCCTCATCCAACCGGGTAAGAGCCGTCCTCAGCGCACCTGACGAAGCAGCGCCCCCCGGGGCTCGCGCATCTGTTTCGCTGCCAGGTTGAGCACGGATGGCAGACCGGCGCCCCCGGGAACCTGGAACACCTGTCCGACGCCCGTGTTGAAGGCCGCGTCGAGGTCGATCGCCAGCGTGGACCATTGCGAGGTGGGTGAACGCCTGGAGAAAGTCCCCGATCTGACGACCGCGAGGGTCGATCTCCTCCGAGTACAGCCCGACGTGGTTGGCATCGGTGCGCAGAGGAAGTCGATCGTCCCGTCCGTGGTGACCAGAGCCGCCGTTTGCAGGTCCCCGATGAGGGGCCATGCTCGCTGATGAGCGGGATAGTCGCTCACTCACGTCCGGGACCGGCTACGTCGGGCTACGTGCGCGGCTGCGGCGAGGGCGACGGCACATCCGTGCTCGCGCGACGACTTTGAGCGGGGACACTCGGTGCGGCACCGGATGGGACACCGACGGCTTCCCGCTCTCGTCCTTCGGCTGCGGTGCCGATGTGTCGCAGGTCGAAGGCGAGTCCGATATCGGAGATGGCGCGGAAGATCGCGTAGATGCCGACTGCGGCCAGGATGAACACGGTGCGGCTAGCCAGGTTCCAGACCCGATCCGACGTCGACATCCATATCGCCAGGAGGATGAACAGCGAGCCGCTCACCAGCCCGACCCACCAGTAGGGCGAGGCAAGCAGCAGACCGAGCACCGACACCAGGGCGAAGACCTGCTCCCCGGGGGCCAGGCTGTCGGAACCGCTACTGCGCCAGCAGGCTCTCGACGACGTCCGGGAGCGGTTCCGCCACCAGCGCGGCTGCCTCATCCGGGCCGACTCCCAGCATGCGCAGCATCGCCTCCGTCAGGTCGTCGGCCGCGGACAGGTCCAGCTGCTCCGGCTGGGTGAGGTAGATCCGCAACAGCCCCAGCAGCCCGCCTGCGGCCGCGTGCAAGGCCAGTTCCGCGTTCGCAAACGTGAACCGTCCGGCGGCCTGACCGGCTCGGATGTCGCGCAGAGCGCGCGGGGACAAGCCCAGCGTCGAGTCGAGGACCTCGAAACCGGCGCCGACAAGAAACCGGGCAATCTCCGGGTGGGTCCAGCTCAGCCGACACGAGATCCGGTACGAGACGGCGAAGATCTGCGCTGTATCGGTCATGCCGGAGCAGGAAGCGTCGATCAATCGGCCCCAGCGCTCCAGGAGCTGCTCGCTCGCCGTGTGGAACAGCTGCTCTTTGCTCTGGAAGTGGTTGTAGAAGGAGCCGAAGCCAACGTCGGCGGTGTCGGTGATCTCCTGGATGCTCGCGCGCTCACCCCTTCCCTCCCCGATCAGCTGGACCGCGGCCTCGATGAGCGCCTCGCGGGTCCGCGCCTTCCGCCGGTCGAGCCGCGTCGTCCGCTGGTCTCGTCCGTTCGGATTTGTCGGTTCCATGACTGGATTCACGGGTTCCATCACCACTGATCGTAGGTGTCCGGGGTTAGCACCGGCTGCTCGCGGTGCGCGACGCCGGAAGAGCCGCTCACCGGTCGAAGACGTACGTGCCGGGCGCTGGCTCGAGCGGGGTCAGCCCGCCGCCCCCGAGCTGCTGCGGCGCCAGGCGGCGCTGCTGACCGATGCCGGCCAGGTAAGCGGCAGTGAGGCTGGCCAGGATGCCGCCGGCGCAGATCCCGAACAGGGCTGTGCGCTCGACGTGCCGATGCGGCCCAGCTCCCCGGCCAACCGAACCAGTCGCCCGGAGGTGGCCACTGGATGGCGGGCCAGTCCCGGCGCGAACCGGGCGGCGGCGCCGTCGGGGGCGAACCGACGCACCGGCCCGAGCGCAGCCTCCACGAGGAGCGCGTCCAGCGGACTCGCGAGCTCGGCCGCGTCCGTGGCCTCGGCCGTGGTGCTGGTGCTGGTGGGGCGGGATGTCTGGGTGGAAGTGCTCATCGTTTCCTCCTGACGAGCTGGGCGGGCGGTGTGCCGAGAGCTTCCGGAAGTTCTTGACTGAAGGCCCTTGACCGATCGTTCTATCAGAGTTGATAGTGCGTCACAAGACCGATGGCTCCATCAATCATCCGAGGCGACCATGAGCACATCTCTTCATTTCCGGCCCACTCACCCCCAGCACCAGGCGGCCGGTCCCGACACTGCTAAGCACTCCGGCACTACTGAGGACCCGCACCGGTCCCTGCACAGCGACATCGGTGCCCACCGCCGCGAGCACCCGGGCCGTTCGAAGAACCCGCTCGTGAAGGTCGCCGGCCTTACATCGCTGGAGTTCGAGAAGCCGGACCTCGATCGCGCGGAGAAGTACTTCCTCGACTTCGGTTTCGTGGTGGCCGACCGCACGCCGGAGGCGCTGTGGCTACGCGGCCGATGGGCGTCGTCCCCGTGCCTGGTCGTGCGCCGTGGACCGCGGTCCCGCTTCCTCGGACCCACGTTCACCGCCGCAGCCCGCGACGACCTGGACCGTCTGGCGCGCGCCTTCGACACCGGAGTTGCTGGGCATGCCGGCGGCTCGGCCGTTCAGCTCACGGACCCGAGCGGCTTCCCGGTCCGGGTCGTGCACGGGCTACCCGAACTATCCGCCCTCCCGCAGCGCGACCCGCTCCCGCTCAACGTCGGCACCGAGCCCGTGCGGGCAAATGTCCCGCAGCGGCCGTCGCGCCGTCCGGCGGAGATCGAACGGATCGGCCACGTCGTGCTGGGCACCACCCGCTTCCAGCACGCGCTGGACTGGTACCTCGACACCTTCGGCCTGATCGTCAGCGACTTCCTCTATCTGGACGGCCAACGGGAGCGAGGCCCGTCGATGGCCTTCATCCGCTGCGACCTCGGCAGCGTCCCGAGCGACCACCACACCCTCGCGATGGCCCTGCAGCCCGAAACCGGCTACGTCCACTCCGCCTACCAGCTGACGGACCTGGACGAGGTGGCCGCCAGTGGTGAGTTCCTCAAGGACCGGGGCCACAAGCACTCCTGGGGCATCGGGCGCCATATCCAAGGCAGCCAGATCTTCGACTACTGGCGCGACCCGCATGGCCACATGTTCGAGCACTACACCGACGGCGACGTGTTCGACTCGTCCGTCGAGACCGGATGGGCCCCGATGTCCGCGAGCGGCTTGGCGCAGTGGGGACCGAAGGCGACCCGCGACTTCCTCGGTAGCGGTGACCCTCGGATCGCGCTCGCGGCGATCAAGTCCCTCGCCGAAGCCGGCAACGACATCAACGTCTCTTCCCTGCGCGGCCTCATCAAGGCGATGTCGTCATGAGCGCCAACATCGCACGCACCGCCGATTCCTGGTGGCTGCAGACAACGGCGGGGCTGGTCCGGCTCGACGTTCCCGCGTCCACGACCGGCGAACTGCTGAGCGACCGGCCCCGGCTCGACGCTGCGGTCGCCGAGGCGAAGCGGCGCGTCGCCGAGGATGCCAGCGAAGCCGTGTCGGCGGACTCGCTCGACCTGCTCGCTCCGGTCACCGTCCCCGCGCGCGTCGTCGCGCAGATGGTCAACTACAAGTCCCACGCGGTCGACTCGGGCTTCGACCCAGCACGGGTACCGACGACCTTCTTCCGCAAGGCCTCCCACTCGATCACCGGTCCGACCGGAGCCATCATCCGACCCACCGGCATCGAATTCCTCGACTACGAGGTCGAGCTCGGGTTGGTCCTCGGTCGAGCCCTCCCCGTCGGCACGACCGTCTCCGACAGCGACCTAGCCACGTACATCGGCGCCCTCGTTATCACCGACGACGTCAGCGCCCGGCAGGTCCAGCTGACCAAGACGCAGTTCTACGAGTCCAAGTCCTACCCGACGTTCACCCCGGTCGGACCATGGCTGACCCTCGTGGACGCGGCCGACCTGGCCCGGCTCGACACCCTGCGCCTCTCCCTGTCCGTCAACGGGGCCGTCCGGCAGAACAACACCGCCGCCGACATGATCGCCCGGCCGGCGAAGGCGTTGACCGTGCTTTCGCGGTTCCAGCCACTGGCGCCCGGCGATCTCGTTCTCACCGGCACGCCGGGAGGGACGGCGCTCAGCGCCCCACCAAAACCGGTCGAGAAGATCTCGGCCCTGCTCCCTGCAGCCACCCGGCTGAAGCTCTTCTTCCGTCAGCAGGCCAAGAACCCGAATTACCTGCGCGACGGCGACGTGGTCACCGCGACGATCGCGACCCCCGACCACGGGCTCGACCTCGGGACGCAGCGCCACACCGTCAGGACCGCGTCATGAACACCACCGGCACGAAGACCACCGCCGATGCACCGGCCCCCGCATCCGTGCCTCACCCGGGCGGCGATTCGGTCCAGCCCGTTCTCGTCATCGGTGCCGGCCCGGTCGGCTGCACGGCCGCGCTGCTGCTCGCGGACCGCGGGATTCCCGTGACCGTGCTCGAGCGGCAACTCGAGCCGCACCCGCTGCCACGCGCCGTCCATGTCGACGACGAGGTCGCGCGCATCCTAGGGCGAGTGGGCGTCGCGGACGCTTTCCTCCGCAACTCACGCGCGGCGTCCGGGCTCCGGCTGGTCGACGCCCAGCACCGGGTGATTGCCGAATTCCCTCGGGCGCTGGTGAACCCGTACAGCGGGGTCCCGTCGGCGAACATGTTCGACCAGCCGGAGCTCGAACAGCTGCTGCTGGGCCGGATCGACGAGCATCCGTTGGTCACGTTGCACCGCGGCGTCGAGGTGCTCGGGCTCCACGGGGTGGACGACCGGCCGTCACACGGCGCCTTATCCCCGATCCGGGTGGATGCCCGGGACACGAAGAAGTCCGAGCGACTGGTCTACACCGCCCGCTTCGTCCTGGGCGGCGACGGCGGGAACAGCCAGGTCCGGCGGTGGCTCGGCATCGAGATGGAAGACCTGCACTTCACCGAACGCTGGCTCGTCATCGACGTCCGCAGCGACTCGTTGCTCGATTCGTGGGGTGGCGTCGAGCAGGTGTGCGACCCGGCCAGGGCTGCGACCTTCATGCGGGTCGTAGGAGATCGCTACCGCTGGGAGTTCCAGCTCCAGGACGGCGAAGACGAATCGGACCTGTTGGAGCCGCCGGCGCTCGCGCGGCTCCTCGCCCCGTGGACCGGACGAAGCGATCTCGAAGGCCTGGAGATCGTCCGCAGCGCCACCTACACCTTCCGCGCTCGCCTCGCGAGTCGCTTCCGGGTCGGCCAGGTCTTCCTGCTCGGGGACGCCGCTCACCTCACCCCGCCCTTCATAGGTCAGGGTCTGGGCGCCGGGCTCCGCGATGCCGACAACCTCGCGTGGAAGGTGGCGGCGGTCCTCAGTGAGTCCGCCGAGTCCCGGCTGCTCGAGACGTACGAATCGGAACGTCGGCCGCACGCCCGCGCCCTGGTCCGGAAGGCCGTGCTCATCGGCTGGACCATGACCGGGGGACAGGATCGCGCCGCGGTCGTGCGGCGGCTCGCGCTCGCCGCCGCGGTCAGGAGTTCCCGCATCTGCGACTTGATCGCCGCGACCGAGACACCTCCGCTGAGAAACGGCGCACTCGAGCCCCTCGGTCCGGTTCGCCGCTTGCTCCCGCAGGCTGGGCGTCCCCGCGTCGGCGGGCTCGTCCCGAATGTCGACGTGCGCACCCCGGAGAATGCTCGGATGCACCTCGATGACCTGCTGAAAGGTCGTCCTGCGGTGTTGACCAGCGGACGGCCCGGCCCTGCAACGGTCGAGCTGTGCCGGAAGCGAGGGATCGAGCTCTTTCGGCTGCACGCGCCGGACCATCGATCGTCGCCGCCGGCGGGCGGTGCTGGCTACACCGACGTCGTCGTGGTGGGCCCGGCCGGGCGGCTGACGCACGTGCTGGACGACGCCAAGGCGGCGGTCCTCATGCGCCCCGACGGCATCGTCGCCGCCGTCTCTCGGGATGGCCTGCCGCGGATCCCGTGGGCCGCCGGATCAGAGATGTCCCACCTTGCTCGTTCTGGAGGAACGCAATGAGCACGACCTCGCCGCCCCTCGAGGCGGCTACGTCAACCGAGGGCCGGCCAGCCGAGGGCCGGTCAGCCGAGGCCCCATCTGGCCAACTGTGGCCGCACTACGCGGGTCCGACGGACCTGGACCACGTCGAGTCGGTGCCGCTCGACGCCCGAGCGCTGCCGCAGTCGACGTACGCCGCTCTGCGTGCCTCAGCACTGAACGCCCCGGAACGGACGGCGCTGGCCGTCCTGCCGGACGGGGAGCGCTGGGACGCCCCCGTGGAGGTGACCTACGGCGAGTTGCTGCGCGAGGTCACCAGAACTGCCAACGCGCTGACGTCGTCCGGCGTGGGCCGCCGGGACGCGGTGGGCCTGCTCTCACCCAACGTCAAGCAGATGGTGCCGGCGCTGCTCGCCGCGCAGGCTTCGGGCATCGTTGCACCGGTCAATCCGGGGCTCGGCGTCGACGAGGTCACGGAGCTGCTGCGCCGCGCCGGCGCCAAGGTGCTCATCGCCGCCGGTCCCGAGGTCTCTCCGGAGGTCTGGGCGCTCGCTCGTCAGGTCGTGGCGTCACGTCGCCTCGACGCCCTGCTCGCGCTTCGACCGACCCTCCCAGGCGCCGACCCCGCGCCTGTGCTCGAGCCGATCGTCGGAGTGACCGTGCGGTACCTCGACGAAGCCGCCGCCGGCCACGTCGACGACCGGCTGCTCGCCGGCGAACCCACCTCGGACGACCTCGCCGCCTTCTTCCACACCGGCGGCACGACCGGGATGCCCAAGCTCGCCGCGCACACGCACCGGATGGAGATCGCCGACGCGTGGGGCGTCGCGGCTGGTGCTCCGATGAGCCGCGACGCGACGGTCTTCGCCGCCCTTCCGCTGTTCCACGTCAACGCGCTGATCGTCACGACCCTCGCGCCGATCCTGCGCGGTGCCCGTTCGGTATGGGCCGGGCCGCTAGGCTACCGCGACACCGGGTTGATGCGGTCGTTCTGGCGGGTGATCGACCGGTACCAGGTGACGGTCATGTCCGCCGTCCCGTCGGTGTACGCAAACCTCAGCCGCCTCCCGGTGGATGCCGACATCTCCTCGCTGAGACTGCCCCTCGTGGGCGCTGCGCCCCTACCCCGTTCGGTTCGAGATGCGTGGCTGGCCTCCACCGGGGTCCCGCTCTGCGAGGGGTACGGGCTGACCGAAGCCACCTGCGCCAGCACCCGCAGCTTCTCGGAGCACCTGCGACCGGACTCGGTGGGGCAGCGCCTCCCCTATCAGCAGGTCTGTGCCATCGAAATCGACGAGACGACGGGAGAGCGGACCTTCCTCCCGCCCGAAACCATCGGCACCATCGCCATCGCGGGCCCGACCGTCTTCCCCGGATACGTCGTCGGCCGGACTCCCGAGGGGCCGGTGCTCGACTCCGGCGGCAAGGTCCTGGACGGCTGGCTCGACACCGGCGACCTGGGGAGTGTCTCCAGCGACGGGTTCGTCACGATCAGTGGCCGGGCGAAGGACGTCATCATCCGCGGTGGTCACAACATCGACCCGGCCGTCGTCGAGACGGTGTTGCGGCAACATCCAGCCGTGGTCGACGCGAGCGTCGTCGCCCGACCTGATCGATACGCCGGGGAAGTACCCGTCGCCTTCGTGGTCGTTCACGGCGACGAGCGGGCGAACTCCCATCCCGATGCCCTCACCGGGGAGCTCCTCCGTTGGTCCGGCGAGCACGTACCGGAGCGTGCGAGCGTCCCGAAGGACATCACGATCCTAGCGGCCCTGCCATATACCGCGGTCGGGAAGCCCTACAAAGTCGACCTGCGTGTCCGGGCGGCCCGCCAGGAGCTGACGGAGAAGCTCGCCCAGATCGGCTATGCGGTGCCGCCTGGCGACGGCTGGTGCGTCCAGCGGGACGGCCGCCTCGTCGTCACGTTGCCGAAGCCGACCGATATAGAGCAGCAGCCCGCCGTCGCCCGTCTGCTCGACGGCTACGCCATCTCATGGAGCTTCCAATGACCGCCACGACGCTCATCGCCCTGCCGATCATCCTCGAGTGCCTGTTGCTCGGCGGAGCGAAGGTCGTCGGCGCCCCGTCCATGCGGCTACGGGCCGCGCACGTCGGCTTCACGGTCGACCAGTACCGGCCGATCGGGGCGCTCGAGATCCTGGCCGCCGCCGGGCTCGCCGTCGGTTTCGCCGTTCCGTTGATCGGCGTGCTCGCCGCCTGCGGGCTGCTCGTGCTGATGGGCGGCGCCCTCGTCGCACACATCAAGGCCGGCGACGGACCGCAGGAGATCGCACCCGCCGTCGTGGTCGCGGTGCTCGTCATTGCCTATCTGGTGGCAGCCGCCGTGTCGTGACCGTTTCCTGCCCGCCCCCCCAGCCGTTCCAGCCTTCCCCCGCACCGAGGAGTACCCATGACCGACATCCACGTTCCCGTTCTCATCGCCGGAGGCGGCGGAGCCGGGCTGACCGCGTCGATGCTGCTGTCCACTTACGGCGTGGAGCATCTGCTCGTCAGCTCCACCGCGACGACGTCCACCCTGCCGAAGGCGCACGTGCTGCAGCAGCGCGCGATGGAGGTGTTCCGCAACGTCGGATGCGCCGACCGCATCGACCAGGCCGGGACGCCCGCCGAGAACATGAGCCACACCGCCTGGTATCTCGACGTCGCCGGCAGCGAGCATGCCGGGCGGCTGATCCACAAGATGGAGGCCTGGGACGGCGGCGCTACCGACCCGGCCTGGGTCGCCGCGTCGCCGTGCCGGCAGACGAACCTCCCGCAGATCCGGCTCGAGCCGTTGCTCAAAGACCGAGCCGAGGAGCTCAACCCCGGCGGCATCCGCTTCTCCAACGAGGTCGTCGCGCTCGAGCAGGACGACGAGGGGGTCCTCGCCACCGTCACCGACCGCACCAGCGGTCGGAACCGTCAGGTGCGGTGCGATTACCTGATCGCTGCCGACGGCGGTCGCACCATCGGGAAGCTGCTCGGAGTGCCGATGGAGGGTCAGCGCGACGTCATGCGCACCGTCAGCGTCCACATGAGCGCGGACCTCTCCCCATGGATGCGGGACCCCGAGGTTCTCATCCGCTGGATCGTGCACACGAAGTACGGCGGGGCGTTCAGCGTTCTCGTGCCGATGGGCCCGAACCGGTGGGGACCGGATTCCGAGGAGTGGGTGTTCCACATGAACTTCCCGCCAGAGCTCGAGGAGCAGTTCGACACTGATGAGAAGGTCCTGACGATCATGCGGGACCGGCTCGGCATGCCCGACTTCGATCCGACGATCCACAAGATCACTCGCTGGTCGGTGGAAGGCCTGCTGGCGTCGACCATCCGCATCGGCCGCGTCTTCCTGGTGGGCGATGCGGCCCACCGCCACCCGCCCACAGGAGGTCTCGGCCTGAACAGCGCGGTCCACGACGTCTACAACCTGTGCTGGAAGATCGCCCACGTCCTGGAGGGCCGGGCGGGTGATGCCCTTCTCGACAGCTACGAGTCGGAGCGCTACCCCTCGTTCGCCCGCAACGTGCAGCGATCAGTCGAGAACGCGCTCAACCACCAAGTCCTCATCGCAGCGCTGGGCGTCGAGCCCGGAGTCGACGAGCAGACCTGCCGGGACAACGTGCTGCGACTATGGGTTGAGGGTCCCGTCGGCTCCGAACGTCGACGAGCGCTGGCCGGGGTCCTTGCGAGCCAGTCGATGGAGTTCAAGGAACACAACGTCGAGTTCGGCTTCCGCGCCGTCTCGTCGGCGGTCGTGCCCGACGGCAGTCCGGAACCACCGAACGAGGACGACATCCGGATCTACCGACCGGACACGCGTCCCGGCTCCCCCCTTCCGCATGCATGGGTCGAGCGGCCGGGTGAGCGCCGGCCGCTGCGCGAGGTCGCTCCGCCCACGCACTGGATGCTCATCGCCGGCGAGGACGGCGGCGACTGGTGCGACAAAGCACGCAAGGCGGCGGCCGAGCGGGGCATCCAGCTCGAGGCCGTCCGGGTGGGTCACCTGGACGGTGACTGGCTCGACCCTCTTCTGGCCTTCACCCGCGTGCGGGAGTTCGGTCGGTCCGGTGCCATCCTGGTGCGACCCGACCGGGTGATCGCCTGGCGCTCCCTGACGGCGCACGGAGACTCCACCGACCAGATCGGCGCCGCACTCGACCAGGTGCTCGCACCCGGCTCGTGACACCGAGCCCAACTCAGCCCACCGGCTCGGCACGTAACCGCCGGCCGATTCGCTTCCTCGGTGCTCCGCGTCCTCGTCGGTGGTGCTCCGGCAGCTCGATCAGAGCCAGCCCTGGTCCTCCGGCGGAAGCTGTCCGGTGGTTCCGAACAGGACGGCGCGCTCGATCTGGAGTTCGCTCGCGCCCATGAGTGCCATCGCGCGCTTTCCCTGCTCCAGCGCTCCGACGGGCAGTAACGCGGTTCCGCCGCGCAGAACGACCGTCACGGCCTGTTCGGCGTCCTCGACTGAGGTGAGAGCCGAGATGCTGGCTGGCGGGTCGCCGACGCACAGGTTGTTGGTCAGCCAGACCGTTGAGGCCATGGCCCCTCCACTACTCGTGCCCGCAGAAGCTCACCCTTGAGCAACGCTGCCGTCGCTCGATGATGTCCCGACAAAATCATATTGGTGCCGTCGTCGCGCTTGTAGATAAGCGGGTAACGATTACCGATGTTGATCTTGTCGGCATACGGCTCGCCGGTGAGCCGGTACTGGTCGCCGAAGTAGAACACCAGTGCGGCACGCTGCAGACCCGGCTGCGTCCTCGACAGAGTGCGAGGGTCCACCTCGTAAAGCTGCGGCTCGCGGACCCGAGCCAGTTCCCGGCGCACGGTCTCCCGGTCGTAGTCGTAGCGGTCCTTGCGCCGTCCCGCACGCGGGAACGGCGGAATCCTGACCGGATGGCCGTCGAAGAGCGCGTCAGGGTCGTTCACGCCCCACAAGGCGGCGGTCGAAGCCAAGGCAGGCCGTCCTCTCAAAGGGCGGTCGGCCCCTCGGCTGAGTGTGGACTAGAGATTGAGTTCGATCGGCGTCACGAGCCGGCGGGACGGACGAACGGGAACGGGATGGTGTCGCGGATCCCGGCTCCGGTCAGCAGCATCAAGATCCGGTCCACGCCGAGCCCGAGACCACCGGTCGGCGGCATCCCGTACTCGAGGGCGGTCAGGAAGTCCTCGTCGAGCTGAAGTGCCTCGGGGTCGCCGGCCGCCGCCTTCAGCGACTGCCGGGTCAGCCGCCGGCGCTGGTCGAGCGGATCGATCAACTCCGAATAGGCAGTGCCGATCTCGAAGCCGGAGGCGACGAGGTCCCAGCGCTCGGCCAGCCGGCCGTCGGCGCGGTGCGGCCGGGTGAGAGGGCAGGCGTCGACGGGAAAGTCGATGTAGAAAGTCGGCGCAACCGTCTGCGGCTCGACCAGATTCTCGTAGAGAGCGAGAACAATCTCTCCGGCTGGCGCCTGGGGGTCGCAGTGCACCCCTTCGTCGACGCAGATCGCGGTCAACTCGTCGCTCGTCGAGTTCGCCGACACGGTGCGTCCCACAGCGCGGCTCACCGCGTCGTGCACGGAGATCACCGGCCACTCGCCGGAGAGGTCGAATTCGCGGAGCTCACCGTCTGAGCCGCGATGCATCGACACGGGACGGCCGTGCACGGCACAGGCGGCAACCAGGATGAGCTCCTGGGCCAGCCGGCGCATCGTCTGGTAATCCCCATAGGCTTCGTAGACCTCGAGGGAGGTGAATTCAGGATTGTGGGTCGAGTCCGCGCCCTCGTTCCGGAAGTTGCGGTTGAGTTCGAACACCTTCTCGAGACCACCCACGCACAGTCGCTTCAGGAATAGCTCCGGTGCGATACGCAGGAAAAGGTCGGTGCGGTAGGCGTTGCTGCGCGTCCGGAACGGTCGCGCTGCGGCCCCGCCGTGCACGGCCTGCAGCATCGGGGTCTCGATCTCCAGGTACTCGGCCGAGACCAGATGCTGCCGCATCGCGTGCACCATCCCACTCCGGTTCCGGAGCATGGCGACTGAATCCGAGTTCACCAGCATGTCCAGGTAGCGGTGCCGAACCCGGGCCTCGGGGTCGGCCAACCCGGTCCGTCGGCTCGGTAGCGGCCGCAGGCATTTCGAAGCCATTCTCCAGTCACTGACCAGGACCGACAGCTCCCCGCGCCGTGATCGCGTCACCAGTCCCGTCACGCTGACGATGTCGCCGAGGTCGACCGCTTGCTTCCACAGCGACCGGACCGGTGCGGGGGTCTCGCCCAGCGTCAACATGACCTGGACCTCGCAGCCCTGCTCCTCGAGAACGGCGAAGATGACGCCACCCAAGTCTCGGACGGCCCGGACCCGGCCGGTGATAGAGACCGGAGCCTCCGGCTGCGAATGCGCGTCAGCACCTCGCTCACGGACGTCCCCGATCCGGAGGTCCCGCGGTACGCATGCGGGGTAGGGCGACCCTCCGGCGGCTTGCAACTTTTCCAGCTTGGCGAGCCGGACGCGCTGCTGCTCGCTGTACCGCCGCGGTACCGGAACCGGATGCAGCAGATCGAGCTCCTGTCGCGCCACCGCTTCAGCGAAGGGCACCGCCTCGCCGTCCGGGCTGTTCACCAAGTCGTCCGAAGTCCGCGGCGGGTCCACGTGGGGAGCCGGCAGGAATCCCTCTGCCATGGCGGCCGCGATGACGGCACGGGTCAGCGTGAGCGACGAGTCGTAGCAGAGGAACCGGGGGACCCAGCGCGGAAGGTATTTCGCGTTGCTCCGGTAAAGCGTCTCGATCTGCCAGAACCGGGAGGCCGCCGAGAGCACCGCCTCGTTGAACCGGGTGAGCGGCCCGGCGCCGACCTTCTCGGCGCTGCTGAACACCGACCCGAACACGGCGAAGTTCAGGGAGACATGCTGCAGGCCGAAGCCGTCGGCCGCGTCCACCAAGCCGTTGAGCATGAACTCGATGAGCCCGTTCTCGGCTTCCCGGTCGCGTCGCATCACGTCCAGGGAGAGTCCGCGGGCCCCCCAGGGGACGAAGGAGAGCAGGGCCCGCACCACCCCGTCGCGGTCGTGCGCCGTGACCATCACGCACCGCCGGTCGGCCGCGTCGCCGAGGCGGTCGAGCGCCATCGAGAAGCCCCGCTCGGTGTCGTTACCGCGCCACCGCTCCGCGCACCGGACCAGGTTCTCCATCTCTGCGGCCGGCACCTCCGAGTGGCGCCGCACCCGGACCGTGTAGCCCGCTCGCACCGCTCGGGTGACGGCCTGCCGGACCGGACGCATGGTCCGTCCGGCCAAGCTGTAGGAGTCGACGTCGACGATCGCTTCGTCACCGTAGGCCCGAGCCTTCAGGCCGGCGTCCACATACGCCTTCGCGCCGTCCTCGCTGGCGGACAGCACGGCCGGGTAGCAGCCGTGCGCGCGGGCGTGCGCCAGCCAAGCGTTGATGGCGGCCGGCCAGGCACTCGGGTGGCCCAGTGGATCCGCGCTGGCGAGGCTCACGGAGGCGACGATGCGGAAGGTGACCGCCGCTCGACCGTCCGGAGAGAACACTGCGGTCTTCTCGCGCCTCGTCGCGAAGTAGGCCAAGGAGTCCCGCTCACCCGATTCGAGGATCAGCCGACGGATGGCCAGCTCGTCCGTAGCTTGCAGGTACCGCGCTGCCCGGCTCGACCTCAGGAAGACGGCCAGTGCAGCCATGACCGCGAGCGCCGATAGCAGCCCGGCCAGGCTGGCGATCCACCGGTGACCGCCGTGACCGCTGAGGCCCGTTGCGGACTGCCTGTAGGCCAGACCCAGGACCGCCCGAAAAGTCCAGTGCAGCCGCTCGCCGGTGCCCCGGAGCGTGTGGGGGAAGGACTCGGTGAGCACAAACGTCAACGTCGCCGAGATCGCCATCCCGACCACCAGCACCCCGAGGGACCGGGGCGTGGCCTTGCCGTCGATGCGGGCGGGAAAGGCTCCGCGTGCAAGCCACAGGGTCACCGCGAGTACTGCTCCGAGAACGGTGGACGCGGCGAGCAGGACCGCGCCGCGGTGGCTGACGTCGATGTCGTTCTGGGCGAGCCGATCCCAGTTCTGGGATACCAGCACGATCAGCACCGTCTGCAGGACAACGACGACGACCTGGAAGACGATCACCGCGACCACCGCGACGTGCAGGCGTCGCCGCAGCGCCCCAGCCGTGACGAGCATCAGCACGACCACGAACAGGTTGGGCTCCGCCGGCAGGTTCAGCAGGCCGAACACATCATCGACGGCGTCGGGCCAACCCAAGCCGCGCAGGGGGATGCTGAGCAGCGACCAGATGGCCGCCACGGTGACGATGCGGCCGGTCCAGTCGGCCAGGCTCTCGCGCCAGCCCGTTGCGTGGGCTCGAGTGCCGACGTCGCGCACGACCGTCGTCGCGTCCGAACCGGCTGCCATCTCGTCCTCGTTTCCGGCCATCCGCTCCTGATTCTGGACCAAACCGCATCTGAAGATCGTGTACGTGGCGTGTTCCGTCAGCGCAGGGAAGCAGCAGTCGGCACCAGATGGAAGGGCCGATAGCCGTACCGCCACCTGCCGCCCGAGTTCTTCCCGACACGACGACCTAGCCTGAGTGCGCTAGAACTGGGCGCGGGGGGGTCTGAAGATCATGAGCTCGGCCCGGTCGAGGATCATTCTGGGCCTTGTCGTGGTGCTCGTCTGGATCATGCTGGTGACGGGATGTGACTCCGGACAGGCAAGGCCAGTGGTCGCGGGATCCGTGCCGCCGCATACCGCAGAGCGGAGCAGCGTTCCGACTCCGCCGACGGTCGGCGAACGAGCACGCCCATGTACCACGGCGAGATCCGGTCGGTACGCAGTGAACGGCCGTTCGTACCTGCTGGCCGTCCCCACCAACCCGATTCCTCCCGTCCTGCTGGTGCTGAACTTCCACGGCTACCAGCAAAGCGCAGCCGCGCAGGAGCGCTACACCGGATTCGCGGCGTATGCCGCAGCGAACGGAATCGCTGTGGCGACGCCGGAGGGGCAGGCTGGCGGCCAGTGGAACTTCGCACGCTCGCCGGCATTGAAAGACGACGTGGCTTTCGCGGAGAGCCTGGTTCGCGACCTGCGGGCCAGGCTCTGCGACGTGGCCAGCGTCGGTGCGACGGGCTGGTCGGACGGAGCGGACATGGCCGCGACACTGGGGTGCGCCGGAGTGGTGCGGGCCGTCACGGGAGCAGCGGCGTCGATCTTCCCCATCGGCTCATGCCCGAGTCCCCCACCTGTCCTGGAGATCCACGGGACGGCCGACCCCTTCGTGCCCTACGGAGGCGGTGGAGGAAGTCGGAGCGGTGCTTACGCGAACACCGAGGCGCAGCCGACGGAAGTGCGGCTCGCCCGCTGGGCCACGGCTGCGGGGTGCCCTCAGCAGCCCCGGCGCACGAACGTCACCAGCGACGTCGAGCGGGTGACGTGGGGAACCTGCGTCTCCCTGTATCGAGTTGAAGGCGGGGGTCACACCTGGCCCGGCCACACCGGCCAGGATCCCGTTCCCGGACTTGGCGCGGCGACCACGTCCATCAACGCGAATCAGGTGTTCGTCGACTTTTTCCGGCGCCATCTGTGACACCGGGTCCCGCTCGGACGCACGGGGACTTTCCGGCGCGGTGATCGGCACGGCGCCCGCGCCGCTCACGGTCCGCTGCCACCGTTGGACGGGAACGCGCTCGCGAACTGCTTGCTCCACTCCTGAACCTGCTGCACGTAGTTCTCGGTCTCCGGGTACGGCGGAACCGCCCCGTACTTGCGCACGGCGTTGATGCCGGCGTTGTAGGCGGCGAGGCGCAGCTCGGTCCGGCTTCCCGGAACGTTGCGCAGGCCCTTCGCGAGACTGCAGCTGAATTTCGCTGCGGTGGCGATGGAGTCAGCCGGCGTGAACGGGTCGGCTCGACCGTCGCCGTTCGCGTCCGTCCCGTACCGGCTCCAGTTCGCGGACGTGATCTGCATCAGACCCTGCGCCCCGCTGCCGGACACCGCGTCGCGGCGGAAGTGGCTCTCGACGTAGGCCTGGCCCGCCAGGCCGGCCGGGGTCAGCACGCCTGGACACCGCTGTGCGGCCACCGAGAAGTAGGTCCGGTACTCGCTCGGCACGGTGGGGGCGGACGAAACGAGGGACCCGCCGCCGCCGCAACCCGCCAGCAGAAGGATCAGCGCGGCGAGGACCAGCACCGACCCGCGAACCCGCGAGCGGCCGGTGTCGGTGCGGGAGGATCCGTGCGGAACCGGACGCGTCACGGCCGCACGATTCCGTGGCGATAGGCGAACACGGCGGCCTGGACGCGGTCGCGCAGGCCGAGCTTGCCGAGGATCCGCGTGATGTGCGTCTTGACCGTCGCCTCCGAGAGCACGAGCTTCTCGGCGATCTCGGCGTTGCTCAGCCCGGCGGCGACCTCCAGCAGCACTTCCCGCTCCCGCTCGGTGAGACCCTCGATCAGCGGATGGATGTCCGCGTCCTCGTCGGCCGGATGCAGGTCCGCGGAATACCTGTCGAGCAGCCGCCGGGTGATCCGGGGAGAGACGACGGCGTCACCGCTGGCCACGGCACGGATGGCATTGCACAGTTCGGCCGGCGGGACGTTCTTGAGCAGGAATCCGCTTGCACCGGCACGAAGCCCGGCGAATGCGTACTCGTCGAAGTCGAACGTGGTCAGGATCAGCACGCGAGCAGGGCTGTGGACCGCGACGATCTGCCGGGTCGCTTCCACCCCGTCCATGCCGGGCATGCGGACGTCCATCAGCACGACGTCCGGTGCCAACTCCTCCGTCAACCGAACGGCCGCCGCTCCGTCGCTAGCCTCACCGATCACGTCGATGTCGGGCTCGCCGCCCAGGACCATGCGGAAGCCGAGGCGAAGCAGCGGCTGGTCGTCGACCAGGATCACCCGGACGGTCATCGGTGCTCGGCCGCCTCGTCGAGCGGGAGTTCCGCTCGAACGGACCACCCGCGGCCGCTGTGCGGGCCGGCCGACATCTTTCCGCCGAAGAGCGAGATCCGCTCGGTCATTCCGGACAAGCCGTGGCCGGCGGAGATGCGATCGCGAACAGCGATGGTGGCTTCACCATCGTCTGCGATCTCAAGGAACAACGCGCGAGCTGTCCAGCGCAGCAGCACGGCGACGTCGGACGCTCCTACCGCGTGCTTGAGCACGTTGGTGAGGGCCTCCTGGATGATTCGGTAGATCGCGGCTTCCTGCGTCGGCGGGAGGCATACCGGGGTGCCCTGGACTGTGAGTCGTACGGGGATCCCGGCCTTCCGAGTCTGGGCCAGCAGCTCGTCCAGCTGTGACAGGTCAGGTTGGGGCGCCCGGTCGGAAGGCTCCGCGTCTTCACGCAGGACGCCCAGCAGCCGCTGCATCTCGCTCAGCGCCTGACGCCCGGTGGCGGAGACCTGCTGCATGGCTCCGGAGGCCTGTTCCGGCTCCCTCGCGTTCGCAATAGCGGCCCCGTCGGCGAGGGCGACCATGACGGAGAGGTTGTGCGCGATGATGTCGTGCAGCTCGCGAGCTATGCGCGTTCGCTCCGCGGTGGCGGCGAGCCTGGCCTGCTGGTCTCGTTCGCGCTCGAGGCGCACCGCTCGGTCGAGCACCGAGGCGAGGTAGGCACGCCGGGTCCGCATGGTGATGCCGATGGACAACGCGGCAGCGACGAGACCGGAGAGGAACACCAGCGAGGCCAGCACGTCCTCGCCCGCCGGGGCGAACCGGATCGAGGCGAGGACGACACCGACCTCGCAGACCCCGGCGGCTATCAGCGCCCGGCGACGGGACTGGTGCGCGGCGACCGTGTACAGCGCGACGAGCAGTGCGAAGTCGGTGCCGATCCGCACGCCGACGGCCCATTGCGTCAGGGCGATCAGGGCGAGGATCGAGAACACAGCGCTCGGCGCACGCCGCCGGAGGGCGAGGGGCAGAAGCAGACCGAAGCTGAACAGCCAGGCCGCCCAGGGAGCTGCGTCGTCCCGGTGCAGCAGCGACGGGACGGTGAGCACGGCCAGGAGCACCGTCGTCGCGGTGTCCACCGCCAACGGGTGGGCCGAGGACAGCCGTTGCCACCGCCCTGTCCGGGGGGCCGGCAGGGTCTCGCGGCTGAGGCGGACGGCGTCCGGCTCCGTAGAGAGTGCGGCACGCGCCGCCCCGCGCGGAAGGTCCGCGCGGGGTAGCAAGGCGGAGGGAAGCAAGCTCAGGCGTCCCGCCGCCGCAGCAACACGGCTGCCGCTACGACGGCCGCGAGCGCCCAAAGGCACATGACGCCGAATCCGGTCCACGGTGCCAGCGTGCCCGGATCCGGCTTGAGCGTGTATAGCGCGCCGCCGGCATTGCTCGGCAGGTAGGGCAGGATGTGCTGCTGCCAGCTCGTCGGTAGCACGTGCCCGATCGCCGGGAGAACGAGCAGGAGTCCGAACAGGGCCGCGATCCCGCCCGCGGTGCTCCGGATGATGAACCCGAGCCCGATCGCGAGGACGCCCACAACCGTCAGGTACAGCGCGACCCCGATGACCGCGCGGAGCGCGTGCGGCGCCGACAGGGTCGTGCCATGACTGCCGAGTAGCTGCTGACCGACGAGGAACGCGGCGAACGAGGACACGAGCATGAGAAGAAGCGTCACTGAGGCGAACACGCCCAGCTTGGCCCAGAGCACGGGGAACCGTCGCGGCACCGCCGACAGCGTTGCGCGGATCATGCCGGTGGCGTATTCACCGGTGATGACCAGGACCCCCAGCACACCGATCGCGAGCTGAGCCAGGTAGACCCCGGTGAGGCTGCGCGAGACCGGGTCGAAGCCGATCCGCTCGTCAGGCTGCATATGGGACCAGTGGCTGTTCGTCTCGAACGAGACCAGCCATCCGATGCCGACCATGCCGATCACCGCGGCGGCTAGCGTCAGCCAGCTCGACCGCAGCGACCGCAGCTTGATCCACTCGGAGGCGATCACGCCAACGGTGGAGACGCCCGAGGAGGACGGCGTCCGGTTCCCGCTCACCGATCGGGTCGGCCCGGTTTGGGGTGTCATCGTTGCCGTGCTCATGCCGCCACCTCGTCTCGCTGGGTCGAGACCGTCTGGAACTCGACGGAATCTCGGGTCATGTCCATGAACGCCTCCTCGAGCGAGGCCTGCTGGGTCCGGAGTTCGTGCAGGACGAGGCCGGCGTCGCGGGCGATGCCACCGACCTGAGCCGGAGTCAGTCCAGACACCTCCAACACGTCCTGCTCGCTGCTGGACACGGTCACGTCAGGACCCCCGAGCAGCGAGCGGAGTTGCGCGGCGTCGGGGGTCCGGACCAGGACGAGGTTCGTGGAGGCGCTCCGAATGAGGTCGGCGACGCTCATGTCGGCGATCAGACGGCCGCGACCGACCACGATCACGTGCTCGGCGGTCAGCGCCATCTCGCTCATCAGGTGGCTCGAGACGAAGATCGTCCTTCCTTCCGCCGCCAGACCCTTCAGCAGATCACGCACCCACCGGATGCCCTCGGGATCGAGCCCGTTGACCGGCTCGTCGAGGATGACCGTGGCGGGGTCGCCCAACAACGCGGAGGCAATGCCCAGCCGCTGACCCATCCCGAGTGAGAACCCGCCGGCGCGCTTACGCGCCACCTCCCGCAGCCCCACGAGATCGATCACCTCGTCGACCCGGCGGGCCGGAATCCGATGCGTTGCGGCCAGGGCGCGCAGGTGGTTGTACGCCGAGCGCGAGGTGTGCACGGCACGTGCTTCCAGCAAGCCGCCGGCCTCGTGCAGCGGGGCAGCCTGGTCCACATAGGGCTTGCCGTTCACGGTCACCGAACCCGACGTGGGCCGGTCGAGTCCCAGGATCATGCGCATGGTCGTCGACTTCCCGGCACCGTTCGGGCCGAGAAAGCCGGTGACGATGCCGGGACGGACGGTGAAGGTGAGCGAGTCGACCGCCACCTTGTCCCCGTACCGCTTGGTCAGGGAGCGAGCTTCGATCATCGAAGACACCTTTCATCGTGTGTCTTCACTGTCGTCTGGCCAGCGCTCCCGGCCGACAGACCTGCGAGTGATCTTCTGCGCCGGGCGTACGACTTGCGATGTATGTGCCGCCGGTCTTCAGAATCCGGTCAGGCCGGCCTCAGTCCCATGTTTCAGACGCCGGCGGCGGTCACGATCGCGTCAGTGGCGAACCCGGCCAAAAGACCCAGCAGCAGACCGCAGGCCACCAGATCGGATCGCTTTGCCTTGGCGGCGACCCCCAGCAGCTGCACGACGACGTAGAGGATCGACCCGGCGGCCAGCGTCAAGAACGCGACGCTCACCGGTTCGCTGGTGAAGCCGTGGCCGATGGCCGCGCCCACGAAGGTCGGGCCTCCTCCCACGACGCCCATCGCGGCGAGGAAGCCCCAGCTCGGTCGCTCGTCGCCACCGGCGAGGGGAGCCACGATCCCGAAGCCCTCCGTGGCGTTGTGCAGCCCGAATCCGACGACGAGCAACGTCGCGAGGGCGATGTCACCCTTCGCCGCGGACTGTCCGATCGCGAGCCCTTCGGCGAAGTTGTGCAGGCCGATTCCGATGGCGATCATCAATGCCATACGCCGGCCGGCCGACCAGCCCGCGATTCCGGCACGGCGGGCGGTCAGCTCGCCGACCGACATGGCACCGGGGCCGAAGTTCCTGCTCAGAGCTTTGCTGCGGCGACTCAGCCAGTTCTCGTAGGCAACCAGGCCGAGCAAGCCGACGGTCAACCCGGTCGCGAACAGGATCCCGTACCCCGCGACGCGCCCGCCACCGCCCGTGCCGTCGTGGACGTCGCCAAGGGCCGCGTCGAGAGGTGCCCAGGCCGCGGAGAGCACGTCCCAGACGAGGAAGACGAGCACCCCAACGGCAACAGCGTTGAGGAAGATCCGGAGCTCCGGCCGCATCCGCCGCAGGCGCCCGACGGGAAGCCCCAGGAAGATCGTCCCGCCAGCGATCAGGCCCAGCAGGATCGTGCCCGACAAGCTCAACGTTCTTCCCCTCGACGACGGCCAAGGTGGACGTTAGGTGAACCTAAGTACATGTGCAAAGTCGCTGGGAGTGGTTCTGCTCATCATGCCGAGAGGAGCCGTAGCGCACGTTGGGTAGATGGCATTCGCACCGGACGGCCTTCTCCCTGCCGGACGAGGCAAACGGCGACTCCTGGTCCTGTCACTCGCCGTCGCCCTGCTGACGTCTCTCGGGGTCTCTCTCGGCCACGCCTTCATCTATCCGGGCAGCGCGAGCTGGTCGCTTCGGCTCGTGGAGTGGACCCGGGATCACGGCGGCGCTCCGCTCGTCAACTCGGTGGAGAACTGGTACTACACGCGCCAACGGCCCGGGTCGGGACCCCCGAGCGCCTCGGGGACGGTGCCGACGTCTTCCGCGTTGGACGTCTCCACCGGCGGGCGGCCGGCACCGATCCCGCCGCTCGTCGCCCCGCGGCTGGCAAACGAGGGTGTGTGGCAAGCCCTCGGTCGGCTCGACGTGCACCGCCGACAGTCCATGTGGGCGAGTTGGTTCCGGCCGGATCCGCGAAGCACCGCCGTCACCGTCGGCGTCGCCAGCATCGATCAACAGCGTGTCCGGGCCCAGCTGACCGCTGGGACGCGTGATCCTGGAGGGACGTGGCCCGAGGGTGCGCGCGTGCCGTCGAACGAGCAGGGTCGGCTCGTCGCCGCGTTCAAAGCCGGTTTCAAGTTCGGGGATACGCGGCGGCTTCGCTACCGATGGCAGGACGACGGGAATAGGCAGCTGCCAGGTAGTCCCAACCCCCCGCGGGCGGGATACCTGGCCCTTACCGTGCACGGGCTGAGGTGAGCCGTCCTGGGTTCGCTGGAGGCAGTGGTGGATTCCCTCAGGCGGTCTATGTTGCCGTCGAGCCCCTGTTGCCGGCCGATGTCGGGTTCGTCGCGGTCGGACCGGACGGGGTCGGGTCTGTGGTTCTCGCTCCGATGCCGCTCGGAGCGGAGGTGCTCGGAGTCGACGTGCTCGGAGTTGAGGTGCTCGGGGGCTTCTGGCCAGTCGGTCCATGGCTGGTCGGGTGGTGCCCGACCGGCTTCGGGTGCCCGGTTGGCAGGTGATGCCCCACCGGCTTCGGGTGCCCGGTTGGCAGGTGATGCCCGACCGGCTTCGGGTGCCCGGGTGGCAGGTGGTGCCCGACCGGCTTCGGGTGCCCGGTTGGCAGGTGATGCCCGACGGACGCGTGGTGAGCCGGGTGCGGGTTAGCGAGGTGGTGGACGTGCACACGGGCCACGTGGTGAACGTGCACATGGGCCACGTGGTGCACCGGTTTGCCTCGCTTCACGGGCTGCGTGTGCGGTTGGGGACCGCATCCTGTTGCCGGGCAAGTCCGCTCCCCGGCAAGCAGCGCGTCGATCTTTGCGAGCTCGATCTGCAGTTGCCCCGGCGCCGGAGCGGAAGGCCCGGTCGAAGCCACTGGCGCCCCGAGGAGCGGCTGCGACGACGACGCCGAGTTCGACGAGCTCCATAGCAGCGGAACGGCCACTCCGGCAGCGAGGGAACCAGTAATGCCATCGTGAGCAGCGACCGTCGTCGGGTCTCGTCCTGGAACTCCATCGCTTACGCCTCCTCGGGCCGCGGCGCGGCACACGAGAAGGGTGTCGCATAAGCGCGAAGAGGGTGAGAAGACCGTTCCCGGAGCCGCTGCAGCAGCACGGTGTCCCACCGGGCCGCCAGCGCCGCCAACGCCGGCCCGCAGGCCGGTGTAAGACTGCCACCGAGCGGCCCAACGGGCGTCGGGGACGAGATTTGACAAGGAGCAGTGGTGGGGGACGGAAACACGGGTCTGCGAATTGAGCTCGACGAGGCGCCGGGACGAGGACAGGACGAGGAGAGCTTCGTCCTCACCCAGGACGACGGCAGCAGCGAGCGGATCGTGCTGCACGACTACTCGCGGGTCTACGCCGTCCCGGGCCTCTACGAAGAGGTGGTGCAGCACCGGCTCGGCTGCGTCTCCCCGCAAGTGCTGGCCGGGACGCTCGCCGACGCCGTCGCTGAGGCGGGGGCGTCGATGGCAGAGCTGCGGGTGCTGGACGTGGGCGCCGGGAACGGTGTCGTCGGCTCGGAGCTGCACGCCCGCGGCGCGCAGGTGGTTGCCGGTACCGACGGTGTCGTGGCCGCCCGGGACGCCGCTCGCCGCGACCGTCCCGAGCTGTACGAGGTCTACGCGATTGCCGGGGTGGACGAGGTCACCCCGGAGCAACTGGTGGCCGACCACGGGCTGAACGCCCTGACCGGGGCCGGTGCGTTCGGCGGCGGGCACATCGAGGTGTCCGACGTCGCGCGGTGGTGGGCCGCGTTTCCGCCTGGCGCCTGGTTTGCCGCCACCATCGCACCCGACGTCGTCGACCCGGCCGGCCAGGACCTGCTCGGGGCCCTGGCGGCGGCAGACCCGACCACGCAGGTGGTGCGTCAGAAGACCTTCGCGCACCGGCGGCGGATGTCCGGCGAACCCATCACCTACAGCGCGGTCGTCGCCCGCAAGGCCTGACCATCGGGTCGCCTATTTCGCAACCGATCGGTTGACGATGACACGCGCTCGAGGCTAGGGTCTTCGTCAACCGATGAGTTGAGGTGATGGCTTGGCAGACGAGCTCTCCCGAGTGTTCGCGGCCCTGGCAGACCCCACCCGGCGGGACCTGCTGGCCCGGCTCTCCGTGGCCGACGCCACGGTGGGGCAGCTGGCCGCGCCGTACCACGTCACCGTCCAGGCCGTGTCCAAGCACGTGAGGGTGCTGCAGGACGCCGGGCTGGTCAGCCGCGACGGGCACTCGCATCGTCGGCCGGTGCATCTCGAGGCCGAGGTGTTCGACCTGATGACCCGGTGGATCGAGCGTTACCGACTGCAGGCCGAGGAGCGGTACCGCCGCCTTGACGCCGTGCTTGCCGCGATGGACGACGACGCCGAAAACACGAACCCCCCTAGACAGGAGTCAGCATGACGCCCACCACCACCTACCCCGCCGCGCGGATCGAGGCCGATCCGGGGCTGCCGATCATCCGGATCACCAGGGACTTCGTGGCTACCCCCGCGCAGCTGCACCGGGCGCACACCGATCCGGAGCTGTTCGCCCGCTGGGTCGGACCACGCAGCCTGGACACCCGAATCGAGGAGTGGGACGCCCGGACCGGCGGCTGCTGGCGCTACGTGGCCAGCCGCGAAGGGGTCGAGTTCGGCTTCCACGGCACCTTCCACGAGGTCCGGCCGGATCGAATCGTGCAGACCTTCACCTTCGACGGCGCTCCGGACGAGGTCGCGCTGGAAACGCTGCGGTTCGAGGACCTCGGCGACGGCCACACCCGGTTGCATGCGCAGTCGCTGGTGGACAGCTTCGAGGGTCGGGACGCATGGCTGCGCAGCGGCATGGAGTCCGGGGTCAACGAGGGCTACGACAAGCTTGAGGAGCTGGTGACCGATGGTGTCCTTTGACCAACCGGCCGAGCGGCACCGGCAGCTGGCCGCGGGGTTCACCGACCGTGTGCTCGGCACCCGCAACTGGGACGCGCCGACGCCGGTTCAGGGCTGGCGGGCCCGGGACGTGGTGCGGCATCTGACCGAGTGGCTGCCGGCCCTGCTGGCCGGGGGAGCGGGAATCGAGCTGTCCACCGGGATCAGTGTGGACGAGGACCCGGCCGCCGCCTGGCACGCGCACGCGGCAGCGGTGCAGGCCCTGCTGGACGACCCGGGCACGGCCGGCCGGCTGCTGCAGAACCCGCACATCGGCCAGCTGCCGGTGGACCAGGCGATCGACAGGTTCTACACGACGGACGTCTTCCTGCACACCTGGGACCTGGCCCGAGCCACCGGTCAGGACGACCGGCTGGACCCGCAGCTCTGCGCCGACCTGCTGGCCGGAATGGAGCCGATTGACGAGCTGCTCCGGTCGTCGGGGCAGTACGGCGCCCGGGTGCCGGTACCGCCGGACGCCGGTCCGCAGGACCAGCTGATCGGGTTCATCGGGCGAGACCCGTCCTGGGCCGCGGCGTCGCTCGGGTGATCCATCCTGGTCGACTGACGACCTAGCAGTCCGCGTCGGGCAGTCCGCGTCGGGCAGTCCGCGTGGAGCGCAGCACTGCGTGCACGAGCGGCAGGTGCTCCTCGAGTTGATCTGTGCGGATCTTGAGCCGCTGAGCTGGTGGTTCAGGCCCAAGATCTCCACTGATCACTTGAGGTGGCCTGGCAGGGCGTTGATCGGGGGGACGGGACCGCGCTACCTCCGCGGCAGCTTCCGCGCTTGCCGCACGAACGGAGTCAGTACCTCGGTCAACGCGGCGTCGTGCTCACCGCAGAGGTCGAGCTCGTACGTCCGACCGTCGATGCCGAAGGTGCGGGTGGCTTCGACCTCGACCCACCACTCGCTCAGGTCGTGCATGTCGCAGACCCGGACGAGCGCCATGCGATCTTCCTACCCCGTCCGGACCGACCCGTACGCGCAACCCGAACATTCCCGCCACAGATCGCCCGCGCAGGGCGCGACCATCACCCGAGCTCGATCCTGCGCGAACGTCCACAACTGATGACGCTCTGGAATGAATCGGCCTCAGGGGGGCAGAGCGTGCCGAACGGGTGACGCAGAGACTGGTCGTTCTGCGATCCTCAAGTCACCCGGCTTGTGGTCGACGTCATTGTCGTTTCCCTTGTGAGGAGAGTCCGTGTCTTCGATTGTTGCGGCCGGCTGGTATTCCGACCCGTCCGGCTCGGCATCGCTCCGCTGGTGGGACGGGGAGACCTGGACCGACCACACGCAAGACGGGCAGGCGGCCGTACCGAACGGAGGCGCAGGGCTGAGCTCTGCGACGCCAGCTGCGAACGGGTCTTCCGGAGCTACAGCACCGGTTGGAGCGACCGATCACGGGCCCTCCCAGTACGGCGGGCAGCAGTACGGCGGGCAGCAGGGCACTCCGCAGTACGGGGCGGAGCAATCCGGAGCACCGCAGTACGGCCAGCCCAACAATGGTCAGCAGTACGGGAACCAGCAGTACGGGAACCAGCAGTACGGGAACCAGCCCTACGGCGGTCAGCAGTACCAGCACAGCCCGCCACCTCAGCCCGCCGCGCCCGGCAACCGCTTCGCCTACATCACGTTCGCCATCGTCGCCGTCTACCTCGTGGTGGCGTTCTTCTCCGGCGTTGTGTTCCTCGGGATCCTCCCCGTGCTCATGGCCTTCCGCAGCCGATCCGCGCGGGAGCCGCTCGCGCCGCTGGCCATCGTCGCCGCGGTGGTCGCCGTGATCCTGGCGATTGCCATGCTCGCCGGAACCTGACCAGGAGCCGCTTGGGGGGTACGGGTGCGGTGAGGCGGCTACCGGCAACAGTCGGCGGCGCCCCACCCGGAACGCTATTCCTCCTCGACTAGCGCCGGGCCCGACCGACGACCAGCGGGCGGATGATCGGCGGCATCGCTCGCCATTCGGCGGTACGTGAGTCGAGCCGGAACCCGCCCGCGTCGATCAGCTCGAGAGTCGAACGGTTGCACCGACACCCCTCGGCAAAGCGTTGCCACGGTCCCGCGAGGCGATCCTGCCAGCGAGCAAGCGTCGCGGAGTCCGAACGCACGTGCTCGATGAACAGCAGCTGCCCACCCGGGCGCAGCACGCGCCCGATCTCGCGCAGCGCCACCTCGGGAGCATCGACCGTGCACAAGACCAACGTCGAGACGACCGTGTCAAGGGTCGCGTCGTCGAACGGCAGTTGCTCCGCTCCCGCGTCGATCACCTGCGCCTTGCACTCGCTGCGACGCACCTCGCCCTCGAGGCGCTGGCGCATTGCCGGCTCGGGCTCGGCGAGTACGAGCTCGTCGATGTCGTCCGGGTAGTGGAGGAGATTCAGGCCGGTGCCACTCCCGATCTCCAAGGTTCGGCCGCGCGCCTGGGTCAGGAGGTCCTGCCGGTGGCGGCGCATGCCAGCGCGCTCACCGACCCACAAGAACGGTTCATACAGCGCGGCGAACGTGCGTGCCCATCCGGTCGAGTGGGCGTCGGGATGCCGTTGCATCCTGGTGTTCGTCATGTCGACGACGTCAGGGCAACGTGCACTGGCCCGGCATCGCCCGGAAAGCTCATGGTGCGGGATGGCCCGTTCCGGTGATCCACGCCCGGTGTCCTCGCTCATTTAGTTCTCGACCCCGTCCCGGCATGCTTCAGACGTGAGCGGTGGCTCCTGGGTGCGAGCGGCGCATCCCTCGGATCGAGACGCGGTCCTCGCGGTTGTCCACGCGGCGTTCGGCGTGAACGGCGGCGATGCCTCACAGGAGCTACAGATCGTGCGAGCGATCTGGGATCGCGGCACGGCCGACGTCGAGCTTGTCGCTGGCATGCACGAGACGGTCGTGGGCTACGTCGCCAGCTCCGTGGGACGGCTGAACGGGCATCCCGTTCCCGGCGTGGCACCACTGGCTGTCGTCCCCGGACGGCAGGGTGGCGGGGTGGGCACCGCCCTGATGACCGAACTCGTCAACCGCGTCGACCGGGCCGGGCTCCCCATTCTCGTGCTACTCGGCGCACCTGCGTATTACGCGCGCTTCGGCTTCGAAGCCGCCGCTCCCCTGGGCATCTGGTACCGGCCGGCCGGCAAGGACAACCCGCACGTGCAGGTGCGAAGGCTGACTGCGTATTCACCCGAGCTGCGCGGCGAGTATCGCTACTCATGGGAGTTGCCGCCGCAACTCTGAGGGAAGCCGCAGACGCGGACCTGCTCCGGCACGGCCGCTGAGGCCATCGCCGGCATGGTCAGAGCAGTCACAGGCGGGCGGTGGGGAACTAAACGCTTGTACCCCCCGGGGGTACTTGTACGATATGCCCGACGGTCGTGAGGGCCACCGGAGGAAACTGACGTATGAACGTTGTCCACGCCATCGGGCACGCCCTCGAGCTCACCTTCGGGATGACCTGGGAGATCATCTGGGCGCTCGTCCTCGGCTTCACCCTGTCGGCCGTCGTGCAGGCAGTGGTCCACCGCGAGGCCATCACCCGCCTCCTCGGCAACGACAAGCCCAAGACCCTGACCATCGCCACCGGACTGGGGGCAGCGAGTTCGTCGTGCTCCTACGCGGCGGTCGCCCTTGCTCGTTCCTTGTTTCGGAAGGGCGCCAGCTTCACCTCCGCGATGGCCTTCCAGATCGCCAGCACCAACCTGGTGATCGAGCTCGGCATCATCCTGGCGCTCATCATCGGGTGGCAGTTCACCGCCGCCGAGTTCATCGGCGGGCCGGTGATGATCATCGTGCTGGCCATGCTGTTCCGGAGCTTCCTCAAGCCCCGACTTCTCGACGCCGCCCGCGAGCAGGCGGACCGCGGGCTGGCCGGTTCCATGGAAGGCCACGCAGCCATGGACATGAGCATCGCCGAGCAGGGCTCGGTCTGGAAGCGCCTCACATCGCGCTCAGGGCTGACCTCGGTAAGCCACATCTTCGTCATGGAGTGGGCCGCGGTGCTGCGCGACGTGGTCATCGGCCTGCTCATCGCGGGTGCGGTCGGGGCTTGGGTGCCGGAGAGCTTCTGGAGCCACCTGTTCCTCACCGACCACCCGCTGCTGGCCAAGCTGTGGGGGCCGTTGATCGGACCGGTCGTGGCGGTCCTCAGCTTCGTCTGCTCCATCGGCAACGTTCCGCTGGCTGCGGTGCTCTGGAACGGGGGCATCAGCTTCGGCGGCGTCGTCAGCTTCATCTTTGCCGACCTGATGATCATCCCGATCCTGGTCATTTACCGGAAGTACTACGGCGCCAATATGGCGACCTTCCTCTTCGCCACGTTGTACGTCGCCAGTGTTGTCGCCGGCTACGTTGTCGAGATCCTCTTCGGGGCCACCGGCCTGGTGCCGACAGGAGCTCGACACGCGAAGGTCGAGATGGCGCAGGTCTCGTGGAACTACACGACCTACCTCAACATCGTCTTCCTGCTCCTGGCCGCGGCTCTCCTGGTGCGCTTCGTCCGCTCCGGCGGCTGGTCGATGCTCGCGATGATGGGTGGTGACCCCGAGGTCGGCCGCGGCCGCAGCGGTCATGAAGCCACGTGAGGATCTCGGGCTGACCGGGCGTCTTGCCCGCCGAATGCCACAGAACCGGCCGGAAAGTTAGGCCGAACGGTCGTACAGAAGCCGCACCCGAGCCTAGTTATCCAAGTACGCCCCCGCGCCATGGTGGCTCTTCCAAGGAGAAACCATGACCCGCACACCGCTCCGCCTCGCCCTCGCCGCCGCCGCACTCACCACCCTCGCCGCCTGCAACCCCCTCAGCGCCCCGGCCACCAGCACCCCCACCCCGGCCAAGCCCACCGAGGCCAGCACCTTCGAAGGCCGCGTCCTCACCCTCGTCAACGCCGAACGCACCAAGGCCCACCTCAAGCCCCTCGTCCTCACCAACTGCGCCGACGCCATCGCCAACTCCTGGTCCGCCACCATGGCCCGCACCGGCACCTTCACCCACCAAAACCTCGGCCCCATCCTCACCGCCTGCAAAGCCCACGGCGCCGGCGAAAACATCGGCATGGGCCCCGTCACCGCCGACGCCATGACGACCGCCTGGATGAACTCCCCCAGCCACCGCGCCAACCTCCTCAACCCCACCTACACCGGCATCGGCATCGGCGCCGTCAAAACCAGCACCGGCATCTGGTACAGCACCCAAGACTTCATCGCACCCTGACGCTGCGCTCGGTGGTCAGCCCGCGGAGCTCGGTCATCGTCTCGCCGACGTGGGCTTCCCAAGGTCGCTCGGCGGTGTCTGCGAGCCAGCGGGTGAGGGCGACCCGGAGGACAGCGACGCCGGTCTCGGCAGCGAGTTCGGCAGCTGCGGCGGGCACGACACTGATCACGGACCTGGAGCAGGGTCACTACTTCGCCTGCCTCAGCCGATCAGCATCGGCCTGAGCCGGGTCCGCGTCAGCTGGCGAGCAGCTGCGTCAATTCGCCGTCGTCACCGAAGAGTGCCTCGCGCCATTCGGCGATCAATTGCTTCGTGTCGCGGTCGTCGGGGTGGAACCCGGGCCGGTGGTACTGCGCGAGCATGCGCGCAGCCTTCAACGACAGGAACGGCGATTTCGGTAGACGCGCGAAGCTCCGGGCCAGCTTCAGCGGGTGGCGCCACGTGTTCGGGTCCTTGGCGATGGAGATGGCGGCCATGACCGACGTCTCGAAGATGAACAGCAGGTCGGTGAGGAGCATGACGATGATGCGCATGGGTTCCTTGCCGCCCATGGCCTTATAGACGTCGAACGCGACAGCCTTGTGCTCGGACTCTTCGAGGGCGTGCCAGGTAAGGATGTCGCGGGCCCCCCGGCGGCCGATCGCTTCCCGCGCATCGTCATTCGTGAGGAGCAGCTCGGCCAACGTGGCGGTGTAGTGCTCCAGCGCAGCCGTGAACGCCAGGTTGACCAGCTTGGTCTGCATCCGTTCGCGGACCCAATACAGGCCCTTCACGTAGCTGCCGATGCCGCGGGTGGGATACCCGAGCTCGGCAAAGCGCTCGTTGAGGACTCGGTGCTCGCGACCGTGCATCTCCTCTTGACCGATGAACCCGTCCACGTCCGCCAGCAACGTCGGGTCCGTGAGCTCATGTTGAACCGCCGCGACCGACCGGACGAAGAAGTTCTCACCTTCCGGGAACGTCGACGACAGCACGGCCAAGATGTGACTCAGGACGATGTCGTTGTTCTCGGCGAAGTACTTCGGCAGGTCCGCGACCCACTGCTCGAACTCCATCTCGCGCTTCGGGACATCGGATGACCCGACCCGGCTGGAATCGCCGCTGACTCGCATCTGGCTTTGGACCTGGCTCACGCGTACCCCCGCTGTGTTCGGCATCACCTGTCAAAATGCCCAGGCTGGGGCAATCCGACACTTCGGATGTCACGAACGCGAGGTTCGCCCATCCCGACGCGACCGATCGAGCCGCCCGCCACAAGGCCACCGGTCTCTACCGTGCGTCCATGCCTTCCGCACCGCCGCTCGACCGCAGCCTCGCTCTGCTGCCCAAGGCGCACCTGCACCTCCACCTCGAGGGCGGGATGCGCCCGTCGACCTTGCGGGACCTCGCCGACACGCACGGCATGGAGGTGCCGGTGGTCCGCGGCTTCGGGAGCTTCCCGATGTTCGCCGAGATGTACGTCGCCGCCTGCGAGGTGCTGCGAACTCCCGAGGACCTGACCCGACTGTTCGAGGAGACGCTGGACGACGCGGCCGCAGCCGGAGCGGTCTACGTCGAGCCGGCGTTCTTCCTGCCGCACCACCGGCAACGGCTCGGGCCGGACGAGCAGGTGCTCGAGATGGCGCTCGACGCGATCGCCGGGGCCACCGGACGGACGGGGGTGGCGGCCGGACTGATGCTCGCCGCGGACCGGACCCGGTCCCCGGAGGACGCCGCCGAGCAGGCGCGGATCGCTGCGCGCTACGCCGGCCAGGGCGTGGTCGCGTTCGGGCTGGCCAACGACGAGCAGGGGCATCCGCCGGAGCCGTTCGAGGAGGCGTTCCGGATCGCCCGGGAAGCGGGTCTCCTGAGCACCCCGCACGCCGGGGAACTCGACGGTCCCGCCAGCGTTCGAGGAGCCCTCGACGTCCTCGGCGCCCACCGGATCGAGCACGGCGTCCGAGCCGTGGAAGACCCGGGGCTGCTGCGGCGCCTGGCCGATGAGCAGGTCTGCCTCGACGTGTGCCCGACGTCGAACCTCCTGCTCTCCGTTGTGGACGACCTCGCGTCGCATCCGTTGACCCGGCTGCTGGACGCCGGTGTCCGCTGCAGTCTCAACGCCGACGATCCGCTGCTCTTCGGCCCAGGCCTGCTGGAGGAGTATCAGCTCTGCCGGGACACGATGGGCCTGTCCGACGGTCAGCTCGCCGCCATCGCTCACTCATCGCTGGTGGCTTCCGGGGCGCCGCAGTCGGTGATCGACGACGGCATCGCCGGGGTCGACAGGTGGCTCGCAGACTGACGGGCCGGCTCCGGTTCAGCGCGGCGGCGCCTCCTGCCCACCTGCCGCCGTCGACTGCCCGGCGGGCGCGCCCCTGCCCTCCCCCGGCTCCACGGTGGACGGCCGCTCCAGTACCGGCTCCGCGACGTCGAGCCGGACCGCCTGCTCGTCCACGACCGGGTAGAAGAAGTTGTGCGTCAACGCGGCGATCACCCCGCCGACCAACGGCGCCAGCACGAACACCCAGAGCTGACTGAGAGCCAGCCCGCCGACTATCAAGGCCGGGCCGATGCTGCGAGCCGGGTTCACCGACGTGCCGGTCAGCGGGATGCCGATGAGGTGGACCACGGTGAGGCCGAGCCCGATCACGACGCCGGCCACCTGGGGGGCGGCGGTGTTCCGCGTAGCGCTCAGCACGACGAAGACGAACAGTGCGGTCAGGAGGATCTCGACGATCACCGCACCGGTGGCGTTCAACCCGACGGCGGATGCGGACCCGAACCCGTTTGCGCCGAGGCCGGTGGTCTTGCGGTCGTAGCCGTCGGCCGAGCTCATCACGCCCCACAGCACCAGGGCCCCACCGATGCCGCCGACGACCTGCGCCACCCAGAAGCCGGCCGCCTCGATCAACGACATGCGGCGGGCGACCACGAACCCGAGGGTGACCGCCGGGTTGACGTGGCAGCCGGAGATCGGACCGAACGCGTAGGCGAGCACGAGCAGGACGAGACCGAAAGCGAGCGCGGTAGCGACGACCCCAGCCGCGACGCTGCTGCCGTCCGTGTGGAACCCGAACGTCAGCGTGGCCACGCCGACCGCGAAGAACACCAGCAGCCCGGTCCCGAGCGCCTCGGCAGCCAACTGCTTTCCCTGGAGCGTCGGCGCGCCTCGGCTCGACGGTTCGGTCCGGCTGTTCCGTGGTGCGGGCATCAACGGCTCCTGTCCGCTCGGGTCCCGAGTAAGGGTTCGGCGAGCGCACACACTGAGACATTTTCGAGCACTTGTCGACCGCGACATGCCGATGCAGGCGACGCCGAGCGCCCGTGCAGGCCACGCAAGTTCGTGGCGCGGCGGACACATGTCGTTCTCGTCAACGGGGCACATGTTTCAAGACACGACCCCCTCAGGGCCGGCTCAGGAGGCCACCGTGTCATCGATCGCTGCGGGAGTCACGCAACGCAACCCTTACGTCCGCCGCGCTGCCGTTCTGGGGTATCACCGTGCTGTCGTTCGTGTTCATGCGGGCGCGGGTGCCGGAGACGAAGAACCGCTCGCTGGCCGAGATCGAGCGCGAACTCCGAGGCGAAGCCGGCTACGACGTTCCCGCCACGTCGGGTGCCCGGCCCCAGCAACGACACGCCTGACCGGTTGACGTCACGAGACGGCAGGTCGAGCGGCGCGAGAAGGCTCGCGCCGCTCGACGACCCGCTGTCGTATCCAGGTGAGCGCGCGACCGGCGCGTTTCGCCTGCGCGACAACGAACTCCGACCGCTGACCGAGCCGATTCCGGCGGGTCGGCTGCCGGTCCTGAGCATCGGCTCGAACGCCTGCCCGGCGCAGCTGACGGCCAAGTTCCATGGCCGGCCGTGCAGCGGCGAGGTGTTCGGGGTGCTGGTGTCGGTCGCGCGGCTGCAGATTCGGCCGAGCGCCCACCTGGGCCGCTCGGGGTACTGGCCGTTCGCCCCGGCAGCGCTGGACGGCACCTCGAGCCCGGCCGTGCTCTGCTTTCTCGACGCCAACCAGGTGGCGGTTCTGGATGCGACGGAACCCAATTACCTCCGCGTGCCCCTGGACCCGGGACGGCATCCCGTCAACGACACCCCCCAGATCGTGGGCCGGCTCGCGGCGGCGCACGACACGGTCTGGGTCTACGTCTCGAAGCACGGGGTGGTCGACGACCCCCGGCTGCCGGCGTGGACCGACCCTCCGCCTACGCAGCGATCGCTGCTCGGCGCCCTGATCCCGCTGCTGCCGCTGCCCCGCGGCGTGGCGACCCCGGAGTCGCTGAGCGCCGCCCTCCGGACCGAGGCAGGCCTGGCGGGACAGCTCACGTCCGCCCTTCAGGAGCGGTTGATGGTGCGAGCGTCCGGATTGGTGCCGGGCCAGGTGTACTGACCAGGAACTGCTAGCCGGCCCGGCCGTCCGAGAAGGTCGACAGGTCCGCGAACAGCGATCGGTAGGTGCCCTCGTAGAACACGAGCGGTGCCGCAGCCGGGTTTGGCGACGAGGCACTCTCGACGGTGCCCAGCAGCAACGTGTGGTCCCCGCCGGGGTAGACCGCGGTGGTGCGACACTCGAGCGTCGCGACCGCGTCGGCGATCAGCGTGACGCCGGTGACCGACCCGCGGAAGGTCGGGACTCCGTCGAACGAGTCGTCCAGCTCGTGCCGGACCTTGCTGGCGTGGAATCGCGACAACGCCTCATGGCTCTCGGCCAGGATCGAGACCCCCCAGACGCCGCTCTGCAGCACGGCAGCGTGGAAGGCCGCGCTGCGCTGGACCGACAGCAACACCAGGACGGGGTCGAGCGACACCGAGGTGAACGCGTTTGCCGTGAGGGTGACGGTGTGCCCGGCCGGGCCGACGGTGGTGGCGACAGTGACGCCGGTCGTGAACCGGCTGACGACCCGGCGGTACTCCTCCGGATCCATGGCCACTCCCACGACTTTATGCCACCGGTGATAACCCGATCAGCGCCGTGACAGCGCCGAGCGACCCCGGGTCGGACGGGTCACCACGCCGATCACCCCGAACGTCAGAACCCCGACCAGCAGGTAGACGAGCGACAACGCGGAACCGGGGAGAATGACGTCGCCCTCCGCGGTGCCCGAGGACAGCGGGAGAACCACCATTGACCACCCGATCAGCGGGGTCAGCGTGCCGGCCCGGGTCCCGGTGAGCAGCAGCCCCACGTAGCCCGCAAGCGGGTGCAGGATCACCGCGACCAGCAGCCCGATGGGGAGCACCAACGTGGTGCCGACGCGCGGCCCGGCGGAGAGCAGGAAAGCGCCGAGGAGCCCGGCGGTGAACCCGAACACGAGCAGGACGGCGTAGGAGACGACGAGGAACAGCGGCCCGGGCTCGCCCTCGTCGGGTCGAGCCGGAGCCGCTGTCCTCGATGTCGAGAGTCCTGCTGCTGCCGGTGCTGCCGCGCCCCGGCCGGGAGGTGCCACCCGACCAGGGTACGGAGGCGCGGACCTGCCGCGCGCGAGCCGCGGGCCAGGGTAGAGGAGCTGGGCTCAGGAGGCGACGCCCTCCGGGTCCCGCAGGTCGACGACGGCGGGCGTCGCTGCGCCGGCGAGCACGTCGGTGATCTCGGAACCGATCAGCTCGTCCCGCTCCAGCAAGTTGTCGCGCAGCGCCTGAATGAGGTGCCGGTTGCTCTTCAGCAGGTCGCGGACGACCTCCTTCTGCTCGTGCAGCAGCCTCTCCACCTGAGCGCGGGCTTCCGGGTCGCCGAGGACCTTGCCGACCAGGTTCGAGCCCCCGAAGCCCTCCTGGATGGCGGAGAAGGAGACGAGCGAGCCGAGCATGCCGGCGGACCCGACCATCTGCGCCGCCACCTCGGTCGCGTAGGCGAGGTCGCCGGCGGGACCGGTCGAGACGTCGCCGAAGAACAGTTCCTCGGCGACCTGGCCACCCAGCGAGATCTGGATCATCGACAGGAGCTCCGTGCGGGAGCGGGTGTAGACGTCGTCGCGGTCACCGTGGGCGAGCAGGCCGAGTGCCTCACCACGCTTGATGATGCTGAGGACCTCCAGCCGACGCTGCGGAGCGACGAGGTGGGCAACGGTGGCGTGGCCGGCTTCGTGGGTGGCGATGAGCCGACGCTCACCGACCGTGTAGTCGACCGGCATGCCGAGCCCGACCTCGGTGGTGAGCCGGGCCCGCTCGACGTCGTTCCAGGTCATCGCCTTGGCGCCACGCCGCACCGCGTTGACCAGGCCCTCGTCGAGCAGGTGCTCGAGCTTGGCCGGCGAGTAGCCCTGCGAGACGGCGGCGAGGGCGTCCCGACGCTCCGGGTCGTCGAGCTCGGCGACGTGCGCCTTGCGGTCCAGGTAGTAGTCGAGCAGAGCGCGGCGGCCCGTCTTGCCGGGCAGGCCGAAGGCGAGGCGCCGATCGAAGCGGCCGGGTCGCAGCAGTGCCGGGTCCAGCGAGTCGGCCCGGTTGGTCGCGGCGACGAGCAGGACGTTGGCCGGCTTGGGCTTCGGCTTGGCGAAGTGCCGGTGCGACGGCAGGAAGCCGTTGACCATCTCGATCACACCACCGGCGAGCTTCTGCAGGCCGGTCGGGGTATCGAAGGACTGCATCTGCACGAGCAGCTCGTTCACCACGCCGCCGGTGCCCTCGGAGACGGTCCCGTTCCGGTTCCGGACATGAGCGCCCGGAGCGCCCGGCGCGGATGCGGCCGGTGTGATCTGCGGGCCGCTGCAGCAGAAGCTGGTCGAAGAGCCGACGGCCACCGTCGTGGCCGTGAACCCGGCCCGCTCCATCCCGCCGCGAACGCCGGCGATGGCGTCGATCTCCTCGATGAAGCCGATGGCGCCGCCCTCCCGCTCCGCGGTCTTGCGCAGCACCTTGAAGTAGGAGCGGATCTTGCGAGCCGTCGCGCCGTAGAACATCGACTGGAACGCGGTGGCCGAGACGAACAGGAACGGCACACCGGCCTCCGCGGCCATCGCCTTCGCGAGCAGCGTCTTGCCCGTGCCCGGGGCGCCTTCGAAGAGCAGGCCGCGGCGCGGGCGGCCGCCCATCTCGTCGGCGAAGGTCTGGTGCGCCAGGAACAGGTTGAGGCTGCGGACGACCTCGTCCTTGACCTCGTCCACGCCGACGACGTCGGCGAGCTTCACGTCGATCTGCTCCGGCTGGTAAAGCACGTGCGGCGAGCGACCCATGGTCATCTGCGGTACCACCACGGCGCCGATGATCGCGACCGGGATGAGCATCGCGAACACCAGCAGCGGGTCGATGTGCGGCAGCGCGAAGACGTTGAACGGGCGCCCGGACAGCAGGCGGTACCAGAGGAACGTCGTAGGGATCGCCAGCAGCGCAGCCATGACCTTGAGGCGGTGCCGGCGCCGGTTCTCACGAGCGATGCCAACGTCCGCGGTACGCGCGGTGATGACCGAGTTCGACGAAAGAGTGGCGGCAGCAGCCGTCGGCGATGTCACGGGGGGCATATCGGGCCTTCCTGGAGAAACCATGCGAGCTCAGTCGCACCGATACCCGGACAACGGCCCCGGAGCCTCTCCCGGTACGCGGTTCACCCGTGCGGCGTAGCCAGAACGCTCGTATGCCCGCCGACAGGGCCCGCCGACAGGGCCCGCCGACAGGGCCCGCCGACAAGCCTCGCCACACACCGCAGGGCCTCAGCCGGTGCCCGGCACCCCGGAGAACAGGTCGTCCTCGCGACCTTGCGGCCCGTCGGCTGCCCCGCGCTCGCCGCGCACCAGCACGTACTGCTCGGTCGCGAAGTTCTTATGCCCGACCCGGTCGGCCAAGGCGTAGAACATGCCACCGACTGCAATCTGCGTGGCGTGCGCCCGCATCGCCGCGATCTTCGCCGAAAACTGGTCCTCGGCGTCGATCTGGGTGGTGATCTGCTCGTCCGGCACACCCATCGGGAGGTCCTCGGCGCTGGTGACTCCCTCGAAGAAGCCGGTCTCCGCACCCTCCTCGCGGAAGGCGTCGATGCCCTGTTGGAGCCACGACTTCGAGATCGCCGTGTAGTAGAGCTTGGCTGGCTGCCACAGCTCGCCCACCTCGGGGTGGTACGCCGGGTCCCCGGAGGCGTCGAACGCGCGGACCGTGACGTTGTGAGCCTGGATGTGGTCCGGGTGGCCGTAGGCGCCGTTCTCGTCGTAGGTGACGACGACCTGGGGCCGCACCTCGCGCATCACCTTCACGAGCTCCAGCGTCGCCTCGTCGAGGTCGGCCTGCCAGAAGCAGTTCGGGCGATTGTTGGTCTCCAGCCCCATCATCCCGCTGTCGCGCCAGCGGCCGGCCCCGCCAAGGAATCGGTGGTCCTCGACGCCGAGCGCCTCGCAGGCCGCCGCGAGCTCGTTCACGCGGTGCGGGCCGAGCTGGTCGTCCCGGTCCGCGGCCAGATGTGCGAGTTCGGGGTCGACAACCTCGCCCTCCTCACCGAGGGTGCAGGTCACCAACGTGACCAGGGCGTGCCCGGCGGCGTACTTCGCCATCGTGGCGCCGGTGCCGATCGTCTCGTCGTCCGGGTGGGCGTGGACCAGCAGCAACCGGCGCGGATGGTCCAGCGGCTCGACGTCGATGATCTCCTCGAGGGCGTCGACCTCTTCGGCCACTTCCTCGAGCACCTTGTCCGCCGCGGTGCCTTCCCGGGTCGCCTCGGGTGGGCCCGCGAGGATCCGTTCCTCGGGTTCGGGGGGCGGCGGGAGGGTCGACATATCCGCAGCCTAATTCGGACTGGGCTCCACAATGTGGCGACATCGTCGCGGTCATAGCCGCGACAAGGTCGCCATGTCCCCTCGATCCACAGATGTCCGCGGCGCCCCGACAACTGGCTGGCGAATAGTCACCGTTGAGACGTGGAAGAGACAGGGGAGTGGACCCGGCTCCTTGAGCTCCAGTGCGGACTGGTCTCGGCTGGGCAGGCCGCCGAGCACGGGTGGACGTCCCACGCCCTTCGCGCCCAGGTCGCTGCCCGACGATGGCAACGCATCCACCGGGGCGTGTACTTCACGTCGACCGGAAGTGCGTCTTACGAGCAGAAGGTGTGGGCAGGCGTGCTCTACGCCGGGCCCGGCGCCGTCGCGGCGCGTGAGACGGCGCTCTGGCTCTACGACCGGAAGCAGTCGGCGCCAACCGTTGTGCACATCGCTGTCCCGCGGAGCCGCAACGCTCGAGCCCAGCCGGGCCTTCGCATCCACCGGACGAGCGTGGCCTCCGAGGACCTCCAGACGGAGGCCTGTCCCCCGCGGGTCCGGCTGGAGCACGCCGTCCTGCACGCCGCTGGAGCAGCCCCGGACGAAGACTCAGCGGTCGCGGTCCTCGCCTCAGCGGTTCAGCGGAGGCTCACGACCGGGCCACGACTCGCCGCAGCTCTGGACCGATACCCGCGCATCCGGCGCCGCTCGCTCCTGCGCGACGTGCTGCAGATGTGCGAGGCCGGCGCACACAGCCTCATCGAAGTCCGGCACGAGCAGATTCGCCGCGGGCACGGCTTACCCGACCCAAAGCGGCAGATTGACCACGACGGAGCGGTCGTGGACGTGGACTACGACGGGCTGGTCGTCGAACTCGACGGGCGGCTCGGCCATTTCACGAGCAAGGACTGGTGGAAGGACATGCTGCGAGACGATCTGCACACAGCCGCCGGTCGCGCCGTTCTCCGCTTCCCCGGATTTCTCCTGCTCACCCAACCCGCGGTGGTCGCCCATGTCGAAGCGGCCGCTCTTCGTCGGCGGGGATGGCAAGGAGTTCTGCGGTGCCCACGCGGTTGCCCTGGCTTCCCGGAACTCGACGCTCTGATCGCGGCGGCCTTGTCGCGGTTATAGCCGCGACAAGGTCGCCAGAACCGGGATGGCCGCGCCGAAACAGAGGCGGCTGATCAGTTGCGGTTGCGGTTCCGGCTGCGGAGCTTCTCGCGGTCCTGCATCACCAGCGCCACCTTGCGGATCCGCACGAAGCCGGGGGTGACCTCGACGCACTCGTCCTCGCGGCAGAACTCCAGCGCCTGCTCCAGCGAGAGCTGCCGGTGCGGCACCAGCCTGACCAGCTCGTCGCTGGTGGA
Organism: Frankiaceae bacterium; assembly: GCA_035468175.1. Classification (GTDB taxonomy): domain Bacteria; phylum Actinomycetota; class Actinomycetes; order Frankiales; family Frankiaceae; genus JAVEDQ01. Next base: position 8,528 of record DATITC010000136.1, on the reverse strand, counting down.
GGAGCGCATGTTGCTGAGCTTCTTCTCCTTGGTGATGTTGACGTCCATGTCGTCGGAGCGGGAGTTCTCCCCGACGACCATGCCCTCGTAGACCTCGGTGGTCGGACCGACGAAGAGCGTGCCGCGCTCCTGCAGCGAGAAGCTGGCGAAGGCGGTGACCGGGCCCTTGCGGTCGGCGACGAGTGAACCCGTCGGCCGGGTCCTCAGGTCCCCCACCCACGGCTCGTAGCCGTCGAAAACGTGGTGCAGCAGGCCGGTGCCGCGGGTCTCGGTGAGGAACTCGGTACGGAAGCCGATCAGCGCCCGCGCCGGGACCAGATACTCCAGCCGCACCCAACCGGTGCCGTGGTTGACCATCTGCTCAAGCCGGCCCTTGCGAAGCCCCATGAGCTGGGTGACGACCCCGAGGTAGTCCTCGGGAACGTCGGCGGTGAGACGCTCCATGGGCTCGTGCAGCTTGCCGTCGATCTCGCGGGTGACGACCTGCGGCTTGCCGACCGTGAGCTCGAAGTCCTCCCGCCGCATCATCTCGACGAGGATGGCGAGTTGCAGCTCACCGCGACCCTGCACCTCCCAGGTGTCGGGTCGCTCGGTCGGCAGAACGCGCAGCGAGACGTTGCCGACCAGCTCCGCGTCGAGGCGATTCTTCAGCTGGCGAGCCGTCAGCTTCTTCCCGCTCTGTCCCGCCAGGGGCGAGGTGTTGATACCGATCGTCATCGAGATGGACGGCTCGTCGACCCGCAGCGCCGGCAGCGCGACCGGGTTCTCGATGTCGGCCAGCGTCTCGCCGATCGTCACGTCGGGGAGCCCGGCGACCGCCACGATGTCACCGGGTCGCGCCGACTCCGCCGGCACCCGGTCCAGTGCCTCGGTCATCAGCAGCTCGGAGACCTTGGCCCGCTCGACGGTCCCGTCGATGCGGCACCACGCGACCTGCTGGCCGCGCTTGAGCTCCCCGCCGATGACGCGGCACAGCGCCAGCCGTCCGAGGTAGGGGGAGGCGTCGAGGTTCGTCACCAGCGCCTGCAGCTTCGCGCCCTCGACGTAGGACGGCGGCGGAACCGTCTTGAGCAGCACGTCGAACAGCGGCTCGAGGTTGGGTGAGTCCGGCATCTCGCCGTCGTCGGGCCGGTTCAGCGAGGCACGGCCGGCCTTGGCCGACGCGTAGACGATCGGGAACTCGATCTGCCCCTCGTCGGCGTCGAGGTCGAGGAAGAGCTCGTAGGTCTCGTCGACGACCTCGGCGATACGGGCGTCGGGGCGGTCGACCTTGTTGACCACCACGACGACCGGCAGCCGCTTTTCCAGCGCCTTGCGCAGCACGAAGCGCGTCTGCGGCAGCGGCCCCTCGGACGCGTCGACGAGCAGCAGCACACCGTCGACCATCGCCAGCCCGCGCTCGACCTCGCCACCGAAGTCGGCGTGGCCGGGGGTGTCGATGACGTTCAGCGTGACCGGCTCGCCACCCCGCGCATAGCGGATCGCCGTGTTCTTGGCGAGGATGGTGATGCCCTTTTCGCGCTCGAGGTCCATGGAGTCCATGACCCGCTCGCGGACCGAGTTCTCGTCGGCCTGGTGCTGGGTGAAGGCGCCCGACTGCCAGAGCATGCCGTCGACCAGCGTGGTCTTGCCGTGGTCGACGTGGGCGATGATGGCGAGGTTGCGGAGATCGGTGCGAACTGACACGTGGGGCCAGGTTACGCGGTCGGCTTGACCTATGTCCCCGTCGAGGCGTAAAGAGCCTGCTGAAGCACGATGCGGACGGAAGTCGACGCCCGCCCCGGCGGTGGGACCGAAGCTCGTCACTCCGCCGTCAGCACCCGCAGCCGCAGCGTCTCCGGCAGGGCGCGCAACCGTTCCAGGATCGAGTCGGAGAAGTCCGACGCGACGTCGGTGACGACGAAGCCCACGTCACCGCGGGTCCCGAGGTGCTGGGCCTCGATGTTGAGGCCCTGCTCCGCCATCAGCTGGTTGATGGTGGCGAGCACGCCGGGGGTGTTGCGGTGGATGTGGATCAGCCGGTGCATCGCCTCGGACGCGGACGGTTGCACCGCCGGCATGTTCACCGACAGCGAGGTGTTGCCGCCGCCGGCGAAGTCGAGCAGCTTGCGGGCCACAAACTGCCCGATGTCGGCCTGCGCCTCCTCGGTCGAGCCGCCGACGTGCGGCGTGAGGATGACGTTCGGGATGCCGCGCAGCGGGCTCTCGAACGGGTCGCCCCGCCCGGCCGGCTCGGTCGAGAAGACGTCCAGCGCGGCGCCGGCGAGGTGGCCGGAGACGAGGTGCCGGCGCAGCGCGTCCTGGTCGACGACGAAACCGCGGGAGAGGTTGAGGAACAGCGCCCCCGGGCGCATCCGGGCGAACTCGTCCTCGCCGAAGAAGCCCTTGTTCCCGGCCCGGCCGTCCACGTGCAAGGTCACGACGTCCACGGTGCCGAGCAGCTCGTCGAGGTCGTTGCAGCGCTGGGCGTTGCTGAGGGCGAGCTTGTCGGCGGTGTCGTAGAACGAGACCTGCATCCCGAGGTTCTCCGCCAGCACCGACAGCTGGGTACCGATGTTGCCGTAGCCGACGATGCCGAGCCGGCGGCCGCGGACCTCATGGCTGCCGGTCGCCGACTTGTCCCAGGTGCCGGTGTGCATGAGGTCGTTCTTGACGGTGAGCCGGCGGGTCAGCGCGATGATCTCGGAGAGGGCGAGCTCGACGACGCTGCGGGTGTTGCTGAACGGCGCGTTGAACACCGCGATCCCGCGCGATGCGGCAGCGGTGAGGTCGATCTGGTTGGTCCCGATGCAAAAGGCGCCGACCGCCAGGAGCTTGTCGGCTTCGGCGAGCACCTCGTGGGTCAGCTGAGTGCCGGACCGGATACCGAGCAGCTCGGCATCCGTGACCAGCTTTTTCAGCTCGTCGGTCGTGGCGCTGCGGTCCCACACCTCGACCTCCCAGCCGGCATCGGCGAGGAGTTTGGCGGCGACGGGATGGATGGACTCGAGCAGAACGGCACGCACGACGACTGAACTTACGGCGCGGGGCCGAGCAGCTGGAATCGAGGGTACCTTCGGGTGGCCTGCATGTGCTCCCGATCACAGGGTAGGGGGAAGGGATGAGCGCCGCCACATCACACCGTCAGTCGAACGGGTCCTCCCCCGCCGCTCGCCGGAACACCTCGGACGACTCGTCCGCCAGCGGCGAGTACGACGGCGGAAGCCGTGCGCCGCTCGACGTCATGCTGACCGATGCGTCGACGAGTTCACTGCGCCGGTGGGCGCCCGGGCCGGAGGCGTTGAAGTGGGTAGCGGCGATGGCCCGCAACCCGCGCCAGCCCGTCGGCCGCCTCGCGCATCTCGGGAAGGAACTGGGCAAGATCGCGATCGGCCGGTCTGATGTCGCGCCGGGCAAGAAGGACAAGCGCTTCGCCGACCCGGCCTGGACGCAGAACCCGCTCTACAACCGCCTCTGCCAGACCTACCTGGCGGCGTCGAAGACGGCCGAAGACATGGTCGTCGACGCCGACCTCGACTGGCGGGCCCAGCAGCGTCTCGCGTTCCTCGTCGAGAACGCGGTCGACGCCCTCGCGCCGTCCAACCTGCCCACCAACCCCATGGCGCTCAAGGTGGCGCTCGACACCGGCGGGAGGAGCTACGTCCGCGGCGCGCGCCGGCTAGTGCACGACCTGCGCCGCAAGCCGCACATCCCGCAGATGGTGGACAGCAGCCCCTTCACCATCGGCGAGAACATCGCCGTCACCGAGGGCGCCGTCGTCCTACGCACCGACGTCATCGAACTGATCCAGTACAGGCCGCGGACCGAGCAGGTCCACGCCCGGCCGCTGCTGCTCGTACCGCCGATGATCAACAAGTTCTATATCGCGGATCTCGCGCCGGACCGCAGCATGATCCAGTTCTTCCTCGACTCCGGGCAGCCCGTCTACGCCATCAGCTGGCGGAACCCCACCGCGGAGCACCGGGACTGGAACCTCGACACCTATGCCCAGGCGGTCCTGGACGCCCTCGCAGCGGTCGAGAAGATCGCGGGGGCGACAGATGCGTCCGGCAAGCCGGTCGGCACCCACCTGCTCGGACTCTGCGCCGGCGGCATCACCGCCAGCTGCGTCGCCGCCCACCTCGCGGCGCGGGGCCAACTCGACCGGATCGCGTCGCTGACGCTCGGCGTGACCGTGCTCGACCAGTCGCGCGCCGGGCTCGTGGGCTCGCTCGTCGACGAGCAGACCGCCAAGATGTCGATCGACCAGTCCCAGCGGCAGGGCTTCCTGGACGGCAAGTCGCTCGCCGGCGTCTTCGCCTGGCTGCGGCCGAACGACCTGATCTGGAACTACTGGGTCAACAACTACCTGCTCGGCAAGCCGCCGCCCGCCTTCGACGTCCTGTTCTGGAACAACGACGTCACCCGGATGCCGGCCGGGCTGCACCGCGACTTCCTCCACATGTCGCTCGCCAACAAGCTGGTGGATCCGGGCTCGTTGACGGTGCTGGGCACCCCGATCGACCTGTCGACGATCACGGTGGACACGTACCTCGTCGCCGGCATCGCCGACCACATCACGCCATGGCACAACAACTACAAGACGATCAAGCTGGTCGGCTCGCGGCCGCGCTTCGTGCTCTCCACCAGCGGTCACATCGCCGCCCTGGTGAACCCGCCCGGGAACCCGAAGTCGACCTGGCAGGTGAACGACGCGCTGCCCGACGACCCGGACGACTGGCTGGCGGAAGCCACGACCCAGAAGGGTTCGTGGTGGACCGACTTCGTCGCCTGGATCGCGGAACGCTCCGGCGGCGAGCACGCTGCACCGACCGAACTCGGCGGCAACGGTTACACCCCCGTCGCGGCCGCGCCCGGGACCTACGTGCTCGAGAGCTGACCGTGACGTTCCTGCGGGTGAACGGGGCCGCGCTGCACTACACGCGGACCGGCCCCGGGCCGGGGCGCGACGCCGAGCCCCTGCTCTGGCTGCCCGGTTTCGCGATCAGCTCGCGGGCCTGGGAGCCGGTGCTGCCCCACTACGACGCGTACTACGACTGCATCTCCTTCGACAACCGCGCCTCCGGCCGGTCCGGCCCCACCCGGCGGGTCATCTCGATCCCGTCGCTGGCTGCGGACGCCGTGGGGGTGCTGGACGCCCTCGGCATCGAGGCCGCGCACGTCTACGGCATCTCCTACGGCGGCATGGTGGCGCAGGAGATGGCGATCCGGTTCCCGGACCGGGTGCGGGGGTTGATCCTCGGCGGGACCACGCCGGGTGGGCCCCGCGCCATCCTGCCCTCGCCCGCCGAGCTGGTGGGGTTGGGCCGGCGGATGCGGTCCGGCTCGGGGCGGTTCGGGCTCTCAGCCGCGCTGTTCAGCGAGCAGTTCCTGCGGGAGCAGCCGGAGCGGGCGGAGGACCTCACCAAGAACCTGCAACGGCACCGTGCACCGTTCAGCGGTATGGCCGCACACCTGCTGGCCAGCGTCTACCACGACACCGTCTCCCGGCTGCGGCTGATACGCGCACCCACCCTGGTCGTGCACGGCGGCGAGGACCGGATGACCCCGCTGCGCAACGCCGAGCTGCTCGCCGAGCGCATTCCGGACGCCGAGCTCGCCGTCATCCCCGGCACCGGGCACGCGTACCTGCTGGAGAAGCCCGAGGAGTCCGCAGAGGTCGTCCTCGAGTTCCTCCGCCGGCGCGACCCGCAACCCGGGCGCGTCCGGCGCAACCACACCGAACCGCTGACCCGGGCCTGGGGCCTACCGGTGGGAGCGCTGCGTACCGCCCGCAGCCTCGCCGAACGCACGTGGCGCTTCGATCGGTCGCGCCCGAACGCGTGAGGCCGGACCAGTACAGGGAGGTCGTTGAGATGTGGCAGCTGACGGATGAGCAGGTCGACCTGAAGGACCGGGTCCGAGACATCGCGATGTCGAAGATCCGCGAACGCGTCCTGGAGGTGCCGGACTGCTGCGAATACCCCGCGGACCTGTTCGCGGTGCTCGCCGACGAGAAGCTGCTCGGGCTCGAGGCACCGGGCGAGTACGGCGGTGGCGGGCAAGGGCTGATCGCCGCCTGCCTGGCGACCGAGGAGCTGGCCCGGGTCTCCGGGACGGTCTCGCTGATGGCCGCCTACGTCAGCCTCGTCTCGATCCCGATCCTGCTTGCGGGGACCGAGGAGCAGAAGGAGAAGTGGCTGCCCCCGCTGATCTCCGGGGAGCGGCTCGGTTCCTACGCGCTGACCGAACCCGACGTCGGCTCCGACCCGGCCGCCCTGCAGACCACCGCCGAGCGGCACGGCGACACCTGGGTCCTCAACGGCCAGAAGAAGTTCATCGGCAACGCCGGCCAGGCGCAGACCTACGTGGTGTTCGCCCGCACTGGTGAGCAGGGCTCCCGTGGGGTCAGCGCTTTCCTCGTGGACGGCGAGTCCCCGGGAGTGTCCGCCGAGAAGCTCCGGACGATGGGCATGCCCGGCTGGCACCTCGGAGCGCCCCGGTTCGAGGACGTCGAGGTGCCGCACGAGAACCTGCTCGGCGGGGAGGGCCAGGGGTTCCGCGTCGCGATGCAGACCTTCGACCGCTCACGGCCGGTCGTGGCCGCGCAGGCGGTGGGGCTCGCGCAGGGGGCGATCGACCTCGCCGTCGACTACGCGATCCGTCGGCACACATTCGGCCGGCCCCTGATGGAGCACCAGGGGATCCAGTTCAAGCTGGCCGGGCTCGAGGCCTCCACCGCCGCGGCGCGTGCGTTGACCCTGCAGTCGGCGGACGCGGTCGACGCCGGAGATCCCGCGATGACCAAGCTCGCCTCGATGGCGAAGCTGTTCGCCGGCGACACCGCGATGCGCGTGACCGAGGAGGCTGTGCAGGTCCTCGGCGGCAACGGCTACCTCAAGGACTTCCCGGCCGAGCGGATGATGCGCGACGCCAAAGTGCTGCAGATCTACGAGGGCGCCAGCGAGATCCAGCGGATGGTCATCGCACGGCAGATGCTCAAGCAGGCGATGAACCGCGAGCCGGTGTGGCCCGAGTGCATGCCCGGCACCCACGGGATCGCCGACGGCCAGCCCGTCTCACCCGAGGAAGAGCAGGGCAAGGGCGCCGAGCCGAAGGACGTGGGAGCCCGCGCCTGACGCTGCATTTCACAGACGGTGCTCGAGACCGCGCCTCAGCTCTCGGATTTCGGGGCCAACGTCCGGGCGATGACCCGGTAGGCATGCCGGTTGAAAGCGAGCCCGACGTGGCTGCCGGGCACCCGAACGTTGGTGGCGTAGTCGACGATGCAGGCCGGCGGCCAGACAACCCCGTCGCCCCACGAGTAGATCGAGGTCAGGGACACGCGGTCGGTGGGGAACGGCGCGCTGTAGTCCCGGGTGAACGGGCAGTCGCAGGTGGAGGTCAGGCAGCCCTTCTCCCGGGCCTTGGAACTGGCCCGGTGCAGCACCGCCCGCACCCCGCCGACCATCGCCTTGGTGGGCACCGAGATGTCGAACGGCGTGTCCAGCCCGGCGCCCATCGAGACCACCGTGCTCACCAGGTCCGGCCGGCGTGCGGCGAGCGCCTTGGCGAAGTGCCCGCCCCGGCTGTGCCCGATGATCGCGGCCCGCCGTCCGTTGGCCGCCACGATCTTCTCGAGGCGCTTCTCCAGGCGATCCACGGCGCGGTCCGAGCAGTCGACGTTGGCCAGGATGATGCCGGAACGGCGTGGCTTGTAGCCGAGTCGGAACAGCCAGCCACCCAGGACCGACAGCGAGGCGTCGGCCGCAAGGAACCCCGGAACCAGCATCACCGGCTGCCCGTTGCCGTGCGGCACACCGAGGCCGTAGAAGACCGGGTCGAAGGTCAGGGTCGCCAGCTCGGCGGTCCAGCGGAACTCCGAGACGTGGCGGCCCCACCAATGGCGCTGCGGATGCGGTGTGCCGGGTGGGGTCGGGGTGAACGACGAGGTGTCGATGGACTGGGGCACGAACTCGTCAAGCGTCAACCCGATCGGCCCGGGGATGTCGGACGGGAAGTCGGACTCATCTGCGGCGGCATCAGACATATCGACATGATGCCCGTCACACGCCAGGAGGTACATCCGTGCCGAGCTCGTTTGCCAGATGCTGGACGAGTTCGAGGTCGACCGGGATCCAGGGCACGTCGAAAACCTCGTTGGCCAGGAGCCAGCGCAGGGCCGAGTGTTCCCGGACCTGGGGTTGCCCGCGCACCAGACTGGCGCGGTAGACCCGCAGGGTGCCGATCGGCACGGCGACCTCGCCGAGCAGGTCACCGACGTCGACGACCACTCCCAACTCCTCCCAGCACTCCCGAGCCAACGCGGTCCGCTCGTCCTCGCCGGGCTCGACCTTGCCGCCCGGGAACTCCCACAGCCCGGCGAGCTCGGGTGGGGCGGTCCGCTGCGCCGCGAGCAGCCGCCCGTCGTCGACGAGGGCGGCTCCCACGACGACCCGGTCCATCCGATCAGTCTGGACGACCGGAGCGGTCAACGGCGCGCACGATCCGCCTGGATAGCCTGGGGGCAGCGTGCTTCTCACACTTGA
>DATITC010000135.1:0-15445 GCA_035468175.1 Frankiaceae bacterium | reverse complement strand
AAACACCGCCCGGCACCCGTTCCCGGCAGCGCTAGGCGCCGGCCGCGCTGATGAGCCCGGCGTCGGCCGCCCAGCGGTGCAGGTCCCGTCGTTCGATGCCGCCACCAGGTCCGGGAAGGCATCGGGGGTACGCGCCCCCTCCAGGTGTTGATCTGTGCGGATCTTGCGGCTATTCCTGCAGGTCAGCGTCACAAGATCCGCACAGATCACGTGGGTACCGCGATGGGCGTCCGCTTCGGGGACGTCGAGCGTGGCCGCGATGGCCGGAGACGCGTGCATACGGGCATTCGTCACCACGACCCTTCCGCCACGACCCTTCGGCGGACACACGACCCTTCGGCGGACACGGTCCTTCGGCGGACACACGGTCCTTCGGCCGGACAGTGCCGGGCTTCGCGCCGGGCCTGACGTCTAATCCGACATCTGATTCGTCGTTCCTCTTGCCAACCGGTCCGTCCCAGTAGCAGTCTTCCCGCGCACTCGCCACCGATCGCGGAGACCGTCATGGATTCCAGAGAAGGAACTCGCACGGACCAAGCCCGCAGCTCGACAGCGCAGCCGGCGGACATCGACTTGACGGCAGACCCGAGCACAGCCGCAATCGTCGCCGCGGTGAGCCCGTGGCCGATCATCCAGCGAGGGGCACAGCAGCACCCGGTGCGGACCCTTCAGCAGCTGTTGAGGGCACGCGGACAGAACATCACCGTCGACGGAGATTTCGGACCGGCGACCGAGGCGGCGGTGCGGGCCCTCCAACAGCAGAAGCATCTGGCCGCCGATGGAATCGTCGGGCCGGCCACCTGGTCGGCACTGGTCATCCAGGTCAGTCGGGGCAGCACCGGCGATGCCGTTCGCGGAGTGCAGGAGGAGTTCCAGTTCCGCAACCTTTCCGGCAACCCGGGAATCGGCATCCAGGTCGACGGAATCTTCGGTGCGCAGACCGAGGCCGCCGTGCGTGGTTTTCAGCAGGCCCTGCACGCAGACATCCCGTCGGTGGCGGTCGACGGGATCGTCGGACCCGTCACCTGGCGGGCGCTCGTCAGCGGAATGCTGTCGTTCTGAGCCCTCGCTGCGCGCGGGCGCGACTGGGGTGCCGCCGGAGCGGCCCGCGTCACCTGCCCGCGCGGGCCGGCGTCGGGAGCGACTGCAGGATGTCCTGCACCCGGTCCTTGGCGTCGCCGAAGAGCATCGCGCTGTTCTCCCGGAAGAAGAGGGGGTTCTGCACGCCCGCGTAGCCGGAGGCCATCGACCGCTTGAAGATGACGACCTGGCCCGCCTCCCAGACCTTCAGCACCGGCATGCCGGCGATGGGGCTCGTCGGATCGTCGGCGGCAGCCGGGTTGACGGTGTCGTTGGCCCCGATGACGAGCACCACGTCGGTCTCCGGGAGATCGTCGTTGATCTCATCCATCTCGAGGACGATGTCGTAGGGCACCTTCGCCTCGGCGAGCAGCACGTTCATGTGACCGGGAAGTCGGCCGGCGACCGGGTGGATGCCGAAGCGCACCTCGACGCCCATGTCCCGGAGCCTCCGCGTGAGTTCGGCGACGCCGTACTGGGCCTGCGCGACCGCCATGCCGTAACCGGGGGTGATGACCACCGAGCGGGCGGAGCCGAGCAGGTCGGCGACCTGGTCCGCGGACATCTCGCGGTGCTCGCCGTAGTCCTTGTCGTCGGCGGGGCCGGCCTCGATGCCGAAGCCACCGGCGATGACGGACACGAACGACCGGTTCATCGCCTTGCACATGATGTAGGAGAGGTAGGCACCGGAGGAGCCGACGAGCGCACCGGTGATGATCAGCAGATCGTTGTCGAGCAGGAAGCCTGACGCAGCAGCCGCCCACCCCGAGTAGCTGTTCAGCATCGACACGACGACGGGCATGTCGCCACCGCCGATCGAGGCGACGAGATGCACGCCCAACAGCAGCGCGACCATCGTCACCGCGACCACCAGCCACAGCTGCGGCGAGATGCAGAACCAGACCGTCAGCACCGCGAACAGGCCGAGCGCCCCGACATTGAGGGCGTTCTTGCCCGGCAGGACAAGCGGCTTGGAGTTGATCCGGGCGGACAGCTTGAGGAACGCGACGATTGAACCGGTGAAGGTGACTGCGCCGATGAAGATGCCGATGAACACCTCTGCGTGGTGGATGCCGAACGTCTCGGCGGCGCGCAGCGCCTGCGCCTCGCCGCCATGCGGGTCGCGCTCGGCACCGAGATAGCCGTTCCAGCCGACGAGGACCGCAGCCAGACCGACGAACGAGTGCAGCAGCGCGATCAGCTCCGGCATGCCGGTCATCTGCACGGCGCGTGCCCGCTGGAGACCGATGGCGGCCCCGATGATCATCGCCCCGAACATCAGCGCGAGGCCGACGCCGGTGATGTCGCGGTCGATGGCCAACGCGATCGTCGCGACCAGCGCGACGATCATGCCGGCGATCCCGAAGACGTTGCCCTTCCTCGCCGTCTCGTGCCGGGACAGCCCGGCCAGGGCGAGGATGAACAGCAAAGCAGCGACGAGGTATGCCGCCAAGGCGGCGGTCTCGATCGTCATGACGGCGATCAGCTCCTGGAGAACATGGCAAGCATGCGGCGGGTTACCGCGAAGCCACCGAAGACGTTGATGCTGGCCAGCAGGATGGCCGCGGTGGCCACGGCGGTGATGACCGCGTTGTCGTGCCCGATCTGCAGCAGGGCGCCGACGATGATGATCCCGGAGATCGCGTTCGTCACCGACATCAGCGGCGTGTGCAACGCGTGGTGCACGTTGCCGATCACGTAGTACCCGATGACGATCGCCAGCGAGAACACGGTGAGGTGTCCGAGCACTGCCCGCGGCGCGAACGCCGCGAGCAGGAACAGGGCCGCAGCCGCGACCGGGACCAGGGCGTGGCGCCGGAGCGCCGACGGCGGCTTGGCGGGCTCGGTCTGCGTCGCGGCCGAAGCAGCCGGTGTGGTGGCCGGGGCCGCGCTGGAGACCTGCACCGGCGGTGGCGGCCAGGTCAGCTCGCCGTGCCGGACGACGGTCACCGACCGCTGCACGACGTCGTCGAAGTCAAGGACGAGCTCCCCGTCCTTCTCCGGCGTCATCAGCTTGAGCAGGTTCACCAGGTTCGTGCCGTACAGCTGGGAGGCCTGCGTCGGCAGCCGGCCCGGCAGGTCGGTGTAGCCGAGGATCGTCACCCCGTTGTCGGTGACGACCGCCTTGCCCGGCACCGTGCCTTCGACGTTGCCGCCGTTGGCCGCCGCCATGTCGACGATGACGCTGCCCGACTTCATGCTCGCGACCATGTCCGCGGTGAACAGCCGAGGTGCCGGCCGACCCGGGATCAGTGCGGTCGTGATGACGATGTCGACCTCGTGGCACTGCTCCGCGTAGAGCGCCGCCGCCCGCGTGTTGTAGTCGTCCGACATCTCCTTGGCGTAGCCGGTGGCGCTGACCTCGACGTCCGCCGCCTCGACGGACAGGTACTCGCCGCCCAGCGACTTCACCTGATCGGCGACCTCCGGCCGCGGGTCGGTGGCCACGACGATCGCCCCGAGGCTTCCGGCCGCGCTGATGGCCGCGAGTCCAGCCACACCGACCCCGGCCACGAGCACCTTCGCCGGGGGAACCTTGCCCGCCGCCGTCACCTGCCCGGTGAAGAACCGCCCGAAGACGTTGGCCGCCTCGATCACGGCGCGGTAGCCGGCGATGTTGGCCATCGAACTGAGTACGTCGAGCGACTGCGCGCGGGAGATCCGCGGCACGGCGTCCATCGCCAGGGCGGTGATGGGTCGCCGGGCGAGGTCCTCGACCAGCTCCGGCTTGAACATCGGCTGCAGGATCGCGATCAGCGTCGCTCCATCCCGCAGCAGGTTCAGCTCGGACGACGTCGGAGCGTTGACGGCGAGCACGATGTCGCCGCCGAGCGCGTCTCCGACCTTGGCACCGGACGCGACGTACTGCTCGTCGGCGAAGCTCGCCTTGGCACCGGCGTTCGGTTCGATAACGACGTCGTAGCCGAGCTTGACGAGCTGCTCCACCGTGGACGGCGTCGCCGCGACCCGGGTTTCGCCAGGGGCTGACTCTCTGACTACCCCGATGATCAAGGATCCTCGCATTCCTCGCCGACACGTCGACCAGTTGGTGTCCGCCGGAGCTTGCTAGCTCGTCCGGCGTGTCCCCGGCGTGTGGGGTTGCTCGACAATAACGGTCGGTGACGCGAGGAGCGGGGACCGGCCCGCGAATGCGAGGAGTTCGTCACGGTCGGCACGCACTTTTCTCGGCCCACCGGCCACTGCGGCAGCGCGGTTGACCGATGTGGCCCACCCCGTTCAACCCCGCCAGCCCAGAGTCACACCACCTGGTGGATGGGCCAGCGGTACTTCCGGGCGACGGACGCGAGCGCCTTCCAGTCCTCGTAGTCGACGTCTTCGCCGTTCACGCACGGGACGCCACCCGCGGGCGGCACCGAGTACCGGGGGGCCGACAGGTTGGGACGGCACGTGAAGTCCAGCGCCTCGGCGAGGTTGCGGGCGGCGGCGTCGCGCTTGGTCAGCGCAGGCAGTCCGAATCGCCACTCGATCATCTTCAGCACCGAGGTGTGGTCATAGGGCCCGGCGCTCCACACCCGCTTTCGACGGGCGTACGGGGAGATCAGCAGGCAGGGAACCCGGAAGCCGCGGAGGCCGAGGCCCTGGTCGCTGTGCGCGTCGGGCGCGGTGCCGGGCACGACGTGGTCGAAGAAGCCGCCCCACTCGTCGTAGTTGATCACCAGTGCGGTTCGGGCCCAGTTCGGGCTCGAGGTGACCGCGCCGTAGATCTGATTGAGGAAGTACTGGCCGGCGCGGATGTCGGCGTGCGGGTGGTCGTCGGCCGAACTGCCCGTCCCCTCGTCCTGGAACTTCGGGTCGACGTAGGAGACCGCCGGGAGGGTGCCCGCCGCGCAGTCGGCGAAGAAGTCGCCGACCGGCGCGCTGATGTGCAGGTACTTCGCCCCGTACAGGGCGAGAAAGGGGACGTCGGTGTAGTAGTACTTGCGCGAGATGTTCTTCGCCGCCAGCCGGTCCCAGATGGTGGGCATCGTGGCGATGTCTGTCGAGTTGTGGGTCCGGTCGGTCTGAGCGGAGTGCTGGTAGAAGCGGTTCGGATACGTCTCAGCCATGGTGGCGGAGAAATAGTTGTCGAACACGGTCCAGTCCCGGGCCGCGTGGCCGTAGAAGGCCTGATCCGCCGCGGTGTAGTAGCCGATGCTGAAGATGTCATTCGTCCCGGCACGCAGCCAACCGTCGCACTTGCCGCCGTTGAGTTCGTCGCGTCCACCCTCGTAGGAGTGGTCCGGGTCGGCATAGGCACAGCCCTGCGGGGTCGTCAGGTGGTGGGTCCGGTGGGCGACGCCCTTCGCGTCCTTGTACGTCAGCCCGCTCTGCTTGCCGTTCGCACCCGGGAGCCAGCCGAGGTAGTGATCGAAGGACCGGTTCTCCATCATCACGACGATGATGTGGTCGATGCCCGAGTCCGCCGGCTTCGGCATCGAAGCGGCGGCCGCGACGTCGGAACCGAGCAGGCCGGCCTTGGACGCGGCGGCGACGCCGACGAGGCCGGTCGCCCCCGCGAGAATTTGTCGACGGGTGGGCACAGGGTTACCTCGTTCTCGAGCGTTCTCAGGGATGGACGGGTCGTGGGGCGTGGACGGCGTTGAACACGTCGGTCCCGAAGGAGCGGAGACCCGGCTGGCCTGCGTAGCCGAGGTGCGGCAGACAGAAGGCGTCCTCGATGCTGCGGAGCAGGGCGTAGTGGTTGTACGGCGTCGCGTTGGTGCTGCCTTGACGGACGTAGCGCGACAGCACGACCGCGCCGGTTCGACCGCCTCCCGGGCCGCTGATACCCGGCAGCGGTGAATTCGGCCCAGGCTTCTCGCCGCAGCAGGCGGTCGCGTCGGCCTGGGCGCCGGACGCCTCCGCCTCGTCGAACGTGATGACCAGTGCGCCGTCCTGCTTGAAGGCCGGCGAGGCGAGGATGGTCGGCACCCAGCTCTTCAGCCAGCCGTCGGCTGACTTCAGGCCACCAGGCTTGCCGTCGACGCACGGGGAGTCGTGGCCGTCGTGGCAGAGGTTCGGGGTGATGTAGGTGAGGTTCGCGGTGGTGGACACCGAGCCGAGGTCCTTCTTCAGGTGAGTCAGCGGCACGTCCCGCTTCGCGCACTGGCCGGAGTCGAGCAGGGAGTGGAAGTAGACGAAGGGGTTGTGCCGGGCCGCGTACTGGTCGCCGACCTTCGCCTGCTGGGTGTCGTCCCGACCGTTGATGGCCGGGTGGCGGCAGTTCGCGGACTCGGTCGAACTGTTCCCCATGTCCTCGGCGTACGCCTTCCAACCCCGGCCCTTGGCGGTCAGCTGATCGGCCACCGTTTTCACCGACGAGGGATAGACGCAGCCCATCCCGATCGCTTGTCCGCTTGCCGCCGTGCCCTTGCCGACGAAGTCCGTGAAGAGCGGACAGTCGGCCTGCGTATGCGGGTTCGGTGCCTGTCCGCTGATCTGAGCCACGTAGTTGTCGAGGCTGTTGTGGCCGATGCCGTAGTAGTTCGTCAGCAGCTGACCCTTGGCGGTGAGCGTTTTCGACAGGTACGGGGCCGCGGAGTTCGGCCCGAAGGTGACCTGAGCGCTCTCGTTCTCGAGATTGATCACGAAGACGTGGCCGACCGGGGCGCTGGGAGCCGTCGCCGAAACCTCCATCGGCGCCGGCTCGGGCGTCGGCGTCCTCGCCTCGGCCGTGGTCACTCCGGCGATCAGGAGCGCGGCCCCTGACAGGACCGACACGATCCGCCGTCGACGTCCTCGCTGTGCCATCTTTGCCCCTTCGTGCGGCGAACCGCGCATCCCTACGAGCGGCCCGAACGACCGCAAAACCCGACTAATGGTGAAATTGAGGCAAGAGAAGGTAAAGCCCGGAAGCACTGAAGCGGCGCAGCTGGCGAGGCAGGCGCCGGCAACCGCCACCCGTCCGGCCGGTCGACTTCCGGTGGCGCAGTGGCTCGGACGCTAGTCACGCTAAGTGAACGCCAGGTGGACGACTCGTGACGACTTGTCACGACTTGTCACGACTCCGAGCGTGGCAGCCCCGGGGGCTCCGCCACCGCTCAGTCGAGGCCGAGCGCCCGCTTGCCGGCGTCGCGGAGGATCTCGACGTCGATCAGCTGCCCCGTCATCAGTTCGACCTGCCCGACCGCCTGCGCAGCGAGCAGATCGAGACCGCTGACGACAGGGACGCCGGCGGCAAGCGCCACCGACGCGAGCCGGGTTGGCCACGGCGAGTAGAGGATGTCGAACAGCGGCGCCGCTCCCGGCCAGGCCAGGTCGTCGAGCAGCTCGGCCAGAGGGTCGGCCGCGCCGCTCGGCACGGTGGAGACGATGAGATCGGTGTCCTCCGGCCGGCTCCACGGCAGCACCTCGAGCGCCACCCCGACCTCCGCCGCCACCGTGCGCAACACGTCCGCCTTGCCGGGGTTGCGGAGCAGGACCCGGACCGTCTCCGCCCCGAGAACGCTCAGCGCCGCCAGCGCCGCTTGCGCCGATCCCCCGCCTCCGAGCACAACCGGCGCCGCGACCGACGCGATGCCCGCTTCGTGCAGCGCGCTGACCATTCCGGCGACGTCGGTGTTGAACCCGGCCAGCCCTCCGTTACGCCGCACCACCGTGTTTACCGCGCCGACCCGGCGGGCGAGCGGTTCGAGTTCGTCGACCAGCCGGACCGCGGTGATCTTCAGCGGCATCGTCAACGAATAGCCGGCGAACGACTCGTCGGACCGGACCCCGTCCAGCTGCGCGGCGAGGTCGGCGGAGGAGCACTCGATCGCCTCGTACGACCAGTCGGTGAGCCCGAGCTCGGCGTAGGCGGCCCGGTGCAGGACCGGCGAGAGCGAGTGGCCGATCGGCGACCCGAGGACGGCGGCGTGCATCGGGCTTCTCGACGAACTCACCTGCGGACGCCTCTCAGTATCCGCCGGATCCACCCTGCTCGGCCAGCTTCTTGCGGAGGACGTTGAACTCGGCCGTCGTACTGGCGTAGTAGGTCTTGTCCTCCTTTGGCAGGCTCAGGAAGTAGACCCAGTTGCCGGGCGTCGGGTCGAGGGCGGCCTGCAGCGCGACCGTGCCCGGGTTCCCGATCGGGCCCGGCGGGATGCCCGCGTGCTTGCGCGTGTTGTACGGCGAGTCGACGTCGAGCTGGCTCTGCGTCAACGCACCCGGGTAGTCGTTCAGCGCGTAACGGACCGTCGAGTCGAGACCCAGCGTCGGAAAGTCCGTGGTGTCCGCGAGGCGGTTGTAAAGAACGCGGGTCGCCTTGCCGCGATCGTTGCGCACCTCGCGTTCGACGATCGACGCGAGAGTCACCAGCTGCAGCGGCGTGACACCCATCTTCTTAGCCCCCGCAACGAGGTTCAGCTGGTCCGCCTCCTGGTTGAACCGCGCAACCATCATCCGGAGCACCTCGACCGCGGTGGCGTTCGGCGCGGCGGTGTAGGTGGCCGGGAACAGGAACCCCTCGACGCCCTTGGCATACGACGGGAGCCCCAGTTGCGCGGTCTGTTTGGTGGCTTTCTCCAGCTCGGCGATCGGAATGCCAGTGCCCTTGCTGATGATGGGCAGCGCCTGCCGGACGGACAGCCCCTCCGGCAGCGTGAACTTCGACTCCGCACGTGAACTCGGGTCGAGCAGCAGGTTGAAGGCTGCCTTGCCGCTCATCTCCTTGCGCAACCGGTAGTAGCCGGGCTGCAGCTTGCGGGCCCGCGTGTCGTCCTTGGCCGCCGCCGACGTGAACGCGGCGGCGCTCTTCACCACGCCAGCCCCCAAGAGCACCCGGCCGATCTGCCCGGAGGTGGCACCCTGCGGCACCTGGACGACGACGGCGTCGGTGCCGTTGCCCGAGAAGTCGGGGTTGCTCGACCCGCCGAGCTTGCCCAGGAGGGCACCGATCCCGACGATCACGAGCACCAGCACCAGCGCGAGAGCAGCGATCGCCACCAGCAGCCGACCGGCACGCGTCCGCCGCTTGGCGGGGCGGCGAGGTTCCGGCGGGCGCTCGGTAGTGGGTAGAAGCGGATCCGTCACGAATCGTCCTCTCGAGACAAGCTGTCCAAGTAGGTCTGCAAGATGCCCGCTGCGGCAAGCGCGTCCACCCGGCCGGACACCCGGTCGCGAGCACCGGCCTTGGCCGAGCGCCGGCTGCGGCTGTTGCGGCTGCTGCGAATCTGTTGCTCGGCGATGACGCTGGTGAGCCGTTCGTCGACGTACCGGACCGGCACCGGCGCGATGCGACCGGCCAGTTCGGTGCCGTAGGAGCGCGCCATCTCGACCGACGGACCCGCCCTCCCGGCGAGCGTGCTGGGCAGGCCGACGACGACTTCGATGGCCGAGCGCTCACGCACCAGCTCGACCAGCTGGTCGAGGTCGTCAGCACCGCGGCGCAACGCGGTCAGCGGGGAGGCGAGCAGGCCGCGGGGATCGCTTCCCGCCACACCCACCCGCACGGTTCCGACATCGACGGCGAGCCGCACCCCGGTACTCATCTCAGCAACACCCCGCCTGCGAGCTCACGCTCGGCAGCCGACGGCGGCCCGACGTCATGTCGCATTCCCTGCCGACGCGACCGCGTCCCGCACCGCGGCCAGCGCCGCCGGGATTCCCTCGGGGTCGCTGCCGCCACCCTGCGCAAGGTCCGGTTTGCCGCCGCCACGCCCGCCGACCTGCGCGGTGGCGAGCTTCACCAGATCACCGGCCCGGATGCCGCGGTCCCGCGCGCCCTGCGTCGTCGCGACGACCACCGGCACCCGCCCGTCGCCGCGTGCCAGGACCGCGACCACCGCCGGGCGGTCCTGCAAACGGCCGCGCAGGTCGAGCGCGAGCCGACGCACGTCGTCGGGCGCCGTTCCCGCCGGCGCCTCGGTCGCGACCAGGGCGATCCCGTCCACGTTCTCGGCGTCCCGGGCCATCGCCCCCGCCGAGGCCAGCACCGCTTCGCCCCGCAGCCGCTCGAGCGACCGCTCCGCTTCCCGCAGCCGGCTGACGACATCGGCGACACGCTCCGGCACCTCTTCCGGCCGGGTCGCCTTGACCGCCGACGCGACCTGCCCGAGCAGCACATGCTCCCGAGCGAGGAAGCGGAAAGCGTCGATGCCGACCAGCGCCTCCACGCGTCGGGTGCCCGCCGCGACCGACGACTCGGAGAGCAGCGTCACCGCACCAAGCTGGGCGGAGCGGCCGACGTGCGTGCCGCCGCACAGCTCGCGGGCGTAGGGGTTGTCCCGGTCGCCGACGTCGACGACGCGGACCGCGTCGCCGTACTTCTCGCCGAAGAGGGCGGTCGCGCCGATGCGGCGGGCCTCATCGAGGGTGGTGATGAAGGCGCTGACCGGCAGGTCCCGCAGGGCGACCTCGTTCACCTCGTCCTCCACGTCACGCAGCACCGAGGTCGGCACTCCCTGCGCGGCGTGGAAGTCGAAGCGCAGCCGGCCCGGAGCGTTCAACGAGCCGGCCTGGGTCGCCGTCTCCCCCAGCGCAGCCCGGAACGCCCGGTGCACGAGGTGGGTGGCGGTGTGCGCGCGGCTGACCGCCCGACGGCGGCTGACGTCGACCGCCGCGTGCACCGCCTCCCCCGCCGTCAGCTCGCCGGCGACGATGCGGATGCGGTGCACAACGAGGTCCGGCACCGGGCGTTGGACGTCCAGCACCCGGGCTTCGCCGCCGTCGAAGGTCACGGCTCCGGTGTCGGACTCCTGGCCGCCGGCCTCCGCGTAGAACGGCGTGCTGTCGAGCACGAGCCCGACCTCCTCGCCCTCGCCGGCGGCCAGCAGCATCGCCCCGTTACGTAGGTCGAGCAGCGCCGACGCCACCGCGTCGCGGGCGAGTTCGTCGTAGCCGGTGAAGGTCGTCGCCCCGGAGCGTTCGAGCACCGGGCGGTAGGCGGAGAGGTCGACGTTGCCGATCGTCTTGCCGGCCCGGTCCTCCTTCGCCGCGTCGCGCTGCTGCTGCATCAGGCGCCGGAAGCCGTCCTCGTCCACCGCCAGGCCCTGCTCCCGCGCCAGCTCGAGGGTCAGGTCGATCGGGAAGCCGAAGGTGTCGTGCAGCTCGAACGCGCGGTCGCCCGGCAGCACCCGGCCGCCGCTTCCGCGCACGTCGGCGACGGCACCGTCGAACAGGGTCAGTCCGCGGGTCAGCGTGCGGAGGAACGACTCCTCCTCGCCGGCCAGGATCGAGCCCACGACCTCGGCGTTCAGCTCCGGGTAGATCGGACCCATCACGCCGCGGATGACCGCGAGCAGGTCCGGGATCATCGGCTGCCGGGCGCCGAGGACTCGCAAGTTGGAGACGGCTCGCCGAAGCAGCCGGCGCAGGACGTAGCCACGGCCCTCGTTCGCGGGCACCACCCCATCGGCCACCAGCATCGCCGCGGTGCGGGTGTGGTCGGCGATCACCCGGAGGCGGACGTCGGTCGCGTCATCGGCGCCGTACCGCGTGCCGGTCAGCTCGGCTGCCCGGTCGAGCACCGGCCGGCTGATGTCGATCTCGTACAGGTTGTCGACGTTCTGCAGGATCGTCGCCATCCGCTCGAGACCCATGCCGGTGTCGATGTTCTTCGCCGGCAACTCCCCGAGGATGGGGTAGTCGTAGGCGGTACCGCCAGGAACGGTGGCGCCACGCTCGAACTGCATGAACACGAGGTTCCAGACCTCGAGGTAGCGCTCCTCGTCAGCGATCGGCCCGCCCTCGGCGCCGTACTCCGCGCCGCGGTCGTAGTAGATCTCGCTGCACGGGCCGCACGGGCCGGGGACGCCCATCGACCAGTAGTTGTCCTCCTTGCCGCGGCGCTGGATCCGCGACTCCGGGAGAAACTGCTTCCAGACGTCGAACGCCTCGTCGTCGTCGAGATAGACCGTGGCCCAGAGCGACTCCGGGTCGAAGCCGAAGCCACCGTCGTCGAGCGACGAGGTCAGCAGCTCCCAGGCGAGCGGGATCGCCCGCTCCTTGAAGTAGTCGCCGAAGGAGAAGTTGCCGCACATCTGGAAGAACGACGCGTGCCGCGCCGTCCGGCCGACGTTCTCGATGTCGACGGTCCGGACGACCTTCTGCACGCTCGTCGCCCGCGGATAGGGGGCCGGCAGGTCACCGAGGAAGAACGGCTTGAAGGGCACCATCCCGGCGTTGACGAGCAGCAGCGTCGGGTCGTCGGCGACGAGACTCGCGCTGGGCACGACGGTGTGCTCGCGCTGCTCGAAATGCGCGAGGAAGCGGCGGCGGATCTCGGCGGTCTGCATGGGGTGGGCCTCAGGTGCGGGTCGGATGCGAGCGACGCGGGCGGGACCTGTACTCACGAGCTCAGAGGGTGTTGGCGTCGACCACGTCGTGCGACCCGTCCAGGCCCAACGACGTCCGCAATTCGTCCTCCCGCTCGGCCATGCTCTCGCGCACGTCGGCGAGGAAGTCCTCGACCGCGATCGTGAGGCGGTGCGCCAGGTTGTCCGGCTGCCATTGCTCGGCGGCGGCGCCGATCCGGCGCACGACGAGGACGCCGACGGTCGCCCCGAAGGCTATGTAGAAGACGCGACGGGTCATGCGCGCGCTCGCCGTGAGCCGCGCTGTGCTCGCTGCTCGCGGATCTCGGCGCGCACTCGGGACTCGACGTCACCGCGGGCCCGCTTCGCCGATGCCTTGCGCACGCCGTAGCTGAAGGCCGCGACCTTGACCGCCGGACCGCCGAGGGTCGCGGCAATAACCGAGGTCAAGGCGCTCAGGTTGCCGGTCATCGACTGCACGTTCGCCGTGATGGCGTCGACCCGGGCGAGTTCGACGTTCACCTTCGACAGGGCCTGGTTGACCTCGTCGACGGTGGTGCCGGCCTGACGGACCCGGTCGGTGCCCTCGTCGATCGCCCGGTCGGTCTGCCGGACCCGGTCGGCCACCTCGTCGAAGATCTTCGCCAGCTTGAGCAGTGCCCAGCTCGCGAAAAGGGCGAGGACGAGGAACGCCCCGGCCGCGATGAGCCCCGCAACCGCTCCCGCCGACATCCGTCTCCGCCTCTCGTCGCCCTGGTCACCGAGGGCCGACGGATGTGCCGGCGACCTGCTCGATCTCGGCAGACCCTACCGGCACGCTGGGGAATTCCCGTGGGACGACGGGCCGGTGAGAGACCACCACGTCGCGGCGGGCCGCCAGCACGCCGAGCCCGATGACAGCCACGCCGTAGGGCGTGTGCGCGAGCGCCGCGGCGACACCCCCACCGGAACTGAACGCGCCGATTCCGACGGTGCCGACGACCATCAGTGCCGGGAACACCTTCGACGTCGTTCCCGCCCGCCACAGGCCGACTGCCAGCAGGAGGGATCCGATGAACAAGAGGGGCGCGAGCAGGAACGGGACGCTCGTCAGCGGGCTCGACGTCGCGATGCCGAAGACATGCTCGGCGAGGACGGGATCGGCGTGAACCAGGGCCCCCATGACCAGTGTGATCATCGCGTCGCCGACCCCGAGGCCGAGCGCGCCGATGCCGGCCAGCAGCGAGCCGGTCTGGACCGGGCCCGAACCGCGGCCCGGCGCGAGCCGCCGGAGCCCGAGCAGTGCGGGCACCAGCAGGAAGGCGCCCACCACGGTGAGCAAGCCGCCGGTGAGCCCCGTCGCGCGATGCGCGGCCAGCGTGGCGACATACGGCGCTGCCTTCTGGTTCGGGTCGACGGTGAGGGCGTGGCCGACCACGATGGCGGTCGGACCGGCGAGCGCCGCGGCGAGGTGATGACCGGACGCAAGGAACGTCCGCCGCGCCTGCCATCGGCCGTGAGGGACTGTCTTTCCGCGACGTCCGGAGGAGTCACGGTTCATCCGAAAGACGGAGGACGCCGAGGAGGACCGCTCCTACGCTTCGGTGCATGCGCGTCCCTCGGCGTCCGGTCCGGTCGTGCCGCGCCGCTTCCGCGCCTGACGCGGCAGACATCGCCGTCGTCGTCGGCTTCCTGATCGTCGCCGAAGTCGAACTCGCCGCGGGCTCGACCCCGGTCTTCTCGGGTTCTGCGCCACACGCGCTGCAGGCAATCCTCGTCGCGTTGCCCGTGCTCCCGCTGCTGGTGCGGCGGCGACGACCGTTGGAGGCCCTGGCCGGGGTCAGCTGTCTGCTGCTCGCGGGTCCCGCGTTGGCGGACAGTTCCGTTCTGTTCTGGGGCGGCCTGTTTCCCCTGCTGCTGGCGGTGTTCAGCCTGGCTCGGTTCGCGGCGGGCCGGACCGCCGTCATCGGGCTGATTTGGCCGGTGCTCGCCCTCGGCCTACTGCCGCTGTTCGTCTCCGGCTTCGATGTGCCGGGGGACTACGTATTCAGCGGGGTGCTGACCGCAGCGAGCTGGCTCACCGGACGCGGAATCCGGCGCTGGCAGACCGTCAGCACGAGGTTGAGCGTGGCGCTGGAGGAACTCCGCACCGCCCAGAAGGCGCAGGCCGCGGCCGCCGTCGGCGAGGAACGGACGCGGATCGCCCGCGAACTGCACGACATCATCGCCCATGGACTCTCGGTCATGGTCCTGCAGTCCGGAGCCGCGCGGCTCGACCTGCGGACCGACCCGGACCGTGCCGAGGAGGCGCTGACCACCGTCGAGCAGACCGGTCGCCGGTCCCTGACGGAGATGCGACGGCTTCTGGAGGTGCTGCGCACCGACGAGCAAGCGGGCCGGGCTCCGCAGCCCGGGTTGGCCGACCTCGAGAGCCTAATCCTGCATACCCGTCGGGCTGGCCTCGACGTCTCCTCAGCCCTCGAGGGCGCACCCGTGCCGCTGCCCGCGTCGCAGGACCTGTCGGCCTACCGGGTCGTCCAGGAGGCGCTGACCAACGCCCTCAAGCACGGCGACGGAAGCGCGAGCCTGCGGCTGCGCTACACCGGGACGTGCCTGGAGATCCGGATGCAGAACCCCGTCGACCCGCACCCGTCCGAGACCGCGGGGCCGGGACACGGGCTCATCGGCATGCGGGAACGAGCGGCGTTGTTCGGCGGCACCGTCCGGGCCGGCGCGTCACCGGACGGCGTCTACGAGCTGAGCGTCGCTCTGCCTGTCGAGGCGTCCCGGTGATCCGGATCCTCATCGCGGACGACCAGGAACTCATCCGCAGCGGCCTGCGGGCCCTCCTCGACCGCCAGCCGGACCTCGAGGTCGTGGGCGAGGCCGCCGACGGGCACGGCGCGCTCGCACTCGCCGCCGCGGTGCATCCAGACGTCGTCCTGATGGACATCCGGATGCCGGGGCTGGACGGGCTCGCGGCCACCGAGCAGCTGCTCGCCGGGCCGGACACGTTTGTCCGCGTCGTATTGGTCACCACCTTCGAGCTCGACGAGTACGTCTACGCCGGGCTCAAGGCCCGTGCCTGCGGCTTCATTCTGAAAGACGCCGAGGCGGGCGACCTCATCGCCGCTGTTCTCGCGGTGGCACACGGG
>DATITC010000134.1:0-23579 GCA_035468175.1 Frankiaceae bacterium | reverse complement strand
AACCGCTGAAGGGCCAGCTGACCGCATCGCTCGCCGACAACGGGGACTTCGCCACCACGGTCACGACCACCAGCCGCGACGCCAAGGGCACCGTCGTCGACCTGGGGCTGGTCAGCCGCGAGGGCAACCGCGCGGTCGTGGTCCTGTTCGTCGATCAGCAGGTCACCACTCCGGCGGCGAACCAGACGCAGCGGCTCCGCGAGCGGGTGACGCTGAGCCGATCGACGGCCGGGTCCTGGCTCGCCGTCAAACTCGAGACGGTCTGAGCCGGGTCAGTCGCGGTCAGTCGCGGTCGTGGTGCGGCGGCCGGTCCGCCAGCAAACGCGCGAGATCGGCGTCGTCGGAGGGGTCGGAGCGCTCGTCGCCCCAGCCGATCGACTCCTCGTCCCGGCTGCGCAGCGACTCGGCGGCATCGGCGCGATCGGGCGCGGAGCGTTCGGGTTCCGCCACGCTGACGTCCTTCCTTCCGGGAGTTCCGGCACCATTGTCCCTCGTGACGGCTGCGCTGGATTCCTTACTGACGATCCTCGACCTCGAGCAGATCGAGAACGACATCTTCCGCGGCACCAGCCCGGACGAGAAGCTGCAACGCGTGTTCGGCGGTCAGGTCGCCGGCCAGGCCCTGGTCGCGGCGGGACGCACCGTCGCCGGCGATCGACCGGTGCACAGCCTGCACGCCTACTTCCTCCGACCGGGTGACCCGAGCATCCCGATCGTCTTCGAGGTCGACCGTCTGCGCGACGGACGCTCGTTCACCACCCGCCGCGTCGTCGCGGTCCAGCACGGCAAGCCGATCTTCAATCTGTCGGCGTCCTTCCAGCTCCAGCAGCCCGGCGTCGAGCACCAGGTGGACATGCCGCAGGACGTGGCGGCGCCGGAGGACCTGCCGACGTTCGCCGAGCGTTTCGCGCCCTACCAGCACGAGCTCGGCGCCTGGTACACCCGGCCGCGCCCGGTGGACATGCGCTACGTCGGCGACCCGCCTCGCGCCGCCATCGACAAGGGTCCGCAGGAGCCGCAGTCGAAGGTGTGGATCCGCGCCGACGGCACGCTGCCGGACGACCCGCTGCTGCACGTCTGCGTCGCCACCTACGCCAGCGACATGATGCTGCTGGACAGCGTGCTGCTCCCGCACGGCCTCGCCTGGCAAGCGGGCAACCTGACCGGCGCCAGCCTGGACCACGCGATGTGGTTCCACCGCCCGTTCCGGGCCGACGACTGGCTGCTCTACGACCAGTGGTCCCCGTCCGCCTCGGGCAGCCGCGGACTCGCCGCCGGCCGGATGTGGACCCGGGGGGGTTCGCTGGTCGTCAGCGTCGTGCAGGAAGGCCTGATCCGGAGGATCCAATGAGACTGTCGGAGGATCCAATGACTCGGTCGGAGGATCCAATGAGGCTGTCGGATCCGTTGACTGTGACCGCAGCCGACGCAGCAACCGACGGCACAGCCGACGCCGACCAGCACCCGTCCCCCCGGCTATGGACTGCCCGACAGACGCTGCTCGCCGTCGTCGCCGTCCCGGTGCTGGTCGCCGTCGGGCTGCTGTGCGGGTTCCTCGCCCCCGCGCTGGTGACCGCGATCGTCCTCGTCGCCCTCGTGCTCGTGACTACCGCCATCTGGGTCGGGCTGCGCGGCCGGTACCGCTCCTGGAGCTACCGCGAGCGGGAGGACGACCTCATCGTCGCCCGCGGGCTGCTGGTGCGGCGGCTGTCCGTCGTCCCGTACGGCCGGATGCAGTTCCTGGACGTCACCGCAGGACCGATCGACCGCTGGTTCGGGCTCGCCACGGTGCAGCTGCACACCGCGGCCGCCACCTCCGACGCGCGTATTCCAGGCCTGCCACTGGCGGAGGCGCGCCGGCTGCGGGACCGGCTCGCCGCCCTGGGCGAGGCCCGCGGCGCCGGGCTGTGACCGCTCCGCCCACGGGACCGGCCCCGACGCCGGCGGAGCTGGCCGACGTCCCGGCCCAATGGACCCGGCTGCATCCGCTGTCGCCGCTCATCACGTTCGCGCGCACCCTGGGCGTGGTCCTCGTCATCATCGTTCCCCGGCTCGCGACCCGGTCGGGCGACCTCGTCGGGCTGGGTGTCGAAGCCGGGATCCTGCTGCTGGGCGTCGTCGCGGGTTTCATCTCCTGGCTGGTGACCCGGTGGCGGGTTTCCGGAAACGAGCTGCAGATCGAGACCGGGCTGCTGCGGCGCCAGTCGATCCGGCTCCCGCTCGCCCGGGTGCAGGCGATCGACATCGACCGGCCGTTGCTGGCGCGAGTGTTCGGCCTGGCCGAGTTGCGCCTCCAGGTCGCCGGGTCGGGCTCCGGACGGGGCCGGCTCGCCTATCTGCCGGAGGCGGAGGCCAGCCGGGTACGGGCGCAGTTGCTCGCCCTGGCCAACGGCCTGCACGGCGGCACGCCCGCCCCGACCGGGCAGTTGCTGTTCACCGTCGACAACCGCCGGCTGGTGCTGGCGACGCTGTTGGGGACGCCGTCGCTGGTGCTCGTCGTGCTCGCCGCGGTCGCCGTCGTCCTCGGTGTCCTGACGGACTCGGCCACGACCGGACTCGGGATGATCCCGCCCATCTTCGCGGTGGCGGCGCTGCTGTGGCGGCGGCTGAACGCCGAGTTCG
Organism: Frankiaceae bacterium; assembly: GCA_035468175.1. Taxonomy (GTDB): domain Bacteria; phylum Actinomycetota; class Actinomycetes; order Frankiales; family Frankiaceae; genus JAVEDQ01. The sequence goes on along the minus strand of DATITC010000134.1, from coordinate 20,957 downwards.
GGTTGACCGTGGTCGAGGCGCCGGACGGTCTACGGGTCGACGGCGGGCTGCTCGGCACCCGGCACGAGACGATCCCGCTCCCCCGGGTGCAGGCGGTGCGCTGGGACGAACCACTGCTGTGGCGTCCGTTCGGTTGGTGCCGACTCGAGATCGACGTCGCGCAGCAACGCGAGGCCCGACGCGACGACAACTCCGCGTTTCCCGACCGCGCGCTGCTGCCGGTCGGCACGCGTCAACAGGCGTCGGCGGTGCTCGCTCGGGTGCTTCCCGATGTCGACCCGTACCGCGCGCTGGACGCCCGACCACCGGCCCGGGCGCGGTTCAAGGCGCCCCTCGCCTACCGGAACCTCGGCCTGTGGTCGGACGAGCGCTACGTGGTCTGCGGCTCCGGGGTGCTGCGCCGTCGACTGGTCGTGGTGCCGCTCGCGAAGGTGCAGAGCCTCCGCTTCGTGCAAGGGCCATACGCCCGGCTGTTGAGGCTGGCCACCGTGCACATCGACCTGGTCGGACGCGCCTGGCACGCGGCCGCCCACGCACGCGACGAGGGCGAGGCGGACCAGCTCTGGCCGGTGCTGGCCGGGCGGGCCCGGCGGGCCCGTTCCGGCGCCGGTCGACGTGTTTCTGCGCCTTCGACATCAGAACGGCTGTCGGAACAACAGCCGATCTGACGTGGGGCGAGGAAAAAGGCAGTCAGGGCCCGCAGGAGCCGCCCACCTCGGCACCCTCACCTCGGCACCCTCACCTCGGCCCTCGGCCCTCGGCCCTCGGCGCCTCAGCAGCCGACCCCGTTGACGTCCTTACTCGACACCCGGCCGCCGCCGGTCCGCGTCCACGAGTAGGCGCTGCAGAACTGGTACGAGAGGTGCGGATTGCGGTCGAGGGTCACCGGCTTCCAGGCTCCCGAACTCGTCGGCTCGAGGTAACGGAAGCGAGTGGCGAGCAGCGAGGTGTCGGCGGACGGATCGTCCTTGAGGTACTTACCGAGCCAGGCCTGGACGTAGTGGCTCGCCAGGTCCTGCCCGTAGCGGGAGGCCGGCAGCCCCAACGGGAGGTCGGTGTACTCCAGGTGCGTCGACGCTCGCGGCACCACGACCATGCTGTCCACGGCGCGGGCGCGCCAGGCGTCGTAGCCGGTCGCGAGCTCGCGTCGACGGTCCGGCGCCTGGTTCGGCGGTAGCGGTTGCGGCGCCAGCGACGAGCCGCCGTTCAACGTGTAGGGCGCCACGGTGAAGCCGTATTCGGACTGCACGCCGAGCGCCGGAACCACCGGCGTGGTCAGCGGCAGGGACACGCCCGGCGGGTTGGTTCCGGCACCGGAGGAGAGCTTGTCCAGCGCCACCGTGGTCGCGATGCGCGGGTCGACTCCCTGCAGGTAGGAGACCGCGAACGCCCCGAGCGAGTGACCGATCACCGCCACCTTCGCGGTGCGGCCGGGCGCCGTCGGGGTTGCGTCGGGCCGTCGGTCGATCTGCTGCCAGTACGGGTTGGACGTGCCGCGGTAGCGCTTCGCGGGCGTCGAGAGCAGGAAGCTGATCGCGTCCTCGGTGCCGACCACGAAGTTGCTCGCCTGCTGCGAGGGCACGCCCGGGCATCCGTTCGACTCGTACTGCGCCGGCGGTAGCAGCGGGTCACAGAACGGGACGTTCGGGGTGATCTTGGCGCCGGGGACGTTCGGCGCAAGCGGAGGCGGATCCTGGTGCGGCAGCGTCTCGCTGCGGCCCTGACCCTGGGTGTCGAACGTGAGGACGACGTAGCCCCGCTCGGCGAGGTCCTCGGCGAGCCACCAGTACATCCGCTCCGAGCCCTGCACCGACCCCGGCGTGATCACCACCGCCGGGAACGGGCCGGTCACGGCCCGCCCGGTGTAGGGGTCCCGGGCACCGGGCAGCGGCGCGAATACGTCGCCGACGAGGTCGGCACCGTACCGGTTCGCGAACCGGACCGGCGCGATCCGGCCCCGGGTGCCGTTCCACTTGTCGCGATACGGGTTGCCGACGTTCCACCCGGGAGCGAGGTTGCCTGGCGAGATCGCCGGATGGTTCGGCCGGGTCGCCTGCTGGAGCAGCTGTGCGGCTTCCGTCGTCGTGCTGACCCGCTGCAGCGCCAGCAGGTAGTCGGGGGTGAGCTGGCCGTCCGGCGCGGTCTGCCGGCCGTAGGCGTCAGCGACGTTGCGGGTATCCCGGGCGACGAAGGCGGGGCTGCCCGGGGCCGGGGTGTCCGCGGTGCCGGCGACGGCGGCGGCGGCCGGAAGGAGCGCGAGCGCACCCGCCCCGGCCAACACCCGACGTGCTCGGCGCGATCCTCTGGAATCCGTTCCGCCCACAGTCTGACCTCTCCCGATCGGTGTGCCGCAACCAACGACACAGCGGGCGTCGGGTGACGATGCGGGTTGAGTCCTCCCGCCCCGGATAGGAGATTCCCATGGCCACGATGCGCGTTATTCAGGTGCCCGCCAGCGGCGCAGACTTCGAGGGTGTCGACCGTGAGATGCCCGAACCGGGTCCCCGCGACGTCCGAGTCCGGGTCAACGCCTGCGGCATCTGCCACAGCGATGCGATGGCCAAGGAGGGGATGTCCGCGGCGTACCCGCGGGTCCCCGGCCACGAGATCGCGGGTGTGGTCGACGCCGTGGGCGCCGATGTCGACGCCTGGTCCCCCGGTCAGCGGGTGGGCGTCGGCTGGTTCGGCGGTGCGGACTACACCTGCGACGCCTGCCGACGGGGCGACTTCATCGACTGCGCGAACCTCCGGACCCCTGGGCTCACCGACGACGGCGGCTACGCCGACTTCGCGGTGTTCCCGGCCGACGCGCTCGCCGCGATCCCGGACGAGCTGTCCGACATCCACGCCGCGCCGCTGATGTGCGCCGGGGTGACCACCTTCAACGGCTTGCGCAGGACCCGGGCCAGGGCCGGTGAGCTCGTCGCGGTCCTCGGCATCGGCGGGCTCGGCCATCTCGGCGTCCAGTTCGCCGCCCGGATGGGCTTCGAGACGGTGGCCATCGCGCGGGGCGACGAGAAGCGCGACTTCGCCCGCGAACTCGGTGCACACCACTACATCGACAGCACCGCGAGCGACGTCGGCCAGGAACTGACCAAACTCGGCGGCGCCAGCGTCGTCCTGGCCACCGTGACCCACGGCCCGTCGATGGCCGCCACCATCCCGGGGTTGCGGGCCCGCGGTGAGCTCGTGGTGCTCGGCGCGGCCATGGAGCCCCTTGAGGTCCCGCCGGTCCAGCTGATCATGCAGTCCCGGGTGATCGCCGGTCATCCGTCCGGCACCTCGAAGGACTCCGAGGACACTCTCCGCTTCGCGGCGTTGACCGGCATCACGCCGATGGTGGAGACGATGTCCATGTCGGACGCCGCCGACGGGTACGAGCGGATGATGTCCGGCGACGCCAGGTTCCGCGTCGTCCTCACCAACGGCTGACGTTGCGCTACCTCAGCCGGAACCGGAACGACTCGACGAGTTCCCAGGGGCCACCGAGGTAGCGGTACAGCGACAGCCCGGTCGCTCGGGCCTCGAACGGCGCGAACTCGTTCGCCAGCTCGGTGAACACTCCGCGGGCCGCCTCCGCGGAGAGCTTGTTCGCCACCGTGACGTGTGGCCGCAGCCGTTGCGCGTCCTGCCGGGTGAGCTCGGACCGGAACCGGTCCGCGATGTCGTCCCACAGCCGCCCCGCTTCCGGCGCGGCCAGGTCGTAGGCCGCGCCGCGGCCGAGCGAGCGCACGCCGGTGACCTGGAGGGCGAACCCCGGCCGGTCGGTCAGCTCCCGCAGCACCGCCCGCACCCGCCGTTCCCTCGTGCCCGGCAGCGCGTGGAACAGCGTCACGTGCGCGCCGAGCACGTTCCGGTCCGGCGGGAAGTGTCGACGCCGCTGCCGGTCGAAGAACTCCTGCGTGGCGGCGTCCACGTCGAGCGTGACGATCAGCGGCGGCGGCATGGTCCCGACCTGCCCCGCTGGCGCCATCCCGCACAATGGCAGTGTGCTGATCGGTTTCATCGCTGCCCTGGGTGCTGCGGTGATGTTCGGCGCCGGCTCCGTCCGGCTCGCGGTCGGGTCTCGCCGGATGCCCTTCGCCGAGGGGCTGTCCCTGCAGCTCATCCCGCGGATGCTCCGGGAACGCGCGATCGTCGAGGCGCTCGCCCTGAACCTGATCGGCTTCGCCTTCCACCTGATCGCCCTGCGCCACATCCCGCTGTTCCTGGCCCAGACCGGCATCGCGGCGAGTCTCGCCGTCACCGCGATCCTGACCCAGCGCGTGTTCGGAAGCCGGCTGGGCCGCAACGACTGGCTGGCGGTGCTCGCGGTGTGCGTCGGCCTCGCGCTGCTCGCCGCAGCGGCGGGGGACGCCGGCCACCCCGTGACCTCCGGCCGCGCCGACGTCGGAGCGGTCGCCGCGGTGGTCCTGCTGTTCGCCGCCGGCTACACGGCCGCCCGGATCGGTGGCGGGCTCGGTGCCGCGCTGGTCGGCCTGGTCGCCGGGCTGGGGTTCGCGCTGGTCAGCATCTCCTCCCGGCTCATCCCAGAGATCACTCCGTCATCGGTGCTGACCGCGCCGGCCACCTACACGCTCGCGGTCAGCGGGGGGCTCGCCTTCTTCCTGTACTCGGTGGCCCTACAGCGCGGGTCGGTCATGACCGCCACCGCACCGATGATCGTGATGCAGACCGCGACGCCCGCGGCGGTCGGCGTCCTACTGCTGGGCGACACCATTCGTCCTGGTTGGAGCGTCGCCGCCGCGCTGGGGCTGGTGCTGTCCGGGGCGGGCGCGACGGCGCTGGCCCGCTTCGAGGGAGTCGCGGCCTGACGGCAGCGGACCCGGCTCCGCCACCTGCCGGACCGCGCAAACGGCGCGCCGGTCCGTGTGTCCTTCCACGCGCTGGGCACGAGCGGGTGCCTAAGGCCCATTCGCGGGTATCAGGTTCGACAAGACATCCCGGGAAACGGGCCGGACGGCCCATGAAGCAGGAGGAACGACCAGGCGAACAGCAGGTGACGGCCGCCGCAACTACACGTGGCCGACCGTTCTGGCAACCTTTCGGCATCCCGGTACGAAGGAATCGAAGACATGAGTAGCAGACTCTCGGAGCGGCTGTTGTTCGTCCGCTCTTTCCTGGCGAACCCGCGTCAGGTCGGTGCGGTCCTGCCCACGTCGCGGCGTGCCGTCGGCGACATGCTGGACATGGCGGACGTCCCCGGCGCCCGGCTGATCGTCGAGCTCGGGGCCGGCACCGGCTCGCACACCGGCCCGATCCTCGAACGGCTCGCGCCCGACGCCCGGCTGATCGCCTTCGAGATCGACCCCGACCTCGCCGGCAGCCTCCAGCGTCGCTACGACGACCCGCGTCTCGAGGTGATCGCCGGGTCCGCCGAGCAGCTGCCGCAGACGCTCGGCGAACAACGGCCGGACATCGTCGTCTCGGCGCTTCCCTTCACATCGCTCCCCGGCGACACCGGCCGCCGCATCCTCGAAATGACCCATCAGGCGCTGGCTCCGGACGGCGTCTTCCTCGTCCTGCAGTACTCGGTGTTCGTCCGCAAGCAGCTGCACCGGCTGTTCGGCTCGGTGCGGCAACGCTGGTCCCCCCTGAACGTCCCGCCGGCGTTCCTGTTCGCCTGCTCGAGACCGCGCGCGGACGTCCAGGCGCCCACGTGACCGGTCTGAGCTGGCAGGCAGCCCGCCCGTACGTCCTCGTCCCGGGGACCGTGGGTACCGGGCTGGTGCTGGCTCGCCGCCGGCGGCTGGGGCTGCCGCTGCTGGCGCTGACCGGAGCCGTCGCCGCCTTCTTCCGGGATCCCGACCGGCAGCTACCGACCGATCCCGACCTCGTCTACGCTGCCGCCGATGGCGTGGTCCGCGGGGTGGACGAAGCGATCGAGGACCCCTGGCTGCCAGTCGGTCCCTCGACCCGCATCTCGGTGTTCCTCAGCCTGTTGAACGTGCACGTGAACCGAAGCCCCGTCGCCGGGAAGGTCACCGCCGTCGAAGAGATCGACGGTGGATTCGCCCCGGCTTTCGCCGACCGTTCCGAGGTCAACTACCGGCACCGCGTCGGCCTCGACGGCAGTCATGGACCGGTGGTCCTCGTACTCATCGCCGGTCTCGTCGCCAGGAGGATCTCCAGATGGATCGACATTCGCGACGAGGTGGAGGCGGGTCAACGGATCAGTCTCATCCACTTCGGCTCCCGCACCGACGTCCTGCTTCCGGGCGGAAGCGTGGACGTCTTGGTAAAGCCCGGGGACAAGGTCCGCGCCGGGGTGACCCCGCTCGCCCGGTACCGCAGACCGGTGCCGGTCGGCGCGAACGCCACCGCCGCCGGCCGTCCCTCGGCCGACACTTCGCCCGACGTCGCGCCGCCCGCCGCGCCGCCGGACGGGACCCTGGGCTGATGCGAGAGCTGGTGACCGTTCCCAACCTGATGACCAGCGGGAACCTCGCCGCCGGCTTCCTCGCGCTGATCGCCGTCTCCACGGACATCCGGCTCGCGCTCGTCCTCGTCGTGCTCGCGGCGATCTTCGACTCGCTCGATGGCTTCATCGCGCGCCGCGGCAACAAGGACGGGGCCTTCGGCGCCAACCTGGACTCGCTGTCCGACCTCGTCTCGTTCGGCGTCGTGCCGGCGATGGCGCTCTACCTCGGGCAGGTGCACAGCCTGCCCGTGCTCGGGCTGGCGGTCTCCCTCGCCTTCGTGCTCTGCGGCGGTTGGCGGCTCGCCCGCTTCCCGCTGGTCAAGACCAGCCACTCCTTCGTCGGCCTACCGATTCCGCCTACCGGCATCGCCGTCATTGGCATCGCCCTGTGGGCACCCTCGCCGCTGGTGGCGCTGATCAGCGCCGGCGCTCTGTCCGCCCTGATGGTGAGCATGGTGCCGTTCCCGACACTGGCCATGTGCGCTCGCGGCTGCGTCAGCGTGAAGGACCGTTCAACGCGCCTGCTCCAGCACCGATAGGTCTCTGGGGACCCTCGCGGTCCCCAGAGGTCCGGGGCGCAGGGAGGCGTATGCACGGTGGACTCGCGGTCCTGGCCGCGCTCGGATCGGCGCTGTGCTTCGCCACGTCGAGCGTGCTGCAGCAACACGGGGCCGCCCGGGCTCCCCGTGGCAGCGGACTGCACCTCGACCTCTTGCGCCATCTGGTCACCCGCCCGATCTGGCTGGCCGGACTGACGGCTGCCCTCGGCACGGTGGGGCTACAGGCCCTGGCGCTGTCGACGGGCGAACTCGTGTTGGTCGAGCCGGTGCTGATCGCCGGTCTGCTGTTCGCCCTGCCTCTGTCGGTCGTGCTTGAACGGCGTCGACCCCGCCTGCAGGAATGGGGCTGGGCGGCCGCGCTGATCGCCGGGCTCGTCCTGTTCCTGGCCGCGGCCCATCCTCGCGCCGGCCCTGGTCTCCCCGACGACGAGCGGCTGTGGCAGTTCGGCATCGTCGTGCTGGCCGTCGCCGCGACCGTCGCGCTGCTCGGCTCCGCGCTCGGCGGACGCCACCGAGCGATGCTGCTCGGCGCCGCGACCGGCCTGACCTACGGCGTCGTGGCCGCGCTGCTGAAGTACAGCTGTGCGCTGGCCGGGCGCGAGGGGATCGGCTGGCTGGTGACCTCCTGGCCCGCCTATGCGCTCGTCGTGGTCGGCGCTGCCGGCATCCTGCTCAACCAGGCCGCCTACCAGGCCGGGCCGCTGTGCGGGGCCCTTCCGCCACTCGCGATCTGCGACCCGCTGATCGCCATGCTGTTCGGCGTGGCCACCTTCGGCGAACACCTCGACACCGCCGCCATGAACGTGGCCGGGGAGGTCGCCGGCTTCGCCCTGATGACCGCGGCGATCATCCGGCTGGCCGGTTTCGCCGCCGGCCGGCATCCGACCCGGACCCGGTGCGACTCCCCTGAGCAGGAGCGAGCGTTGGCGACCGCAGCGTCCTGATCGCGTCCCGCGACAGAGGCCGGAGCTACCGTCGCAGCCACTCCGCAAACCGCCTTCGCAAGCACCCCGCCAGGTGCCCCCGACCGGAATCGAACCGGTGGCCTACCGCTTAGGAGGCGGTCGCTCTATCCGACTGAGCTACGAGGGCGGGGAGCAGGCCGTGGGCCTGCCGAGAGATCGAGGGGGCGGGAGGAAGGCTACCCGCCGACCGTCGCGCAACCATCCGGGCGATGTACCGCCCCTGGCCGGCTGACGGCGACCCGAGCGACGGCGCTGCAGACTGCCACGGCCGCGGGCCCCGGTCCCCGGGTGGTGTCACTCACCGGAATCGGCAGCGCTCTGACGCAGATCGCTCTGACAGAGTGGTGCCGTGGTGACCCTCCGCAGCCCGGTTCGCGCCTGCGCGGCCGGCCTGAGCCTCGCCCTCTGCGCGACCGGTCTGGTCGCCTGCGGCAGCGGCTCGACATCGTCCGGCGACGGCACGGCGCCGCTCACCGGGTTGCCGGCGACCGGGTCTTCGGCGGACCGCAACCGACCGGCCCTCTTCGTCAAGATCGAGAACGCGCCGGACGCCCGGCCCCAGACGGGCATCGAATCGGCCGACGTCGTCTATGAGGCGGTGGCCGAGGGAGGCATCACGCGTTTCGCTGCGGTCTTCCAGTCCACCGACCCGGGCACCGTCGGCCCGGTGCGTTCGGTGCGCGGGCAGGACCCCGACCTCGCCGGGCCATTGCGGGGACTGGCCGTCTTCGCCGGCGGCATCCCGGACTACGTCACCCAGATCGACGCGGTGGCGCAGGACCTGTCCACCTCGTCACCGATCGGGGAGGGCCCGCCCTTCCGCCGCGACCCCGCCCGCCGAGCACCGCACAACCTCTACGGTGACACCGCCGGCTTCTGGGGCAAGGCGCAGTCGCCCTACGACGGGCCACCTAGCGCGCTGTTCACCTACGGCACGCTGCCCGCCGGAGCCGCCTCAGCGAAGAGCGTGGGCGTCGACTTCTCTCCCTCGGCCAGCGTCTCGTGGAGCTGGGACGGCACCGCCTGGCGACGGTCCCAGGACGGACGGCCCTCCACGGTCACCGGCGCCGGACGCATCGGGCCGGCCAACCTCGTCGTCCAGTTCGTCGACGTGCGGGACACCGACTTCACCGACCCGGCCGGGAACCCGGTGCCGACGTCGACGATGGTCGGTTCCGGCGACGCCGAGGTCTTCCGCAACGGCCAGGTCGTGCGCGGCACCTGGTCGAAGGGGGACCGGGACTCGACGACGACCTACACCGCGGACGGCAAGCAGATCCCGCTGGAACCCGGACGGACCTGGGTCGAGCTGGTGCCGCGCGGCCGAGCGGTGACCGTCACACCCTGACTCGCTACGACAGCTGCTCGGCCATCTCGACGAGCTCCTTGCACTTCGGGCACACCGGATAGCGGCTCGGGTCCCGGACCGGTTCGAACTCGTAGCCGCACAGGGCCTTGATGCGTCCGCCTTCGACGTTGGCCCGCATGATCTCGTCCCGCTTGGCGTAGTGGGCGAAGCTGTCGCTGTCGCCACCTTCCTGAACCTCGGGAACCACTTCCGGATCAAGGCGTGTCACTGGCATGCTGCCAGTCTAGGAGCGCGGCGCCGCGAGGTCACACCCGTCAGCCTCCACCGGAACGACGCACCTCCGTCGGGCTCGCACGTCACCGGGTGTGACGGTGAAACATTGCGAATACGGATTTCACGTCTGCGTTACACGAGGGCAATCGCTCCGGAATCCCCTCTCGCCACTGTGTGGAGTCAAGCGCTTCACCTGCCGGACGGGTGGAGCCCGTCCGTCGGTGCACCCGACAGCAGGAGGACTTTCGTTGCCCTTCGACCTGAATTCCATCGACTCGGGCGCCACCGCGTGGATCTTGGTGAGTTCCGCGCTCGTGCTCCTCATGACCCCGGGCCTTGCCTTCTTCTACGGAGGAATGGTCCGCGCGAAGAACGTGCTCGGCATGCTGATGCAGAACTTCTTCTGTATGGGGATCGTCAGCATCCTGTGGGTGACGGTGACCTACAGCATCGCCTTCGGTGACGCCAACGGCTTCATCGGCGGTTTCCACTTCGTGGGCCTGGCCCACATGTCGGAGCAGGTGCCCGGCTACACCGCCGCCGGTTCGCCGCAGGTGATCCCGCCGCTGGTGTTCGTCGCATTCCAGCTGATGTTCGCCATCATCACGCCGGCACTGATCACCGGTGCCACCGCTGACCGCTGGAAGTTCGGCGCGTTCGTCGTCTTCATCACGGTGTGGGCGACGGTCGTCTACGCCCCGGTCGCGCACTGGGTCTTCTCGCCGGCCGGCTGGCTGTTCAAGCGCGGCGCCGAAGACTTCGCCGGTGGAACCGTCGTGCACGCCAATGCCGGTGCGGCCGCTCTGGCGGTCGCCATCGTGCTCGGCAAGCGCAAGGGCTGGCCGGGCGGCAACTTCCGCCCGCACAACCTGCCGTTCGTCCTGCTGGGCGCCGGTCTGCTGTGGTTCGGCTGGTTCGGGTTCAACGCCGGGTCCGAGCTCGCCGCCGACACCCGCGCGGGTCTCGCCTTCATCAACACCAACACCGCGACCGCGGCAGCGCTGCTTGCCTGGATCGGTGTGGAGAAGCTGCGGGACGGCAAGGCCACCACGCTCGGCGCCGCATCCGGTGCCGTCGCCGGCCTGGTCGTCATCACCCCGGCTTGTGGCTTCGTGAACCCGATCGGAGCGATCGCGCTCGGCCTCATCGGTGGTGGCGCCTGCGCCCTGGCCACCTCGATCAAGGGCAAGGTCCGGATCGACGACTCGCTCGATGTCGGAGCGGTCCACCTCGTCGGTGGTGTGCTCGGCGCACTGCTCATCGGGTGGTTCGGCACGCACACCGCCGGTGGCACCAGCGCCGACGGCGTGTTCTACGGTGGTGGCTTCCACCTGCTGAAGGAGCAAGCCATCGCGGTCGTCGCCGTGGTCGCCTACTCGTTCGTCGTGTCCATCGTTCTCGCTAAGGTGATTGACCTGATCATCGGGATGCGCATCTCCGAGGCGGACGAGGACGCGGGCATGGACACCACGCTGCACGGTGAGTCCGGCTACGAGTTCGGTGCGGGGTTCGGCTCCGGCGCCTACCGTCCGCAGACGACCAGCTCGACCGGTCCCCGTCAGGAGGTGAACGCATGAAGCTCATCACCGCAGTCATCAAGCCGTTCAAGCTCGATGAGGTGAAGTCGGCGCTCGAGACCTTCGGCGTCAACGGTCTGACCCTCTCCGAGGTGCAGGGCTACGGCCGGCAGCGCGGACACGTCGAGGTCTACCGCGGCGCCGAGTACCAGGTCGACTTCGTGCCGAAGGTCCGGCTCGAGATCCTGGTGAGCGACGCCGACGTGGCCGACATCATCGACGTGATCGTCAAGGCAGCCGGGACCGGCAGCATCGGCGATGGCAAGGTGTGGGCCGTTCCGGTCGACACCGCCATCCGGGTGCGGACCGGCGAGCGCGGCGACGACGCGCTCTGAGCAGCGCTGACATCTCGGTGGCTTCGCGTGGCTCCGGCTGGCCCGAAGTTCTGCGGCACGCCGACTACGTGACGTTGCTCAGCACGTGAAAGACCAGCTCGACGTACTGAGAAGTGCGGGGCCGGAGGGCCGGTCCGGCAGCGGGGAACCGCTGACCGGGCCGGCCCTTCGGCGCGCCCTGGTCGGGACCGCCGACGCGTGGCTGTCCGGGCTGCTACAGGACGCGCTCGCGACCGACAGCGCCACCGACACCGGCACCGGCACCGGCATCGCGCTCGTCGCGGTGGGCGCCTACGGTCGGCAGGAGCCGGCCTTCGGCAGCGACCTCGACCTGGTGCTGGTGCACGACGGGTCCCGGTCGATGACCGAGATCGCCCGCCTCGCGGACGCCATCTGGTACCCGGTCTGGGACGACGGCATCAGCCTGGACCACAGCGTCCGGACCGTCGCCGAGGCCACCAAGGTGGCCGACGAGGACTTCAAGGCGGCCCTCGGGTTGCTCGACGCCCGCTACGTCGCCGGTGACGCGGAGCTCACGACACAGCTGGTCTCGCAGATCCGGGCCCGCTGGCGCGCCCGCGCCGCGAAGCGCCTGCCGGAACTCGCCGAAGCCGTCGCGGCCCGGCACCGCGCCTCCGGTGAGGTCGCCTTCCTGCTCGAACCCGACATCAAGGAGGGCCGGGGCGGGCTGCGGGACGTCGAGGCGCAGCGAGCCCTTGCCGCCGCCTGGGTCGTCGACGCCCCGGGACCCAAGATCCGGGAGGCCGCCCAGACCCTGCTGGACGTCCGGGGCGAGCTGCACCGACTGACCGACCGGGACCGGTTGCTGCTGCAGGAGCAGGACGCGGTTGCGACCGCCCTCGGTTACGGCGGGCCCGACGCTCTGATGACCACGGTCGCCGAGTGCGCCCGCACGATCGCCTGGGGCTGGGACATGTCCTGGTACCGCGCGGCCCGCCGGATCCGGCCCCGCAAGTGGGTGAACCGCCGCCCGCAACGCCGGCCGCTCGACGACGGGGTCGTCGAGCAGGACGGCGAGGTCGTGCTCGCGATCGCCGCGGTCCCGGCGCGCGACCCGGTTCTCGTCCTCCGCGCCGCCCGCGCCGCGGCCCGGGCCGAACTGCCCATCGCGCCCTTCACGCTGGAGCGCTTCGTCTCCGAGGCGCCGCCGCTGGACTCCCCCTGGCCGAGCGCCGCCCGGGAAGCGTTCGTCGGACTGCTGGCCACCGGTCGACCGGCCGTGCCCGTGCTCGAGGCACTGGATCAGGTCGGACTACTCGAAGGGCTCCTGCCGGACTGGAAGTACGTCCGCAACCGTCCGCAGCGCAACCCGTACCACCGGTTCACCGTCGACCGGCACCTCACCGAGGCTGCGGCGAACGCCGCCGAGCTGACCCGCACCGTCTCCCGACCGGACCTGCTCGTCGTCGGTGCACTGCTGCACGACATCGGCAAGGGCCACCCCGGCGACCACAGCGTCGTCGGGGCCGGGCTCACGTCCGACATCGCCGCCGCGATGGGGTTCGACTCCGCCGACGCCGATCTGCTGACCACCGTCGTCCGGCACCACCTGCTGCTGCCGGACACGGCGGCCCGGCGGGACCCGGACGACCCGGCGACGATCGAGCGGGTGGCGGAAACGGTCGGTGACCGGGCAGCCCTGGACCTGCTGGTTGCCATCGCCGAAGCGGACGGCCTGGCGACCGGCCCCACCGCCTGGACCCGCTGGAAAGCGCGCCTGGTCAACCAACTCGCGACCCGGGTCAATGCCTACATGGACGGTTCCATGCCGCCCACCGACCCGTTCGCGCTCACGCCCGAGCAGACGAACCTTCTCCGGCGGGACGACGGCTTCGTCATCACCGTCGACCCCGACCCGGACGGGATGCCCGATGCCGGGGTCGTCATCGTCACCGCCGAGGACCGGCCGCGGCTGCTCGCCGCCGTCACCGGCGTGGTGGCGCTGCATCGGCTCGACGTCCGGCGCGCGTCGGCGTTCGCGGACGGTGGACGGGCCGCGGTGGAGCTCGCGGTGTCGATGCGGCACGACGACCCGCTCCCGAACCCGAATCGGCTGGCCGCGGACGTGACCGCCGCCCTGGAAGGCCGGCTCGGCGTGGAGGAGCGCCTGGCCGAACGCGAACGCACCTACGCGCGGGCCCGCCGCGGGCCGGCGCCGGCCCCCGCGACCGTGCGGTTCGACGCCCGGACGGTCGGCGCCACCGTCGTCGAGGTACGGGCGGCCGACCGTGCCGGGGTGCTGTACCGGATGGTCGACGGGCTCGACCGGGCCGGGCTCCAGGTACTGACCGCGCTGGTCTCCACCATCGGCCCGGACGTCGTCAACTCGTTCTACGTCCGCGGGCCGGACGGCAAGGAGCTGCCCTACGGGGAGGTCCGCAACGAGGTGCGCCGCGTGGTGCTCGACAACCTCGACCCCGAGAACCTCGACCTTCAGCCCGCCGGACCGAACGAGTCGGGACCGGTCGGGCGACGTCCACTTACTGGTAGGTGATGACCTCGGGCTGCGGCCGGAGCGCCATCACCTGCGCCGGGCTCATCGCCGGCTTGTCCAGAACCGGGAACACCTTGAAGCCGTTGCGGAACGGCGGGCTCATCTCGAGCGAGTCGTAGCCGCCGATCTTCAGCCCGGGCGGTCCGACCCCGTCCATGTGGAACACCACCGACAGCTCCTTCGGCACCTCGACCCGCTGCCGGTCGGGGACCATCTGCGCGGTGAATTGGTGCACCACGAACAGCTTCTGCGGCAAACGGTTCCGGCGGACCAGCGAGGTGACGTAGCGGCCGACCGCATTGATCTCGGTTGCGAAGCTGTGACCGGTGCCGGCGTAGGGACGGCTGCCGGGGGTCCGCCATTCGGGGTCCAGGCCGATGCCGACGTCGGGCTGGGTCAGATACTTCTCGTAGCGCTGGACCTGCGGGAGGAACTGGTCGGTGCCGGGCTGGAAATCGAGGATCAGCAACATCTTGTGCTTGCGGGCCGCCGCGAGGTAGCGGTCGATCGTCGCGTCGTCCAGCTTGAGGCTGTAGGACCCGTCCGGGCCGGGCCGGCTCACCGCGTTGGTCGCGATGAGCTCCATTGCGGGGAGGACCGGGCGGCCGTAGCGCGCGTAGGCCGACGCCTGCTGGTCGAGGCGGGCGGCCACGCCGTCGAGGTCGTTCACGTTGAGCAGCCCGATACCTCCCGGGTAGCCCTCACCGTAGAACGCGACGACGCGGTGTGCCGGCAGCACCGTTCGGCCGCCCCGGGGCAGGTCCCGCGGCGCCGCGGGACTCGGGGTGCGGGGCATGCCGACCGTCGGCTGCGTCGAGGAGTGGCGTGCGGCCGGTGCGGCCGGTGCAGCCGGTGCAGCCGGTGCAGCCGGTGCAGCTCTGGTCTCCGCTGCTTCCCCGCTGCCGCACGCGGTGAGGAGCGCGGCGACCAGCAGGCCCACCAGCCCTGCGGCGGCACGGTGACGGGCAGCGGGACGGGAGGGCATGGGCGGTCTAACCTACGCACCGCAACCACACATCGGCGGTCTCCCGCCGCGATGCGGCGGGCGCCACACCCCTGGCCGGTCCCGGTATGCTCCTACCGGCGTTCACCTGTACTGCGGGATCTGCTCGGATCTCCGTACGGCGGACGTTCAGGAGGCTTCGCCTAGCCTGGTCTATGGCGCCGCACTGCTAATGCGGTTTGGGGCTTCAACCCCATCCCGGGTTCGAATCCCGGAGCCTCCGCTCGTCGCTTCCCGACCTGCCTCCGGGCGGGCTCGGCGCTCGGTTCGGCCGCGATCAGCGCCGCCGACCCTCCGTGAACACTCCGTACAGCATGATCGCGAGCATGGCCGCGGCCAACAGGCCGATGACGATGATTCCAGCAATCACTGATTCCTCCTCCACGAGCGCGATTCTCCGCATCCCGTACAACGCCGCCCGGCGGGGAACTCATCCGTCCTGCGCCGTTCCGTGCTGATCGACTGACCGTCGGCGGGCGCTTCCGTCGCGTCCGGCGCAGTAGATCAACTCGGCGCGCGGGGTTCGCGTCAGACCCGGACGGACCCGGATGTGAATCTGCGCCGGTTGCAGGGTGGATGATGGCACGGTGCCCCGAACCCGCACGACCGCTCCCCTGGCCGTCCTCGTCTCCCTCCTGTTGCTAGCGGCCTGCTCGTCCGGGTCGTCCGGGTCGTCCGGGTCGTCCGGCTCCCCGAGCGCCGGCGCCGGCGCGCCGAACGCCGCCTCCGGAACGCTTCCGGTCGCACGCCCCACCGCCTGGCTGTGCCGGCCTGGGATGGCGAACAGCCCGTGTGAGGGCAACCTCGACGCCACCGACGTCGGGACCGGTTCCGGACACACGGTCGAGCCCTTCAAGCCCGCCGCCGACCCGAAGATCGACTGCTTCTACGTCTATCCGACGGCGTCCGAGGCAACGACGACCAACGCCCCGCTGGAGGCGGAGCCGTCGGTCATCGGCACCGCGCGGGCCCAGGTGGCCCGCTTCGCCTCGACCTGCCGGGTGTTCGCTCCCCTCTACCGGCAGCTGACGGTCGCCTCAATCGCCAACGGCAGCTACGGCGACAAGCAGGCGCAGGCGCTCGCCGCGGGTGACATCGACTCCGCGTGGCACGACTACCTCAACCACGACAACCAGGGTCGCGGCGTCGTGCTGATCGGCCACAGTCAGGGTGCCGGACAGCTCCAGCGCCTCATCCGTTCCGAGATCGACAACAACCCCGCCGAGCGATCGAAGCTGGTTTCCGCGCTGCTGCTCGGCGGGAACGTGCTCGTCCCGCAGGGCAAGGATGTCGGCGGGGTGTTCGCCAACATCCCGGCCTGCCGGAAGACCGATCAGACCGGATGTGTCGTCGCCTACAGCTCGTTCTCGCAGACGCCGCCTCCCAACGCCCTGTTCGGGCGCGCGGCCGGCGCGCGGAACCTGGTCCCCGGCGTGAACACCGACGGCATGCAGGTGCTCTGTGTGAACCCCGCGACCCTCGGCGCCGGCTCGGCCGAGCTGCACCCCTACCTGCCGACGCTCAACATCGGCGGCAAGATCAACGCGGCCCGGCCGGCCGGTCTGCCGGACGTGCCGACCGCCTTCGCCACCTTCTCCGGACTCAAGGCGGAGTGTCGCAGCCAGGGTGGCGCCTCCTGGCTGCAGACCAGCGGTTCCGGCTCGCCGTTGCTGACCGCCGCGACCACGCAGTCCATCGGCCCGACCTGGGGCCTCCACCTGCTCGACGTCAGCAACGCCTACGGGGACCTCGTCTCGCTGGCCGAGAAGCAGGCGGCGGCCTGGCACTGAATCGGCGGCCGGCACAGGTTCGCGGCCGGCAAAGCACTGGCGCTGCCTCATCGCCTCCTGCACAGTGTGAACCAGGAGCGACCGGGACCATCCCGGTTCGTCAGGTGTCCGCACCAATGGGAGGGGAGACATGGCCCGCAGCGCAAGCAGTCCCGGCACCGGCAACACCGGGGCCGGCAAGCCGGCCGGCGACCCGACCAAGTCGGTGTTGACCACCGCACTCGACGACCCTCGGGCGGAACGCGCCCGGCGTGCCGCGATGCAGTCCTACGTCGAGGGCCGCATCACCCACGCCCAGGCGGTGGACCGGGTCCGCAAGGCGATCGAGAAGTACAGCACGCCGCTGGTCTGAGCAACGTCCGGCACAGGGTGGCGACGTAGCTTTGGGACGTGGTTCGTCGCTTCCTGACCCTGCGCTGGGTGACGATCCATCTCCTCACGATCGCGATCGTGGTCATCTTCATCCTCTTCGGCCGCTGGCAGCTCCACCGGTGGGAGGGGCGCGGGGTTTCCGTGGTCCCCCCGGACAACCGGCCGGCGGTCGCGCTGACCGACCTGGTCAGCGCGGACCAGCCGCTCCGAGGTGGCTCGATCGGCCGGCAGACGGTCGTGACCGGGCGGTTCGACGGTGCTCACCAGGTGCTGATCGCCGACAAGCAGCAGGCTGGCCGCTCCGGTTTCTGGGTGGTCACGCCACTCCAGCCGCAGGCGGGCACGGCGGGCACGTCCACACCGGCCACCCCCGCCGCTCTCGTCGTGCGTGGTTGGGTGCCGAGTGCAACCGACCCGGCCGTGACCGTGCCGTCCACCCCGTACACGGTGCACGGACGGCTGTACGCCTCGGAGGACCCTCCCCCGATCGGGACCAACACCGGCCCGGCGCTGCCGCCCGGGCAGTTCCGCGAGGTGAACACGGCCGAGCTCACCGCGTCGTTCCCCTACCGGATCCTCGACGGGTACGTGCTCCTCGGCTCGACCGAGCCCACGCTCTCCGCCCCGACTGCGGCGGTCGTGCCTGTTCCGGTCAACGAGGTCAACCACGGCGGCGGCTTGCGCAACCTCGCCTACGCCGTCCAATGGTGGCTGTTCGCGGGAGCCGTCCTCTACTTCTGGGGCCGGTTGATCCGTGACGACCTGCGGCCACCCGAGGACCGGGTGCACGAGCCGTCCCCGGTCACTCCGCGCGAGCACACCCCCGTGCGCATCCCCGTCGACATCCCCCGACCCACCGGCTCCGGCGGTTCGAGCGACGAGCCTGACCCGTCGCCTGAACCCGAGGACGCCGAACTCGCCGCCTACAACCGCTACCTGGCCGACCTGAACGCCCGGTCCGGCCGGAGCAGGAACTGAAGCAGATGCCCCCACAGAGCAAGGCCCGCTTGTCCGCGGCACTCACCCGCTACCGCATCCTCGCCTACGTCGTCGGCACCGGCCTCCTGATCCTGGTGCTGGTGGCCATGCCGCTGAAGTACTTCGCCGACTCCCCCGCCCTGGTCCAGATCGTCGGGCCACTGCACGGGTTCCTGTTCTTCGTGTACGTCCTCACCGCGATCGACCTCGCCGTACGGGCGCGCTGGTCCCCGATCCGCGCCCTGTTGGTGCTCGTCGCCGGCACGATCCCGTTCGTCTCGTTCATCGCCGAGCGCAAGGTCACCGCCGACATGCGGAGCAGCTCCCTCGTCTGACCGGCGGTTCGGGCTTGACGTGAAGGCCGTCGACCCGTGTGATTACACCGTTGCATCAGCCGGCAGCGGAGGTCATCAATGGCGGCACCCACGCTCGCCGAGTGGGCGGGCGGGCCCGAGGCGGTCGAACGCCTCACGGACGTCTTCTACCAGCGCGTGCACGCCGATCCGCTGATCGGGCCGCTGTTCGCCCACGTCGGGGACGCCCACGCGCATCACGTGGCGCAGTGGCTGACCGAGGTGTTCGGCGGGCCGGATGCGTACTCAACCGAGCAGGGTGGCTACGCCACGATGGTGCGCCACCATCTCGGCCTCGACATCACCGAGGAGCAGCGGGCGCGATGGGCGCAGCTGATCTGCCTCGCCGCCGACGAGGCCGGCCTGCCGGACGACCCGGAGTTCCGCTCCGCGTTCGTCGCCTACATCGAGTGGGGCTCACGCATAGGCCGGGCGAACTCGCAGCCCGGGGCCACGCCGCCCGCCACGGCCCCGATGCCGCACTGGGGCTGGGGCGAGGCGCCGCCCTATCAGCCCGGCTGAGAGGCTCCCGTTCACAGCAACACACATCTGTCCATGTCGATCATGAACAAATAACGGCAAATCAGGGCACTGGATCATGGACTCTCTGGAAGTTGTGTGTTGCTTGTAAAGGTCCGGCCCGCGCCGGAGCGCGGCCGCGCGGGTAGAACCCCGGCGTGAGCCCCGAAACCGCGCAGTTCGGGCGGGAGACGGCCGGCAGCGGCCAGTTCGTCCGCCAGGCCAACCGCTTCCGCGACCGCATCACCGCCGACGGATCCTCCGGCTACCCCGTCGAGGCGGATCGCTACCAGCTCTACGTCTCCCTTGCCTGCCCATGGGCGCAGCGCACGCTGATCGTCCGCGAACTCCTCGGACTCCGCGACGTCCTGCCGGTAACGGTGGTCGACCCGATCCGCGACGAGAAGGGCTGGCGGTTCACGCTCGCCCCGGACGGCCGGGACCCGGTCACGGGCGCCCGGTACCTGTCCGAGCTCTACACAGCGAGCGACCCGGGGTTCGACGGCCGCTGGACCGTGCCAATGATCTGGGACCGGAAGACGGAGCGGCTGATCACCAACGACTTCCCACAGATCACCCTCGACCTCTCCACGGAGTGGACCAGCCTGCACGCAGCCGGGGCGCCCGACCTCTACCCGGCGCCGCTCCGCGCCGAGATGGACGAGTTGATCGGCGAGATCTTCTCCGACGTCAACAACGGCGTGTACCGGGCCGGCTTCGCCACCAGCCAGCAGGCCTACGGTGAGGCGTACGACGGCCTGTTCGCCCGCCTGGACGTGCTCGAGCAGCGGCTCACCGACCAGCGCTACCTGATGGGCGACCGGCTGACCGAAGTCGACATCCGGCTCTGGACCACGCTCGCGCGCTTCGATGCGGTCTACTACAGCCACTTCAAGTGCAACCAGCGCCGGCTCGTCGACTACCCGGAGCTGTGGGACTTCGCCCGACACCTGAACCAGGAGCCCGCGTTCCGCGAGACCACCGACTTCGACCACATCAAGCGGCACTACTACTGCACGCACGACAAGCTGAACCCGAGCCGCATCGTGCCCAAGGGGCCGGACGTCGACTGGCTGGCGCCGACCCGTCGCTGAGTCGGACCGGCGCCCGACCGCCGGCTGCTCGAGCAGCTGCGCGAGGCTGCTCCGCGGCTCAGCGATCCGGGTCGATCACGCGGTGCTGCGGGTCCTCCGACTCGGGGTGCGCGGTCCGGGCCTCCTGCACCGGCACCGCCGGCCCGGGTCGGCGCCGCGGTTGGTTCGCCACGATCGCCGCGGTAGGTAAGGAGACCGCGGCCACGAGGATCGCGACGGCGGCAAGCGGCCCGGGCAGCCAGGGCGAGGCGACGAAGCACGCCAGCGCCACGGCCATCATCGCGAGGTAGCGGTGCATGCGCACCCGCTCCTCTTCGGGACGGGTCAGCGTGGTGACGATGGGGACCCGCCGACGCGACCTCGCCATGACTTCCAGCGTGCCCCTCCTCGTGTGCTTCGACCAGTCCCAGAACCGCAAATCGCGACTAAACTCCGGGTGTGAACGCACGGCAGCAACTCGGTGCCGGCCTGCTGGCCGCGACGGTGGCGGCGCTCCCGGTCGTCTTCTTCCTCACCGTCGTCCGCAGCCTGGTGCTCGCCTGCGCTGCGGTGATCGTCGAGGTCGGGTTGTTCACCGCCTCCCGCATCGCGTTGAAGCGCCCGGCGAAGCCGGTGGGTGCGGCGCGCTTCACACCTCCGTCCGGCTGAGCGGATATCGCGCGACCTGGGACTGCTGGTCTGGCACGGTGCGGCCATGCGCGTGTTCCAGATCGACTCGTTTACCGTTCTGGGTGCAGCGGCTGGACCGCAACCCGCTGCTCGGCTACCAGGCGTCGGCGCGCGGCGGGTTCGTCGGGGTGACCGTCGACGGCGAGCGCGTGCACCTGGCCGGAAACGCAGTCACGGTGCTGCGCGGCGAGATCGACTGATCTCGCGCACAGCACCGTGGCCGC
>DATITC010000133.1:0-11795 GCA_035468175.1 Frankiaceae bacterium | reverse complement strand
CGACCCCCTGCACCCACGCGAGATCGCGTACTTCAACAAGCCGGCACCCAACACCGTGCCTCTCACGTCCGGCGCCTACGCGATGTCCGCCCCATCATTCGATCCCGCCCGCAGGCAGGTGTGGTTCGCCGACGGCAACAGCGGCTTCTACGCCGTACGCCTTACCAATGGCGTCTGGAACGGGAACTGACACCGCCTGCATAGCCCCTTGCGGCGTCAGCGCTGCAGGTTGACCGGCTCCTCGTCCGCAGCAAGCTGCGCCAGCTGAGCCGCCGCGACCGTCCAGGCCCGCCGCTCGAAGCCGAAGGTGCTGCCGGCGACGTGCGGCGTCAGCAGCAGACCTGGCGCAGACCACAGCGGGTGGCCCTCGGGGAGTGGTTCGGGGTCGGTGACGTCCAGCGCGGCGCGAAGCCGCCCGGAGCGCAGCTCCGCGAGCAGGGCGTCGGTGTCCACCAAGGGCCCGCGGCCCGCGTTGACGAGCACCGTTCCGTCGGCCATCCGGGCCAGGTTCTCGGAGTCGATCATCCCCCGGGTGTGATCGGTGAGCGGCAGCATCACGACGACCGCGTCGGCCTCGGGGAGGAGCTCCGCCAGCTCGTCCATCCCGTGCACGCCCGCACGGGCTCGCCGTGCGACCACCTCGACGGTGGCTCCGAAGGGCTCTGCCCGGCGCCGGAACTCGACCGCGAGATCACCTGCGCCGAGGACCAGCAGCCGCTTGCCGTCGAGGGTGTCGGTGACGTGCTGATTCCAGCTCCCCGCCTGTTGGGACTCCGCGAACCCGGGGATCTCGCGGTAGACGGCGAGCAACGCGGTGATCGCCCACTCGGCAGTCGCCCCGCCGTGGGCCCCCCGGGCGTTGGACAGCTGCACACCGCCGGGCAGCCGGCCCTCCCACTGTTCGACGCCGGCACTGAGGGTCTGCACGAGCCGAAGCTTCGGAAGCTGCCGCATCACGGCAACCTGCTCGTCGATGTGGCCACTGCCCACCACCAACGCTTCGGCCTCAGCTGCCTCTTCGGGGAGCTTCTCGGCACCGGCGTAGGAGACGACGCGGATCCCGTCGACCTCGTAAAGCAGCTCGACCGGTGCGTTCGGTTCCTCACGTACGAGAACGATGAGAGTCATGTTCCCCGGCCTGCCCGGGCGGGCGTGAACGACGCCGGCCGAGTACGGTCCGCTGCCGTGAGCGCTGCCGCCGATCTCGATCTGCCGTTCGTCGATCCCAACGACCCGGAGCTGCGTGGCGACCGCTTCGTTGCCACCATGACCGCCCTCGCTGACTCCTCGTGGCTGGCCAGGACGCCGCTGGGCTATCTCACCCTCGACCGGGAGGCCGGCGAGTTCTTCCTTCGCAACCGGTCGGCCACGTTTCCCGGCCAGAAGATCGCCGAGCTGTTCGGCATCGACGCCGGACCGCTCCGCGAGGAGATCGACCGGAACATCCTGCACATCGACGGGCAGGACCACCGGCGGCTGCGGAACCTGCTCAACCCGTTCTTCACGCCTCGGGCGGCGGACCGGTGGCGGCCGACGATGCGCAGCTGGCTGGCGTCGATCTGGTCGGATCTCGGCGGTGCGACCAGCTGCGACGTCGTCGATGCGATCGCCAAGCCCTACCCGTCGCTCACCATTGCCACGGTCATGGGTGCGCCGCCGGAGGACGCGCCGCGGCTGCAGGAATGGTCCACGTGGATCCAGCGCCAGTTCGACGGACCGAGCCTGCTCACCGAACGCGCGCGAATCGAGCAGGCGTGCCGGGAGTTCTACGCCTGGTGCGACGACCTGCTGGCCCGGCGGCACGGCGATCCCGGAGACGACCTCATCAGCGTGCTCATCGCAGCGGAGGAGGAGGGCAGCCGGCTCTCCGACGTCGAGCTGGTGCACCTGGTGCTGAACGTGCTCATCGGCGGGGTCGATACCACGCAGGCGCAGCTCTGCCACGCTCTGCGGCTGTTCGCCGAGCACCCGGAGCAGTGGGAGCTGTTGCGGCGCGAGCCCGAGCGGGTGTCCGCGGCAGTGCAGGAGGTGCTCCACCACATGCCGATCACCCCGTTCACGGCGCGGATCCTCACCGCCGATGTCGAGTACCGCGATGTCCGGTTCCCGACAGGCACCGTGGTGATGGTCTGCTCTTTCACTGGCAATCGGGACGGCGCCGGGACGGCGGCTTTCGACATCACGGCGGAACGGGGGACGCGGTTGCTGACTTTCGGCGCCGGCATCCACTACTGCGTCGGCTCGAACCTCGCTCGGGCCGAGTTGGAGGAGGCCCTGAGCTTCCTCGCCGCCCGCATGCCCCGGCTCCGAGCGACGCAGCCGCCGGCCTTCGGCACCGTGCAGGGCATCTACGAGATGCAGTCGCTCCAGCTCAGTTGGGACACCTGAACGGCTCCACGCGAGCGAACTTTCCGGCCTTGCATTTCCCTGGTTTCGGCTGACCAGCAGGCCAGGCGTCCCTACCCTGCTCGCATCCGACCGGTCGCAGCGAGGAGCCGTCATGGAGTACCACCGTCCGATCCGAGACGTGACCGTCCTGAACGACCACGCCGTAATTCCGGGGATCGGTGTCCTCCCCGTGAACGCGTTCGTGCTGCACGCCGAGCAGCCGATGGTCATCGACACGGGGCTCGGGACGCCGGACAAGCACTTCCTCGACGACCTGGCGACCGTGATCGACCCGGCCGACGTGCGCTGGATCTACCTGACCCACCCCGACCGCGACCACACCGGTGGGCTGTTCGACCTGCTCGACGCGGCGCCGGAAGCACGCATTGTCACCACGTTCTTCAGCGTCGGGATCATGTCCTCCGAATCGCCGCTGCCGCTGGAACGCCTCTATCTGCTGAACCCGGGCCAGTCCTTCCATCTGGGCGACCGGCGCATCTCCGCGTTCCGCCCGCCCGTCTACGACAGCCCGGCCACCACGGGATTCCTCGACGAGTCGACCGGCGCCTGCTTCGTCTCAGACTGCTTCGGCGCACCACTTGCGTCGGTGGAGATGGCGACTGCCGACGAGGTCGGAGCGATCGACGACGACGAGCTGCGGGCGGCTCAGCTGCTCTGGTCCTCCGTCGACAGCCCCTGGGTGCAGTCGGTTTCGCCGGCAACCTTCGGCCGCGCGCTGGATCCGTTGCGGCTGATGGACCCCGAGCTGGTGCTGAGCAGCCATCTGCCGCCGGCAGCCGGCCGGATCAGTGAGCTGTTGGACACGCTGGCGATGGCCACGTCCGGCACGCCGTTCCTCGGTCCGGACCAGCAGGCCCTGGAAGCCATGCTGGCGGCGTTCGCACCCGGGCCACCTGCCCAGCGCGTCGGGGACGAGGCAGCTCACACGGTGCGGTAGCTGACGTCCACGGCGTAGCGCTCGAACCCCTGCCGCTCGTACACCGTGAGGGCCGCCGGGTTCGAGGCCTCCACGTAGAGCAGCACCGTGCGCAGGCCGCGGGCCTGGAGATACCGCAAGCCGACGGTGGTGAGCAGGGAGCCGAGGCCGTGACCGGCTTCGGCGGGGTCGACTCCGAGCACGTACACCTCGCCGAGCGGCGGGACCTCGTCGGAGTGCACCTTCGTCCAGTGAAAGCCGATCAGGCGACCGTTCCGCTCGGCGAGGAAGAAGCCGGCCGGGTCGAACCACGGCTCCTGCAGCCGCAGTTCGAGGTCGTGCGCCGTCCAACTGCCCTGTTCCGGGTGGGAAGCGAAGGCGGTGGCATTGAGGTGCAGCCACGCCGCATCGTCGGCGCCGGGGCGGAAGGCTCGGATCACGAGGTCCGCAGGGACGACCGGCTCCGGGAGCGGTTCTCCGAGCTGCAGCCGGAGCTGCCAGAGGTCCCGCGTCCGGACCAGTCCGAGGTGTGCGGCCAACTCCGCGCTGCCGGGCAGATCGCCGTGCGCCCACATGGACACCGCCGTCCGCTGCCCGAAACGTTCCCCCGCCGCCTTCAGCACTGCTCGGCCGAGCGCGGTGCCGACCCCCCGACGTCGCCACTGCGGATCGACGAAGAGTTCGGCCTCGACCTTGGTGTCTGCCTCGCCGGCGGGTCCGGGCTCGATCTGCGCGTAGCCGACGCCGCCGGCCTCATCCGGCCCCGACGCGATCAAGTGCTCGGCGTCCGACGTGTCGGGACGCAGGCGCAGGCGGGCCGCTTCGGAGAGCGGCACAACCCCGTCCGCCCGCCCCGTCCGGTCCAGGCTGGAGCGGACGTCGGCCACCTGGGGGCCGGTCAACGAGGTGGAGACGTCGACGGCGACAGCAGAAGGGGCCACGCCAGGCACGCTAATCGTGCCGGGGTGACCCCTTCTTTGAGCTTGCTCAGTCGTGGTGCTTGCTCATTCGGGGTGCTTGCTCATTCGGGGTGCTTGCTCAGGCGTTGACGGTGGCCTGCTCCGGGATCGGCTCCACCGGCGGCGTCACGAACTTGTAGCCGACGTGCCGGACGGTGCCGATCAGCGCCTCGTGCTCACTGCCGAGCTTGGCCCGCAACCGGCGCACGTGGACGTCCACGGTGCGGGTGCCCCCGTAGTAGTCGTAGCCCCAGACCTCCTGCAGCAGCTGGGCGCGGGTGAACACCCGGCCCGGGTGCTGGGCGAGGAACTTCAGGAGCTCGAACTCCTTGAAGGTCAGCTCGAGGGCTGCGCCGCGCAGCTTCGCCGAGTATGTCGTCTCGTCGATGGTCAGCTCCCCGACCCGAACCGCCGCGTCACGGGCGGTGCGGTCGAGCTGGGCCCGACCGGCAGCGAGCCGCAGCCGGGCGTCGATCTCGGCCGGCCCGGCGCTGCTCAGCAGCACGTCGTCCACGCCCCAGTCCGCCGAGACCGCGACGAGACCGCCCTCGGTCAGGACCGCGATCAGGGGGACCGAGACGCCGGTGGTCCGGAGCAGCCGGCACAGGCCGCGGGCGCCGGCGAGGTCGCGCCGGGCGTCGACGACGACGGCGTCGACCGACGGCGCGTCGAGAAGCGCCGAGGCCTCGGGGACAGCCAACCGCACGTCGTGCGGAAGAAGGGCAAGACCCGGGAGCACCTCGGCGGAGCCAACACGGGACGCGGTGAGCAGCAAAACGGCCGCCACAACACTCCTCACAAGATCGATGTCAGGAAGCGGGGCGCCGTTGACCCGGAACTCTGCAAGCGTAAACCAATGGGCCGTTGCCACCTAGCCTGGGGGAGTCGCGATCGCCGCTCGAGAGGTATCCCACTGCCTATGTCCATGCCAGGGCGAACCTCGCTGACGCTGCAATCTGCCGACGGTGTCCGGCTGGCGGCTGCGCACCTGCCACCGGCCACGCCGGAGTTCGCGGTGCACGGCACCGCCGTCGTCCTGGTCCCCGGGTTCAGCGGCTGGTCTGACCGGCCCGCCGTCCGCCAACTGGTGTCTGAACTGCACCGATCGGCTCCGTCGCTCGGCATCGTCCTCATCGATCTGCGCGGCCACGGCGCCTCGGACGGGCTCACGACGCTGGGCGACCGGGAGGTCCTCGACGTCGATGCAGCGATCGCCGCGGCACGGAATCTCGGCTACCGCCGGGTCATCACGATGGGCTGGTCGATGGGGGCCACATGTGTTCTCCGTCACGCGGCGCTGACAGGGACCGAGGTGCACGGCCACTCACTGTCCTGCCCGGTCGACGGAGTGGTCACGATCAGTGCCATCAGCCGGTGGGACGTGCGGGACACGGTGGCGATGCGCCGGTTCCACCGCATGATCGGAACGCGGATCGGACGGGCGCTGGCCCGGAGGTTCTACCACGTGCGGATCGCCCCGGACGCCTGGGCCCCGCCGTCTGCCACGCCGGCGGACGCGATCGCCGCCGTCTCCGTGCCGCTGCTCGTCATCCACGGCGAGACGGACCATTACTACGGCTGGGACCACGCCAGCGCGCTGGTCGAGGCGGCGCCCCCCGGCGCCACCCTGTGGCTCGTCCCCGGCCTCGGACATGCAGAGGACGCTGCGGTCCGTCCGGATGTGCCGGGCTTCCTCGACCGGCTGGGGACGGCGCTGGAGGCACTCGCCGCCGGGCTGCCCATCCCCGCGTGGGACCACGAGGCGCGCCGCCTAGGGACGCCGGGATGACGGTCGACGACGGCGGGGTCCGGACCGCGACGATCACGGTTCGGTACTGGGCTGCTGCCCGGGCGGCTGCCGGTCGGGCGGAGGAGACCACCGAAGTTGGGACGCTGGACGAGATCGTCGCCCGCCTCGGTGAAAGGCACGGCGACCGGTTGGGTCGGATCTTCGGCTACTGCTCCTTCCTCGTGGACGGTGCTGCCGTCCGGGACTCCGGTGGAGCGATCCCCGCCGGCTCCGTGCTCGAAGTCCTGCCGCCTTTCGCCGGAGGCTGACGGACGGGCGTGCGCGCGATGGGTCACAATCGACCGTCGTCGTCGAATGAGAGTCGCACCGTGCGGGCGGCGCACGGGTACCAGTGAAGCAAGGGGAGCTGTCGGCATGGCCACCAGCCGGGTGAGGCCCACCACGGGTCCCGCGGCTCCCGATGCCGACACCCCGAGTCGCGGCCCCGCGATTCCGTCCGCGCACTCACCACTGATCGCCCTGGTCGCCCTGCTGGCCTGCGGTCTGCTCGCCACCGGGGCCCAGTCGGGCCGACCAGCCCTTGCAGCTGCGGTGCTCGTCGTCCAGCTGCTGCTCGGGCTGTGCTGGCTGGCGGTACTGCAAGCCTCGCTCGCGACAGCGGCGCTGGTCGGCCTGGCCGCGTTGGCGTCCGACGTGCTGCTGCTGCGCAACGAGCGAGCGACGGCGGGGTCCGTCGCGGGCGTGCTGGGCCTCGCCATGGTCGCCGCCTTCGCGGCCCAGCTGATGCGCCGGCGCCGGCGCGATGT
This sequence comes from Frankiaceae bacterium, assembly GCA_035468175.1. GTDB lineage: Bacteria > Actinomycetota > Actinomycetes > Frankiales > Frankiaceae > JAVEDQ01. The sequence goes on along the minus strand of DATITC010000133.1, from coordinate 4,955 downwards.
CACGGCCGGCCTGGCGGCGGCAGTGTCCGGCGTCGTGCTGGTGACCGCAGCCAGCCTGGCGCTACCGCTCCGGCAGTTCCCTTCCGGCCGCGAGGTGGCCCTGACCGGGTTCGTCGCGGTCGCGGTGGCCCTCGTGGGGGCCCGGCTGCTGCCGGGGCCGGCGATTCCCATCCGTGGTCTGAGTCTGCTCGTCGCGATCGTCGTCGGCGCCCGCTACGGGGCCACCGCCGGGGACCTGTCGGCAGGTGCGGCGCTCGCCGCCGCCGGGACCGCCGCAGCCTTCGCGCTCGTCCTCGACCTCGGTGTTGTCCGCATGTCCCGCGACGTCGGCCAGCGGCAGTTGCCGGCCCTGAAGGTGGTGGCCGCGCTGCTTCCGATCGTCGCCGCGCTTCCCGCGGTCTACATCGTCGGTTGGATCGTTGCCGGCTGAGCAGGATCGGCACGAAGCATTCCGTCGGTGTCGGAGCAACGGAGGGGTATGCGCAAGCTGCTGGCACTGGGAGCGGTCCTGCTCGCCCTGGTCGTCGTCGACCGGGTCGCCGTCGGGGTCGCCGAGGATCAGATCGCGAGGCGCGTGCAGATCAGCCAATCGCTTGCTGAGAAGCCGAAGGTCGTGGTGGCCGGGTTCCCGTTCCTCACCCAGGTGGTGCAGGGTCGCTACAAGCAGGTGACCGTGGTCGTCCCGGGCCTCGAACGGGACGGTCTCCGCCTGGACCAGGTCCGCGTCGTCGCCGAAGGGGTTCGGGTCCGCCTCGGCGATCTCATCAACCGCACGATCTCGTCCGTGCCGGTGGACCACGCCAGCGGTCAGGTGCTCGTCACGTATGACGACCTCAACGCCTACCTGGCCAGCCGCGCGGACATCCCCAAGGTGCAGGTGAGCCGCGCCGGTGCCGACCTGAAGGTGACCGGATCCGTGCGGATCCCCGTGCTGGGCAAGGCGGTCAGCCTGTCGGGCAAGGCGCAGGTCGCCATCTCGGGCGAGAACGTCGCGCTGCTGCCCACCGCGGTCTCGGCGGTCACCGGCTTCCTGCCGGGATTCGCGGAGAGTTCGGCCAAGGAGGCGTTGACCATCAGGTTCGCCATCAAGGGCCTGCCGTTCGGTGTCCGGCTCGACAAGGCGACCGTGACCGACGAGGGCATCACCTTCTCCGCCTTCGCCGATGGCCTCACGCTCGATACCCAGCAGTGAGCTGTCGCTGGCGGGAATGCCCGGGCCCTCGACACGGATTGCCATTGACATGACCGGTCTCCTCGTCCTCGTGGGAACGCTCGTCCTCGTGACCCTGGCGGGGCTCGTGTTCCGGGCGCGCAACGGGCAGATGCGGACACGCACGACGGCCGGCTCGGCCGGCTCGGCCGGCTCGGCCGGCTCGACCGGTTCGGCCGGTTCGGCCGGCTCGGGGTCCGTGGGCGAGGTGTCGACCGGGGCGGCATCGGACGCGGCCGGCACTGCCGACGCTCTCGATCTGCAGGCGCTGGGGCTCGAGCCCGGCAGCCGCGCGACCCTCCTCCAGTTCTCCTCGACGTTCTGTGCCCCCTGCCGGGCGACGCGGACGTTGCTCAGCGACGTCGCGCAGGCGGAGCCAGGCGTCCGGCACCACGAGATCGACGTCGCCGACGGTTCCGCGGCGCTCGAGCTGGTCCGGCGCCTGGACATCCGGCGGACGCCCACGACGCTGGTGCTCGACGCGGGCGCCCGTGAGGTGCGCCGGGCGTCCGGGGTGCCTCGTCGTGAGCAGGTCGTCGCGGCAGTCGCCGAGGCCACCGAGGTCAGCTCGTGACCGATCGGCGATTCGGCCGGGTGACGGACACGCTTCCTCGGGTTCGGTACGGTGGTCGGGTCATGTGGAGCACCCTGCTTTTCAAGCGCCGCGCGGTCGACCTGTGCCGCGTGGGCAGCTGCCTGTGTTTGGGCTGAGTCAGCACAGCTGACCCCCTCTGTCCTTCACCCATCACATGACCGTGCGCCGTGCCGGCGCACTTACAGGGAGTTGTCCGTGACCGACGCACTCGTTGACGTGCGCGGCCCCCGCTTCGGTGCCTGGGTTACCACCGTTGTGCTCGCCGTCGTCCTGATCACGTCCAGCACGGTGCTGCTGGCGATCCAAGCCGCGGTGTTCCTGGTCGGAGCCGCTGCCGGGCTCCGCTGGGCGCCGTACGGGATCGTCTTCCGCACACTGGTCCGGCCCCGCCTCGGACCTCCCACCGAGTTCGAGGGTGAAGCGCCGCCACGCTTCGCCCAGGCCGTCGGTGCGGTGTTCGCGCTGGTGGGCACCGTCGGCTTCGCCGTCGGACTGCCGGCCCTCGGGCTCGCTGCCACCGCGCTGGCCTTCGCGGCAGCGTTCCTCAATGCGGCCTTCGGCTTCTGCCTTGGCTGCGAGATGTACCTGCTGTTCCGTCGGGCGACCACGCGGTCGTCCGACGTCCACCCGTCCGACGCCGCCGGATCGGCGGCGTCGTCCGTCACAAGAAGAGGTGCTGAAGTATGAGTCGAGCAGATGTGCTCGTGGACGCGAATTGGGCCGAGGCCCATCTCGACGATCCCAAGGTCGTCTTCGTCGAGGTGGACGAGGACGTGTCCGCCTACGACAAGAACCACATCCCCGGAGCCGTCCGCCTGGACTGGAAGTCCGAGCTGCAGGACCCGGTGAAGCGCGACTTCGTCGACCAGGAGCAGTTCGCGCAGCTCCTTAGCGGCAAGGGGATCAGCAACGACAACACCGTCGTGCTGTACGGCGGCAACAACAACTGGTTCGCCTCCTACGCGTACTGGTACTTCAAGCTCTACGGCCACGAGGACGTCAAGCTTCTCGATGGCGGTCGCAAGAAGTGGGAGCTCGACTCCCGCAACCTGACCGACGAGGTGCCCTCGCGCCAGGCCACGACCTACCTCGCGCAGCCGGCCCGGACCGACATCCGCGCCTTCCGCGACGAGGTCATCCAGGCCATCGGTTCGCAGAACCTGGTCGACGTTCGGTCGCCCGACGAGTTCAGCGGCAAGCTGCTTGCCCCGGCGCACCTCCCGCAGGAGCAGTCGCAGCGCGGCGGCCACATCCCCACGGCGGTCAACGTGCCGTGGAGCAAGGCTGCCAACGACGACGGCACCTTCCGGTCCGACGACGAGCTCACGAAGCTCTACGGTGACGCCGGCCTCGACGACACCAAGGACACCATCGCCTACTGCCGCATCGGCGAGCGCAGCGCCCATACCTGGTTCGTGCTGCACGAGATCCTCGGTCAGCCGAACGTCAAGAACTACGACGGCTCCTGGACCGAGTACGGCTCGCTCGTCGGTGTCCCGATCGAGATCGGAGCCTGAGCATGTGTTCTCCGCCAGTCGGTGGACTGTCGCTCGATGGTGTCGACGTCAAGAAGGAATCGGTCATCCAGGGCTCGGTAACGCGTTCCGGCCAGCCGGTCGCCTCGGCCTACGTCCGGCTCCTCGACGCGTCGGACGAGTTCACCGCTGAGGTCGTGACCTCGGCGACCGGCCACTTCCGGTTCTTCGCCCGTCCGGGCCAGTGGACGCTCCGCGCCCTCTCGCCGCAGGGTGGCGGGGAGGCCCGGGTCGTCGCACAGCAGGGTCACGCGGTCGACGTCGAGGTCACCATCCCGGCCTGACGCACCACGCAGCAGGCCAAAGGGCCGGTCGCTCCAGACGGAGCGGCCGGCCCTCTGCGTGTCCGGGGTGTGCCGGCCCGCCCCCGCTCCCCTCCGAGGCTGTGCGGGCTTCGACCGGCTCCTGGCGCCGCAAGCCCGCACAGCTTCGGGTGTCCCCAGATGCGGCGGCCCCGGTGGCGAATGCCCTCGCCACCGCCGAGGGTTGGGCAGATGCGGGGAGGCCTGGAGTGGGACGAGCTGCTCATCAGGCAAGCCGGGCTCGTCACGGTCGCTCAGGCGCGGGAGCAGGGGTGGACGCGGCACGCGGTAGCTGCGCAGATCACGGCGAGGCGATGGTGCTCGGCGCACCGCGGCGTCGTAGCCACGTTCACCGGCGAGCGCACCTACGAGCAGCGGGTCTGGGCCGCGGTGTTGTACGCCGGCCGGAAGGCGGCTGCGAGCCACGAGTCGGCGCTGTGGCTCCACGACCGGAAGCGGGCGGTGCCCGAGGTCGTCCATGTGACCGTCCCACGGCTGCGCGACGCGGTCCGAGCCGCAGGGATTCGCGTCTACCGATCGGACCTCGGCCCCGACGAAGTCATGGACCTGGCCTGTCCGCCTCGGGTTCGGGTCGAGCGAGCCGTTGTGGAGTGCGCAGGGGCCGCGGGCAACCTGGACCGTGCTATCGCTGTCGTGGCGGACAGCATCCAGCGACGCCTCACGACCGCGGACCGACTTCGGAGGGCACTCGACCTGCGCCCTTGCTTGAGGCATCGGGCTGTTCTCCTTGAGGTGCTTGACATGTGCGGAGCCGGTGCGCACAGCCTGCTCGAGGTCCGGCACGAGCAGATCCGGCGCTCACACGGGCTACCGCAACCCCGCCGTCAGGTCCGGCACGAGGGGGCGATCGTCGACGTCGACTACGACGGACTCGTGGTGGAGCTCGACGGGCGGCCCGGGCACTTCGAGGTGGCGGGGTGGTGGAAGGACATGCTCCGCGACGACCTGCACACCGCAAGGGGCCGGGCGGTGCTGCGGTTCCCTGGGTTCGTGCTGCTCACCCAGCCGCATGTGGTCGCCCACATCGAGGCGGAGGCGCTCGGTCGGCTCGGGTGGACCGGAACGCTCCGATGTCCGCGGGGTTGCCCCGGGCTGACGGAACTCGGGTGGGGTTGAGCCGCCTCTGGCCGGTTCAAGCCCACACAGCCTCGGCCCCGGGGTGCAGTGGGCCCGGGGTGGGGTGGCCCCGGGGTGCAGTGTCAGGTCTGGCGGGTCGGGAGTCCGGCGTCGCGCCAGGCGAGGAAGCCGCCGTCGAGGTCGGCCGAGGCGTGCAGGCCGATGTCGACGAGGGA
>DATITC010000132.1:0-25603 GCA_035468175.1 Frankiaceae bacterium | reverse complement strand
GCCCGGATGGCGCGGATGGTGGCGTAGCCGTCCATCCCCGGCATCATGATGTCCATCAGGACGATGTCGAAGGGCTCGGATTCCTCGAGGGCGGCGATCGCTCCTGGCCCGCTCTCGGCCACCGTGACGATGGCATCACCGCGTTCGAGTAGCGCGGTCAGGGCGAACGCATTGCGGAAGTCGTCGTCCACGACCAGGACCCGGGCCCCGTCGAACTCATAAACGATCGGTCGACGTGGCGCCGACCACGGTGCCGCAACTTCACCTTTTCGGGACGCGGAGACTGCTTCGACCGTGCCCCGTGAAGACTGCCGGGCCATGGGCACGGGCGCGTTCGCCAACGGGGTCCGATCCACCGGCAGGTAGACGGTGAAGATGCTGCCCACCCCGGGGGTGCTGCTGGCCGTGATCTCACCGCCGAGAAGGCTGACCAGTTCCCGGCTGATCGACAGGCCGAGGCCGGTGCCGCCGTAGAGCCGAGCCGTCGATCCGTCGCCCTGGACGAAGGCCTCGAAGATCCGCTGCTGTTGATCCTCCTCGATGCCGATGCCGGTGTCGCTGACCGTGATGGCCACCACCGCGGTCGAAGCCGTGAGGCGGGAGGGGCCAGTACTCCAGCCCTGCGAGGCCGGGGCGATCGTCACCCGGACCTGGCCCTGGTCGGTGAACTTGAAAGCGTTGGAAAGGAGGTTCTTCAGCACCTGGTGCAGTCGGGCCGGGTCGCTCACGATCTGCGACGGCGCACCGCGCTCGATGTCGACGGAGAACTGCAAGTCCTTGCTCTTCGCCACCTGCTCGAACTCGCGGACCAGGGTGCTGCTGAGCTGACTGAAGACCAAATCCGACATGTCGATGGAGATGGTGCCCGACTCGACCTTGGCCAGCTCCAGGATGCTGTTCAGCAGCGTCAGCAGGTCATTCCCCGAAGCGCGGATGACGGTGGCGTACTCGACCTGCGCCTCCGTCATGGTGTTGTCCGGGTTGTCCTCGAGTTGCTGAGCCAGGATCAGCAGGCTGTTCAACGGAGTGCGCAGTTCGTGGGACATGTTCGCGATGAACTCCGACTTGTACTTCGACGAGAGGCTGAGCTGGCTGGCCTTCTCCTCGACCAGTCGCTTCGACTGTTCGACCTCCTGGTTCTTCTGCTCCGCTTCGATGTTCTGCTCGGCGAGTTGCGCTGCTTGCCGGCCGAGGTCCTCGTTGGTCTCGCGCAATTCCTCTTGCTGCGAGCGGAGCTCCTGGGACAGCGAAAGCGACTGCTGGAGCAGGTTCTCGGTGCGGCTGTTCGCTTCGATCGTGTTGAGGACCAGGCCGATGCTCTCGGGCAACTGGTCGAGGAACGCCTGGTGGGTGGCGCTGAAGGGGGAGAAGGAGGCCAATTCGACGACGGCCCGGACGGAGCCTTCGAACAGCACCGGCAACACGATGATGTTCAGTGGCGGTGCCGCACCCAGGCCGGAGTTGATCCGTACGTAGTCGCCGGGCACCTCGGTGAGCAGGATCCGCTTCTTCTCCACGGCGCACTGTCCGACCAGGCCCTCGCCGAGCCGGAACGAACGGGAGAGGTTCCGCCGCTCCTCGTAGCCGTACCCGGCCTGCAACTGCAGCATCGGCTCACCGGCTTCGGACGGCGTGACCACCGAGTAGAAAACGGCGTGCTGAGCCGACACCAGCGGAGCGAGCTCCGAGAGGATCATGCTCGAGACGGCGGCGAGATCCCGCTGGCCCTGCAGCATGCGGGTGAAGCGCTCCCGGTTGGTCTTCAACCAGTCCTGCTCGATGTTCTGCCGGGTGGTCTCCCGAAGATTCCGGATCATCTCGTTGAGCTTGTCCTTGAGCACCGCGACCTCGCCGCTGGCCTCGACCCGCACCTGGCGGGTCAGGTCGCCCTCCGTGACAGCGGTCGCCACCTCCGCGATCGCCCGGACCTGATTGGTCAAGTTCGCGGCCAGCTGGTTCACGTTGTCGGTCAGGTCCATCCAAACCCCGCCAACCTCTGTGGTCTTTGCCTGGCCGCCGAGCTTGCCCTCGACGCCCACCTCGCGTGCGACCCGGGTGACCTCGCCGGCGAAGGCATTGAGCTGGTCGACCATGGCGTTGACCGTGTTCTTCAGGGCGAGGAACTCGCCCTTGACGTCGATTGAGATCTTCTTGCTCAAGTCCCCGTTGGCCACCGCGGTGGTGACCTCGGCGATGTTGCGAACCTGGCCGGTCAGGTTGCCGGCCATCAGGTTGACGTTGTCGGTCAGGTCCTTCCACACCCCGCCGACCTCGATCGTCACGGCTGCGGCCTGCCCGAGCTTGCCTTCCGTGCCGACATCGCGGGCGACCCGGGTCACCTCGGAGGTGAAGCGGTTGAGCTGGTCGACCATGGCATTGATCGTGTTCTTCAGATCCAGCATCTCGCCCTTGACGTCGGCGGTCACCTTCTTGCTGAGGTCGCCGTCGGCGACCGCTCCGATGACACGCTGCATCTCGCTGGTGGGGCGTACGAGGGCACCGATCAGGCTGTTGACCGAGTCGACACTTCCCGACCAGCTCTGCGTCCAGCCGTTAAGCACGACCCGTTGGGAAAGTTCGCCCTGGGTCCCCACCACCCGGCTGACCCGGGCCAGCTCCGCGGCGAGGGCCTGGTTGGAGATGATGACGTCGTTGAAACCGTCGGCGACCTTGCCGGCCAACCCGTTCCAGTCGAGCGGCATCCGGGCGGTAAAGTCCCCCGCCTTGACCTGGGCGAGCACAGCAAGGAAGGCCTGTGCGTCCAGGGTGTCGAAACGGGCGGTGGCGGGTGCTGGCATCGGGTCCTCCATGGGGAGCGGCCTTGTCCGGTTCCGGACGCCCTGTCTCTCCGCTCTCCGGATCGGCACGAAGGCTGAGCGCGTGAGGATCGACGCGATTCGATCACTCATCAGGGTTCAGCGGGGGCGAAACTCGGCCGACCAAGGGACGGACGGGACTCCGTAGTCGCCAGGGACGAGCGACCCCGTCTTTCCGGGTTGGGTGGTTTCGTGAAGGTTCTAGTGGTCGACGACGACGCCGTCTATCGAGCCGCGATGAGAGCGATGATTCGGGCGTCGGGCCACGAGTGCCTGGTGGCCCACGACGCTCTCACCGCCTTGGCGGTGTTGAAGGAAGAGATCGTCCAGGTTCTCATCACTGACCGGGAGATGCCGGGCATGGACGGCTTGGAGTTGTGCCGGCTCGTCCGGTCCGAGGAGTCGACCGAGCACCTCTACATCATCCTGGTCACCGGACTGGGCTCTGCCGAGCAGGCACGCGAGGGCATGCTGGCCGGTGCCGACGACTACCTGGTCAAGCCGTCCCAACCGCTGGACGTCCAGCTGCGGCTCATCGCCGCGGAACGCGTCAGCAGCCTGCACCGCAAGATCGAACTCGCCAACCGCGAGCTACGGGCCGTCGCCCGTCGCGACCCGCTCACCAACCTCGGGAACCGGCGCAGCATGACCGAGGATCTCGAGATCATGACCGACCGGCGGCACCGCTACGGACAGCACTTCTGCATCGCGCTGCTCGATGTCGATCACTTCAAGAGCTACAACGACACCTTCGGTCACCCGGCGGGCGACGAGGCGTTGAAGGCGGTGGCGAAGGTACTGATCGCCACCTCGCGCGCTGGTGACACCTGCTATCGCTACGGCGGGGAAGAATTCTTGTGCATCTTCCCCGGGCAATCGGCTGTTTCGGCGCTCATCGCCATCCGGCGGATCATGCACGGCATCGACGACCTTGCGATTCCCCATCCCGGTAGCGCGGGCGCCTGCCTCACCGTCAGCGTGGGGATCGCAGAAATGGCCATCGAGCACGTCGGTGCCGACGAGGCCGTGCAGGCCGCCGACGCCGCCCTCTACCAAGCGAAGAAGCACGGTCGCAATCGCGTGGAACTTGCGCCGCCCTCCTTCGCGCAGCCGGACCCCTCAGCATTGTCGGGGCCGGCTCGGCGGGCCGGTGCGTACGTCGAGCCCAGCGCCTCCAGTCTCGCCGTTCCGGCCACGCCGACACCGGTGGCGCCGTGCGCCCCGGCCCTCCCCGGCGTTCCGGAGACGACCACCTCCGCCGTGGACCTGGCCGTGCTCGACGCCCTGTTCGAGCAACTCGACGACCGAGACGGACAGCTGCGGGAGGACCTGCTTGCCAGCTATCTGGACAACGGACCGGATCAGGTGCGCAGCTTGGTGACCGCTGCGGCGGGCGGCGATGCCGCCACCGTTGCGTCGACAGCGCACATGATGCGCTCGAGCAGCGCCCTGCTCGGGGCGACGGTGTTGGCCGGACTGTGCCACCAGGCCGACGACATGGCGGGGACGGGAACAACCGATCTCACTGAGATCGCTCAGCTCATCCAGGTCGAATACGAGCACGTCGCCGAGGCCATGGCGCAACTGGCTCGCGCCCCGATGGTGCTGCCGCTGCCCCGGGAAGCTCAACCGGACGTCCGGGCCCAGTCGACGTCCCTGAGGGGCGGCAACACATCCCCGTCTCAACAGATGGCCGTCGAACCGTCGACCCGCTCAGACCCGACATAGGCTCGGCTCGACCCAGCCCGGGGCCCTCCTAACCGGGCGGTCGCGGGCGCGAGGGGGTCCTTGGTGGCGGGAAGGATTAGCGACGCCAGCCTGAACGCGGTGCGCGAAGCTGCGTCCATCGTCGACGTCGTCAGTGCGGTGGTGGCCCTGCGCCCCGCCGGAAGCGACCGCCAGATCGGGCTCTGCCCGTTCCACGACGAGAAGCGCCCCTCTTTCGGGATCGCGCCGTCCTCGAACGTGTTCCACTGCTTCGGTTGCGGTGAGGGCGGCGACGTCATCACCTTCGTCCGGAAGCTCGACGGGTTGACGTTCACGGAGGCCGTCGAACAGTTGGCCGGCCGGTTCAACGTGGCTTTGACCTACGAGGGTGGGGGCCAGGTCGCGAACCGCGAGACCGGCAAGCGCCAGCGTCTGTCCGAGGCGCTCCAGGCCGCCGCCGAGTTCTACGCCGAACAGCTGGCCAGGCCGGACGCGCGGGTCGGGCGGGACTTCCTCAGCCAGCGCGGGTTCGACCGCGCCGCGGCCGAGCACTTCGGCGTTGGCTTCGCCCCCGGGGGTTGGGACACGCTGGCGAAGCACCTTCGCGGGCGCGGTTTCAGCACCGAGGAGCTGGTGGACGCCGGACTCGCCAAGATCGGGAGCCGCGGCACCCCCACCGACCGCTTCCACCGCCGGCTCGTGTGGCCGATCCGGGAGACCACCGGCGGCGTCGTCGGGTTCGGGGCGCGGCGGCTGTTCGACGACGATCCGATCACCGCGAAGTACCTGAACACCCCCGAGACGATTCTGTTCAAGAAGAGCCATCTGCTCTACGGCGCCGATCTCGCCCGCAAGGCGATCGCCGCGCGCTCGCAGGCCGTCGTCGTGGAGGGCTACACCGATGTGATGGCCTGCCATCTGTCCGGTGTCGAGACGGCGGTCGCCACTTGCGGCACCGCGTTCGGCGAGGAGCACGTCAAGCTGCTGCGCCGCCTGCTGAACGACCAGGACGAGAGCCGTGGCGAGGTCGTCTTCACCTTCGACGGCGACCAGGCGGGGCAGAACGCGGCGCGCAAGGCGATGCAGTTCGACCAGCGGTTCGTGGTGCAGACGTTCGTGGCCATCGAGGACGAGGGGCGCGACCCCTGCGAGCTGCGCCAAGCCGCTGGCGACGTTGCGGTCCGCGAGCTGGTGGCGTCCCGCGTGCCGCTGGTCGACTTCGCGCTCCGGGCCACCGTCGAGCCGTTCGATCTGGACAGTGCCGAGGGTCGCTCCGGGGCCCTCCGGGTGGCGGTGCCGCTGCTGGCCGGTATCAAGGACCGGGTGGTGCGCGACCAATACGTCCGGCGGGTGTCGGGGTGGCTCGGCTTCGAGTCACCCGAGCCGGTGCAGGCCGCGGTGCACGAGCGGCTCGGCGAGGCCGCCCCGGCTCCGGGTCAGAGGCAGGCCCCGCGCCCGCGCGACCGCAGGGTCGACGACGCGGCGGTCACAGCCGAGCGGGAAGCGCTCAAGGCGGCCTTGCAGCGGCCCGGCCTCGCCGGACCGGCGTTCGACGGGCTCGAGCCGCTGCACTTCACCAGCCCGCTGCACCGGGAGCTGTTCGGCGCCATGGTTCAGGCTGGCGGTGTCTGCTCGGCGACCGACGTCTCGAGCTGGATTGCTCGGGTTTCCACGGTCGTCGAATCCGACGAAGGGCGCCAGCTGGTTCCGGCGCTCGCTGTCGAACCCCTGCGCTGGGAAGGCGACGGCGAGGAGTACTACGTCGCCAGCGTCGTCGACCGGGTGCAGGAGCTGCACACCTCCCGGCGAATCCGAGACGTGAAGGCTCGGATGGAACGGACGAACCCGGTGACCGATCAGGAGGTCCACCTGAGGCTGTTCGGTGAGCTCATCTCGCTGGAGGAACGCAAACGTCAGCTGCGTGATCGCAGCCTCGGCCCGGCATGACGCCGACAATTCCCGGTCAAGATCGCTGTCGCGACGGCTCAGGAGAGGCACGGCATAGTCTGTGAGACAGAAGACACGCGCGAAGGAGAACGAGACGAGCCCGATGAGCCCTACCGTCCTTCCAAAGGATGCCCAGGTGGACGAGGTCAAGGACCTCATCACCAAGGGCAAGGAAGCCGGTTTTCTCACGCCCGAGGACGTCAGCGCTGCCCTCCAGGCGGCTGAGTTGCCGCCTGAGCAAATGGATGCGGTGCTCCAAGTGCTCACCGACGAGGGCATCGAGATCCTCGACGGCAACACCGAGGACGACGCCGACGAGCTGAAGCGTCGCAAGGAAGAGGAAGAGGCGCTCGCTCTTAAGACGCCGACCTCCGATCCGGTGCGGATGTACCTCAAGGAGATCGGCAAGGTCCCGCTGCTCACCGCGGAGGAGGAGGTCGACCTCGCCAAGCGGATCGAGGCCGGCCTGTTCGCCTCGGAGAAGCTGGCGAGCACCACCAAGAAGCTCGACGCCAAGCTGCGGCGTGAGCTGGACCTAATCGAGCGCGACGGCCAAATCGCGAAGCGGAAGCTGGTCGAGGCCAACCTGCGCCTGGTCGTCTCGATCGCCAAGCGTTACGTCGGGCGCGGCATGCTGTTCCTGGACCTGATCCAGGAGGGTAACCTCGGGCTGATCCGCGCGGTCGAGAAGTTCGACTACACCAAGGGCTACAAGTTCTCGACCTACGCGACGTGGTGGATCCGTCAGGCCATCACCCGCGCCATCGCCGACCAGGCACGCACCATCCGCATCCCGGTGCACATGGTCGAGACGATCAACAAGCTGATCCGGATCCAGCGACAGCTCCTGCAGGACCTCGGCCGCGAGCCGATGCCGGAGGAGATCGCCAAGGAGATGGACCTCACGCCCGAAAAGGTGCGCGAGATCCTGAAGGTGTCGCAGGAGCCGGTGAGCCTCGAGACGCCGATCGGTGAGGAGGAGGACTCCCACCTCGGCGACTTCATCGAGGACTCCGACGCGGTCGTCCCCGTCGACGCGGCCAGCTTCATCCTCTTGCAGGAGCAGTTGGACGCGGTGCTGCACACCCTGTCCGACCGGGAGAAGAAGGTCATCCAGCTGCGGTTCGGCCTCACCGACGGCCACCCGCGGACGTTGGAGGAGGTCGGCCGCGAGTTCGGGGTGACCCGGGAGCGGATCCGCCAGATCGAGTCCAAGACCCTGTCGAAGCTGCGCCACCCGTCGCGGTCGCAGAAGCTGCGCGACTACCTGGAGTAAGTAGATGCGGGCGCTTTGGTCGGTTTCGCCGTAGATCCGTTCCGCCTTACCCGGTGGCGGGACGCCGTCGGGGCCGCTCCGCTGCGGCGGGGCGGCCCTTCGTCTGCTGCTCTTTGACGGGTTCGCGCGGGTCGGGGCGTTCGCCGCCCACGGGAGATCGTGGATCGACGGTGGGCGTGGACGGGCCGGTTTTCGGGGTGCTGGGGCCCGGATTTGGGTGTGCTCGGCGCCCACGGGAGATCGTGGATCGACGGTGGGCGTGGACGGGCCCGACGCGCCGATGAGCCGCTAGTAGTGCTCGTCGTCCTCGTACTCGCCGTCCGCCTCGGCCGCTTCGTACTCGCCGGCCGTCTCGTCCGGCTCGTCGATGTCGTCCGAGCCGCTCACGTCCCCGTCGCCCGCGTACCGCCGACCGTCGGCGGGTAGGCCCTGGGTGCGCGCGACGACAACGAACGCGACCAGCACGAGGGCCACCAGAGCCACACCGGTCCACAGCAGGATCCCGCGGGTGTCCGGGGTCTTCGCCCGGTCCGCGGTGGTGCGGCGGCCGACGCTGCCGTCCGGGCGGACGACTCGCGCGATGGACGGGTCGTTCGACGACGCGGCCCCGGCATGGCTCCCGGCGGAGGGAGCGGCCCCCGTGACGCCGTCGGTGCCGTTCCCGGTGGCCGAGCCGCGCACCGCGGCTAGGACGTCGACCCGCCCAGCTCCGGCACCGGACAGCGGATGTGCGGTCCGCTTCAGCACCGAGACGACGTCGTCGCGCCCCCGGTCCGGTCGCTGTGCCAGCAACAACGCCGCTGCCCCGGCCACGACCGGCGCCGCCATCGAAGTACCGGCGTCGGCCGCGTAGGACTGGTCGGACCAGGTGGAGACGACGCAGTCGTCCGGCGTGCAGCCGTCGCCCACGGGCTGACCGCCGGGGGCGGCGATGTCGACACCGGCGCCGCGCTGGCTGTAGGTGGCGAGCTGCCCGTTCGGGCCGGTGGCCGCCACGACCAGCGCGTCATCGCCGTACAGGTCCACGCCGGCGGTCTTGCCGTTGCCGGCAGCGACGACCACGACGATCCCTTGGGCGCTGGCCTGGGAAACGGCCCGGGGAATCGCGCGCGAGGAGTCGGTCAGTGCGTACGTGCTGCCGAGCGAGATGTTGATGACCTGGGCGCCGTGCGAGGCGGCGTAGCGCACTCCGGATGCGACGTCCTCGGCCTGCGCCTGGCAGGCCCCGTCCTTCTCGGCGAGGACCCGGACGGGCAGGATGTGCGCTTCCGGTGCGACGCCGAACCGCGTGGAGCCGACGAGGCCGGAGACGTGGGTGCCGTGCGCCTCGCAGCTGTCCGGGACGTCGGTGCCTCCCGGCCGGCACGGCCCGCCCGAGCAGGTGGCCCCGCCGAGCACCCGTCCGCCGAAATCGGGGTGCCGACTGTCCACCCACGAGTCGAGCACCGCGACGGTGATGCCACGGCCACCGCTCGCGAGCTCGGCGGCGCCGGAGAGGTCTGCGGCTCGGGCGGTCCAGGTGTTCTCGACGGCACCCGCCGGTCCGCCGGTGAAGGCGAGCAGGGGGAGCAGGATTAGGAGGACGAGCGCTGCCGCCAACGAGGTGTGGTGAGAGGGGGCAGGAGTGCGCCGCATGGCGGGAGCCGGCACCCTCGTCACGTCCTCTCGAGCGGCAGTACGGACCAGCCGGGACAGCGGCGTCCATGACAGGTGGGATCGGTGGGGGTCGGCTGTGATCCAGGTGGATCCCGCTGTTCCTTCCCCTACCGGCCGGGGTCCAATAGTGGCGGCTCGCCTCGACCCTCGGTCGCCGCGCCGCGGGGCCGTCGTTGCCGGGTGCTCATCGTCGCCCAGCCGTTGGCAAAGGTCTCCAGGCCTTCGAGCAGATCGAGCAGTCGTCGGCCCTCCCCGGTGAGCCGGTAGTCGCCACCTTCGTCGACCTCGACCAGCCCGGCTTCGCGGAGCTCTCGCAACCGTTGGCTGACCTGCGCCTCGGGAGCTCCGAGACGTTGGACCAAGACGCGGAACTGTTGCGCCGGGCCACGCAGCTCCCAGACGGTGGGTAGGGCGTGCCGCCGCCCGAGCAGGTCGACGAGGTCCCGCAGCGGCTCGGGCACGGACGACTTCGGTGCCGCCGCCTCGGAGCCGCCCGAGGAAGTCCGGGGCCGCGAGGACCGGCTCATAGCCGGACGAGGGCGGCGGACAGCACGTCCTCCGGGGTAAAGCTCAGCAGGCCGGGGTCGGGCGAGTCCGCAAAGGGATCGCTCGTTGTACCGGCCCACAGGACGGTGTGCTGCTCCCGCCCAGCCGGCGGTCCCCAACGGGAGGGCGGCACCGGCCCGAACAGCACGATCGACCGCGTGCGGTACGCCGTCGCCAGGTGGCCGATCCCGGTGTCTGCGCAGCACACCAGCCGGGCGCAGGCGACGAGAGCGCACAGCTCGGAGAGTTCGACCCGGCCGGCCAGCACGGCCTGTTCGGACAGGCCGGCCCCGGCCGCGACGGACTTGCACAGGTCCCGTTCGTCGGCGCTCCCCGTGACGACGACGTCGTGTCCGGCGTCGGCGAGTTCTTCGGCGACGCGGGACCAGCGGGACGCCGGCCAGCGCCGCGACGGGGCGGCGCCGCCGGGATGCACGATCGTCAACCCGCCGGCCAACGGTGGTTCGGTGGGAGCGGCAAGATCGAGGTCGAGCCGGTCGCAGTCACCGCCGTAGGCATCGATCAGTCGGCACCAGCGCTCGACCTCGTGGTCGTCGTCCTGCCACTCGGGTGCGCCGGGCTCGCCGTAGGACCACAGCTCGGCGGGCCGCAGCTTGCGCAGCCGCGCCGTCGACTCCGGCCCGGAGCCGTGCAGATTCACGGCGAGCTGCGGTGGCCAGCCGGGGATCTCACCCAGCGGTCGCACCGGCAGCACCCCGTCGACGGCGCCGCTGAGCATCGCCACCGGTTCCAGCCAGGCCGGGGCGGCGAGCACCGACCGGCTGGACGGGCGGAGCGCCCGGAGGCCGCGCAGCGCCGGCAGCGCGGTGAGCAGGTCGCCGAGCCCGAGCGCGCGCAGCGCGACCACCCGATGTTGCGAACTCACCGGGGGCGGAGACGGATCGGCCGGCTCACGGGTAGGAAGGCTCCGTGGAGGCCGTGATGACGAGCTCCTTGACCTCGCAGCCGGGCGGCTGCTGAAGGGCGAACAGTGCCGCTGCGGCGACGTTCGCCGGGTCGTTGAGCTTGGCGTCCGGGCCCGGCTTGTACTGCGGGTCGCGGTCGTCGAAGAAGTGCGTCGACATGCCACCGGGGATGAGCAACGTGACCCCGACCCGGCCGGCCATTTCGGCAGCGAGCGCACGGGTGAATCCGACGACGCCGAACTTCGAGGCGCAGTACGCCGTCGCGTCCCCGACAGCCTTCACCGACAGGGTGGACCCGACCGTCAGCACCTTGCCCTGCGACGTCTCGAGGTAGGGCAACGCGGCCCGGACGACGGCGGCGGTGCCCAGCAGGTTCACCGCGACGATGTTGTCCCAGGTGTCGCCGTCGATCTTGGACAGCGGCGCCGGGATGTCGGTGCCTGCCGCGGTGACCACGGCGTCGAGCGTGCCGCCGGCCTCCTCGACGACCCGGCGGACGGCAGCTTCGGCTTCGCGCGGCTCGGCGAGGTCGACGACCTCGTGCGGCACACCTTCGACCGGCACGCGGTCGAGGGCGAGGGGCGTTCCGCCGGCGGCACGTACCGCTTCAACGATGGCGGCCCCGAGGCCGGAAGCGGCTCCGGTCACGAGCACGGTTCCTGGAGTTACGGTGCCGAGAGCCCGCGTCGTCGGTTGGTCAGTTGCCACGGCGTGCTGCCTCCTGGATCAAGCGAGTGGTGGAACGGCCGGTCAGGTAGGGCAGGACGACCGCCTGGCCACCCCACGATTCCACGACCGGGGCTTCGGGGAGGTCGGCGACCGCGTAGTCGCCGCCCTTGGCCCAGACATCGGGCTGTAGCTCGCCGAGAACATCGATGGGGGTGTCCTCATCGAACACGACGACCGCGTCGACGCAGCCGAGGGCGAGCAGCACGGCGGCCCGGTCCGGAGCCGGCACGAGCGGCCGCTCCGGACCCTTCAGCCGCCGGACGCTGTCGTCGCTGTTCAGCAGCACGATCAGGCACTCGCCGAGCGCGCGGGCCTGTTGCAGCACCCGCACATGACCGGCGTGCAAGAGGTCGAAGCATCCGCCGGTCGCGACGACAGTGCCGCCAACGGCTCGGGTCCGTGCGATCACGTCGGACGCGGTGGCGAACGTCTGCGCGTCGGCATCGGCATGAGCCGGCTCGGCGTCCACCCGGATGGCGGCGGCTCCGCCGGCGGCGACGAACCGGCTGGCCGCAGCGACGGCGCCGGTCATCGCCTCCGACGGCAGCAGGCCGTCGGCGAGCAGGCCTGCGGCGGTGGAGGCGAAGCGGTCGCCGGCACCGCACGGGTCGGACAGCGGGGCGGGCGGAGCCGGCGCGACCAGCGGCGGGGTGTCGGCCCCTTCCGCGAGCAGGGCGCCGCGGGAACCGAGCGTCACCGCCACGGCGCCGGCGGACCAGCGCTGCGCCAGCTCACGGGCGCGGCGGGTCACCGTGGACAGCGAGCTTCCGGCGCCGGTGCCGGGAGCGAAGTGCGCCGCCTCGCCGGAGTTCGGCGTGACCAGCCGGCACCCGCGGACCGGTTCCGGCCCGCGTGGATGGGGGTCCCAGACGATCGGGACGCGGTGCGGCAACGCCTCCAGGGCGGCGCGCAGCCCGGGTTCGGCGGCGACCCCGCGGCCGTAGTCGGCGACGAGCACCGCCCTGGCGTCGGCGAGCACCGCGGTCGCTTCATCGGTGAGGGGTCCGACGATGCCACCGCAGCCGCCGCGGTCCAGTCGCAGCAGCGAGCGTCCGTCGCTGCGGACCCGGATCTTCTCGGGGGTCTGACCGTCGAGGCCGAGGTCGACGACGCGAATGCCGGCCGCGACCAGCAGGTCGAACAGGCGCCGACCGCCGGCATCGGGTGCCAGCGCGGTGATGAGCGTGACCGGTCGGTTGTCACGAGCGGCGAGCAGGGCGGCGAGACCGGCTCCGCCAGGACGCGGGTGGTCCTCCAGGTCGTCGACGACCGGAACCGGGGCATCCGGGGACAGCCGGCCGACCGAGCCTTCGAGGTCGACGTCGAGCAGCGCGTCGCCGACGACCACCAGCGGGGTGCGACGGGCAGCGGGCGCGCACGGTGCGAGCCCTGCCAGCAGGGCTGGCACGAGCGCTGGCACGAGCGCTGGCAGGTCGTCGGTCCGGTCGAGGAGGTCGAGCTCGGTCTCGTCCACGGTGCCCGCTGAAGCGACTGGCGCCGCGGGGCCGGCGGTCCTGGTCACCTCGGCCGGAGCGACACCGAGCGCGACGTCGACCGCGGCGCAGATCAGGTGTACCGCGACGAGGTGCGCCTCCTGAACAGTCGCGACGTGCGGCGCCTCGATCGACACCACCTCGTCGGACACCGCGGCCAGCGGTGACCCGGCCGGTCCGGTCAGCGCCCACGTGCGCATCCCGATCGCCCGAGCGGCCTCGGCTGCGCCGATGACCGAGCGGCTGCGACCCGAGGTGGAGAGCGTGAGCAGCACGTCGCCGGCCCGGCCGTGCGCTCGGACCTGACGGGCAAAGGCTTCGTCGTAGCCGTAGTCGTTCGCGATGGCGGTCAACGACGACGTCTCGGCGGACAGGGCGAGGGCGGACAGGGCGACGCGGTCGTCCCGCAGCCGGCCGACCAGCTCCGCGGTCAGGTGCTGAGCCTCGGCGGCAGATCCGCCGTTCCCGGCGACCAGGATGCGACCGCCGGCCGGCAGCAGCTGCGCGAGCGTGCGGCCCCAGGCGTCGAGACGGTCGAGGTCGAGTGCCGGCAGCGTCGCCACCAGGTGGTCCACGTGCTGCCGACCGGTCGGCAGCGGGCGCCGGCTCACCGGTTGCCTCGTGCGCCGCTGCTGGCGAACTCGCGCTCGCCCTGGGTGACCGCACCGGGCAGCACACTGTCGTAGGCCTGCAAGGTCAACGAGGCGACCCGGTCCCAGGAGTACCGGGAGCGGGCCCGCCTGGCCCCGGCCGCACCGAAGGTCCGCCGGCGGTCTTCGTCGGGGAGTAGTTCGTTCAATGCCTCGGCGATCCGTTCCGGGGAGCGCGGCGGCACGTGCAGCCCGGTGGTTCCGTCAACGACGGAGTCGATCAGCCCGCCGACGGCGCTCGCCACGACCGGGATCCCGCAGGCCATCGCTTCGAGGGGCACGATGCCGAACGGCTCGTACCAGGGCACGCAGAGCACGGCGTCGGCCGAGCGGAGCAGGGCGGGCAGATCGTTGCGGCTCACCCGCCCGCGGAACACCACACGGTCGGCGACGCCGTCGTCCTCGGCCAGCGAGCGCAACCGGTGGATCTCCCGGTCGTCCTCGAGCTCGGACCGGTCCGGTCCGCCGGCGACGACGAGTTCCGCGTTCGGCACATCGGCCAGCGCGCTGATGATGTTGCCGATGCCTTTGCGCTCGACAAGGCGGCCGACGAACACGAGCCGGTACCGATCGTTCGCGCGCGGCTCGGTCGGGCCTTCCGGAGAGAACATCGACAGGTCGACGCCGCAGGGCGCGACCCGGATGCTGGACCGCGTGGCCCCCAGCCGCATGAGTTCGAAGACCTCGTCGGAGCAGGTCGCGACGACGCGGTCGACGGTGCGGACCAGCCGCTCTTCGAGGTGGAGCCGGTCGGCCGGCGAGCTGTCCTTGCTGCCCTGGTGGCGCCGCTTGACCACACCCAGGGCGTGGAAGGTCATGACGACCGGGATGCCGAGGGGTCGGGCCGCTTCCAGCGCGGCGAGCCCCGACATCCAGAAGTGCGCGTGCACGACGTCGGGCCGGCTGGCGGTCCACTGCCGGGTCAGATCCTCGGCGAACTCGCCGATGTGCGGGTAGATGTCGTCCTTCGGCATCGGGCGGGGTGGGCCGGCCGACACGTGGTCGACCGTGACGCCGGGGGCGAAGGGGATGTGCCGCGGCAGGTCCATGTCGTCCCGCCGGGTGTGGACGACCGTCTCCACGCCCTGCCGCGCGATGGCCGAGGCGAGTGCCGCGACGTGAACGTTCTGTCCACCGGAATCGACGCCGCCGAGTACGGCCAGGGGGCTGGCGTGCTCGGAGATCATGGCCAGCCTCATACCGGAACCTCCAGGAACTGGTCGGCGCGGGTCGGGGCGGCAAGCGTCTTTACCGCGAGGACGACGTCGGCGACGCCGACCGCCGTCAGACATGGGTGGCCCACAACGGGGCAGGTTCGCGCCCGGCAACCGGCACACGCGATGCCGAGGTCGCCCAGCAGGACGCGGTCGTCGGTGTACGGCGCCCAGCGTTCCGACGGCACCGTAGGGGCGAAGAGGGAGACGACCGGGGTGTCGACGGCGGCGGCGAGGTGCGCCGGGCCGGTGTTGCCGACGACCACCGCGTCGGCCCGGTCGAGGAGGTCGGCGAGCCCGGCGAGGTCGGTGCGCCCACCCAGGTCGAGCACGTCGGCGTCCGGATTTGCAGCGGCAGCCGTACCAGCGTCTGCACCGGCGCCGCTGACCGCCGCGGTCAGCGTTCGCTCGTTGGGACCACCGGTGACGACGACCCGGTGGCCCGCGCGGACGAGCGCGGGAACCAACTCGGCGAAGCGCGCCGTCGGCCATGAGCGCGCGGGCACGCTGGCGCCCGGATGCACGACGACGTAGGGGCGGTCGCCGGTGAGCGGCCGGGTGTCGGGGAGCGGACGGCGGACCCCGAGGCGACCGTCGTCGTCCGGCGGCAGCGGGAAGCCTGCGGCGCCAGCGGTGGAGAGCGCTCGCTCGACCTCGTGCAGCCCGGTCTCGGGGAGTTGGTGCCGCACGTCGAGGAGCGAACCCGGGTAGTCGACGCTGTGCGCGGACAGATGCCGCACCCCGGCCATGCGCAACATCAGCGCCAGCGGGAGCGGGCTCTGGTGGAACGAGGTGAGGATCAGGCCGGCGTCGATGCCGGCGCCGGCGAGGCGGTCGACGAGGTCGAGGATCGCCCCCCGCTCGACCGGCTCGGGCTCGGCGTCGATCCAGGGGCAGTGCCAGACGACCACGTCGTCCACGCCCGGCAGCAGGGCGGCAGCTTGCCGGCCTCGCGGGCCGACGAGCAACGTCACGCGGGCCCCACTCGCGGCAACGGCGCGGATCGCGGGACCGCTCAACAGCACATCGCCGTCGTTGTCGAGGCGAGCGACCACGACATGGGTCACGCGGCGCTGCCCAGAGACGGCCGGTCCGAGCTGCGCTGCTCCGACGGGCGCTGGTCGCGCAGCGTTCCGGTGAGCACGAGTTCGACGGCGCTGAGCAGGTCAGGAGCCACCGCCGCGTCCCGGCGGGCGGCGTCGATCTCTTCGTCCCGCGTCATCTCGGTGGGGACGAGAATCGCGCGGGCGCCGGCAGCCGCGGCCGCACCGAGGTCGGCAGCGATGTCACCGATCACCACGCAGTCCTGCGGGCGCACGTCGAGGGCGGCGGCGGCGTCGAGGACGAGGCCGGGGCTTGGCTTGCGGCAGCGGCATCCGTCGTCGGGACCGTGCGGGCAGTAGAGGAGGGGACCGAGAGGTCCGAGCAGCTCGGCGAGCCGGTCATTCACCGCGTCGACCTGCGCGGGGGTGTGCCACCCGCGGGCGATGCCGCTCTGGTTCGAGATGACCGCGGTCGGGACCCCGGCGGCACGCAGTCGTGCCAGCGCGGGGACGGCCGCCGGAGCGGGCACGACGCGGTTCGGATCACCGTTGTACGGCACGTCGATACAGAGAGTGCCGTCCCGGTCGAAGAGCACGGCAGAGGGGCAGGCCCGCCACTCGACCGGGTTCAATGCTCGCCAGCCCGGGCGTGCACCCGGTGCCACAAGGGCGTACCGGGTGGGCGGAGCGGCAGCAACCGAACCTGCTTTCTCGACGGACCTGCTGATTTGCGGGCAGATGTGGCTCTTGACCGGGAGATGTTCCTCGTGCGAGCAGAAGCAACCCGCTCGATCGACGTTGCTTCATCACGCAACGTCAGGTTCAGTACGCCGGCGCTCAGCCGAGCACGGCGACGATCAAGCAGCTGCTCAGGCGGCTTTCTTGCCCGCCGTCCGGGTCGGGCCGGACGCGCGCGATCCCTTCGGGGCATCTCGTCCCGTGGCCGTCCGGGTCGCGGCTGCCTCGAGGATCCGCTGCCGTCGTCGAGCGGCGCGGGACGCTTCGGGGTTGCGGAGCAGGTTGAGCACCGCGTCCTCGATCGGGCCCTGGTACGCCAACTGACCGAACACCGCGTCCTCGCCGAGGGCCTGGAGGTCCTCGGCGACGGTGACTCCACCCGCGAACAGGTCGATGACCCGGGGATGGATGTAGGACGCGCGACAGACGGCCGGCGTGTTGCCCAGGTAGTGAGCCGTTTCCTGCACCGCTCGGGTGACGGCCTTCTTCACCGCAGTGGGGGAGGTGACCGCCTCGTGGGAAACGGCCAGCGCCACGGCGCACAGCACGGTGGCTGACCAGGTGCGGAAGTCTTTTGCGGTGATGTCCGCGCCGCCGCTCGCCTCGTGGAGGTAGCGGTTGATGTCCCAGGACTTGACGTCGGTCCACCCGATCGGCTTCCCGTCGTCGCCGGCGCTCTCGTCCCAGAAGGCCAGCAGCTCCAGGTTCGGGTCCTCCTGCCGGTTCAGCAGTTCGGAGACGACGGCGGCGACCTGGGGGTCGACGATCGCCCGGTACGTCTGCTTGCCGCTCTTCGCCCGGTAGTCGAAGGTGACCTGGTCGCCGTCGACCCGGGTGTGCTCCCGTCGAATCGTGGCGAGCCCGAACGTGCCGTTGACCTCGGCGTACTCCTCGCTGCCGATCCGGAAGAAGCCGATGTCGAGGAGCCGGGCCGCACACGCCAGCACCCGCTGCTGCGTCAACCCCTGCTGCGACAGCTGATCGGCCACCACCACACGCATCGCCTGGAGGTCCTCGGCCAGCGAGAGCACCCGGTCGAACTTCTCGAGGTCCCGCTTGCGCCGCCACTCCTCGTGGTAGCGGTACTGCCGGCGTCCGGCGGCATCCGTACCCATCGCCTGGATGTGACCGTGGGGGTGCGGGCTGATCCAGACCTCCTCCCAGGCGGGCGGGATCACCAGGGCGTCGATCCGCGCCAGGGTTTCGGCATCGATCACGTGGCTGCCCGCGGCATCGAGGTAGTGGAAACCCCGATCCTTCCGCACCCGGGCAAGGCCCGGAGCGGAAGGATCGGAGCGCCGCAGGCGTGGCACGGGCGGTCTACTCCTCGTCGCCCGAAGTGAGGTGCATGGCCGACTCCTCGGCGCTGTAACCGCCGAGGTCGGTGCCGACGTCGTGGGCGATCGTCTCCGCCGTCGTGTCCTCGTGCGCACCCTCGTCGTCCTCGACGAGCCGTCCGACGGTTTCCGGGTCGCGGTACGGGGTGTCGAGGTCGTCGCCGGTCGGCGTGCTCTGCACCGACTCGTCGTTCAGGACGTCGGGCACCTCACGGGCGAGCCGGCCGTCGAGGTTCTCGCCGTGCTCCTCCTCGTAGGCGGTCGTGCCGAAGTCGACCGAGGCTTCGGCGCGGTCGCCCGGCACGGAGAGCTCGTACGCCTCTTCGCCCGCGGCGGCCTGACCCTCGATGGAGTCGCCCGGATCAGGGATGCCATCGGCTTCGAACTCGCTTTCGGGTTCCGGGATGCGGGAGGTCACTTGACCGTCTCCGCCTCGGCGGTGCCGGACGTGGCTGCCTCGATGGTCCGCTTGAACTCCTCGAGTGCGTGCTCGACCTTCTTCTGCGGGTCGCTGAACAGCTTCGCGACCAGGTCGCCCGCGATGCCCGCCGGCGGGTCGTACTGGAAGCTCACCTCGACGCCGGTGGTCTCACCGTGGTCGTCGAAGCGCACGGCACCGGCATTGCTGACGGCACCGTCGACGCTGGCCCACGCGAGGCGGGCGTTGGGGACGTCCTCGACGATCTTGGCGTCCCACTCGATGCTCTTGCCCAACGGGCCACTGACCGTCCAGTGGGTCAGCTGGGTGTCGCCGCTCTTGGTCTCGACCGACTTCACGTCGTTCATGATCGTCGGCAGGTTGGTGAGCCCGCGCCACCAGGCGTACGCCTTGGCGGCCGGGACGTTCACTTCGAGGTAATGCGTGACAGAGCCCATGTGGCTCCTCCTTCATCGAGATTGTTGGGAACGAAGAAGGACGTGCCCG
The DNA here is from genome assembly GCA_035468175.1 of Frankiaceae bacterium. Lineage (GTDB taxonomy): Bacteria > Actinomycetota > Actinomycetes > Frankiales > Frankiaceae > JAVEDQ01. Next base: position 6,600 of record DATITC010000132.1, on the reverse strand, counting down.
GTACGTCAGAGGGTAATGCAACCGGTCGTTACCCGGTCATGTGGAACACGGCACGCCGCTGCGATGTGGTGCAGGTCAGGCGGAACCGCCGAGCCCGTTCGGGCTCGAGTTGAGGGGGGTCGCCGGGTAGGCACTGTCGGTCTCGCTACCGCCAACAGCCGCCGAGACCGCGGACTTCGCCTTCTGGGCCAGGCCGCTGGCCTGCGCAGCGACCACGCCCGCAGCGCTCTGCACGCCGGGCTGCTCCTTGGCGTCCCGGAAGCTGCGCATCAGCGCGTCGTACCGCTCGCGACCGGCGCGCGCGCCGAGGACGTAGCCGGCGCCGACGCCGAGCAGGAAGGTGAGGCGGTAACGCATGGGGTCGTCCTCCAGGTGGGGCAGCTCAGGCTCGTGGGCAGCGTTCCCACTCTGGCTGATGAGCTAGCATCAAAGGCCGTTCGGCCGTGTAGACGGCCCAACGGTCCCGCGTAGCTCAATTGGCAGAGCAGCCGGCTGTTAACCGGCAGGTTACTGGTTCGAGTCCAGTCGCGGGAGCCCCTTGAAGCAGCCCTTCGCACCGGCTCCCGCGGGGTCGCCGTGCGAGACTCGGGGCCTCGGGGCGGTAGCTCAGCTGGTTAGAGCAGAGGACTCATAATCCTTGGGTCGTGGGTTCGAGCCCCACCCGCCCTACGCGTGTCAAGCAGCCGCGGACCCACGTCAGATCGGTTCGTCCCCGGGAGCAGCAAGTCGGCGTGATGGTGGGCCGGCGTGACGGTGGGTCGGCGTGACGGTGGGTCGGCGTGACGGTAGGTCGGCGCTACGGTAGATCGATGTCCGAGGTCTCCCGCGATCCAGCCGCGAGCTCACCGGATCCGGACCGGGTCGCGGCCCTCGACGCGCTCTACGACGAGCTGCCGTACCTCGAATGTCGCGGGCAGTGCTGGCACAGCTGCGGGCCCGTGGACATGAGCCACACCGAGCGCAGCCGCATCGCCGAACTCGGTGTCACGATCCCCGGCTACACGCAGGAGGCGGCCGAACGCTTCCGCGAGACCGGCACCGTCGATGCCTGCCCGGCCCTTGGTCCCTTCCGCACCTGCGGAGTGCACCCGGTCCGCCCGATGATCTGCCGCCTCTGGGGCATGACCGAGCTGATGCGGTGCCCCTTCGGCTGCCGCCCCAGCCGGGAGCTGAGCGAGGCCGAGGGCTACGAGTTCCTGGAGCGCAGCCGGCAGATCGGCGGGTCCGACGATCCGGGCATCTCCGAGCACATTTCCGCCCTGGCGCGCGACCCTGCGATGCGACCGCTGCTCCTGCGCTACATGCAGGGCGACGCCAGCGTGGAACCTGACCTCATCGCCGCGCTGCGGCGCCGGGCCCGTCCCGTCGGCAAGAAGAAGCGACGGCGCTGATCCGTCGTCTGGGGCCCGTCTGCAAATTGAAGAACTTGTCTCGTCGGGCCCAGGTGCTACCGGCAGTAATACGAAATCTGGCTGGTAGCCTCCTCTGCGGCTGAGCCCCAGCCCTCCCCAGATGATGGGCTGGCTCGGCCTGTCGTCACCCCCCGTTCGGAGACGGCCGATGACTTCTGATGACAAAGTGCTCGAGAGCCTGCTGACCGGTCTTCCCAAGGACGACAAGGACGATCTCCTCAAGTCGATCCGCCTCGCGTCTGACGATCAGCTCGATCAGAAGCGACACCCGAGGCCTCGTCGCCGGCGCAACGCGGACGGTGCCCTTGAGTCGTATTCGGACGGCATGTCGCTCGCCGACTGACGCTCGGCTCCGGCCGCCCGCCGAGCCGAGCAGTGCCTCGACGCAGGGTTAGTCGCCACCTCCCTCGGCGCCGATGGAGGTGGGGTGGGCCGCGCGGGCGACGGCGGCGAGAAGCTGCGGTTCCGTCCAGGTCGGGGGAACGATCCGCCGCGGGTAGCTGTGCAGCGGGTCGGTCGAGTCGGCCGCGGTGTCCAGTCCGAACGCCATCCGATAGCCGGCCGCCCGCACATGCGGCAGCGACGAATGCCGCCAGCTGCCGTACGGGTAGGCGAAGTCGGTGACCGGGCGGCCAACGATTCGACTCAGCAACTCTCGCGGCTGGACCAGCTGCACCTGGAAAACGGTGCCGTAGTAGCCGGTCACTGCATGGTGGTCATAGGTGTGGGACCCGATCGTCACGCTCTTGGTGGGAAGCGCCTTGACCTGTTGGCGGGTGATCCAGTTCTGCTTGTCGAGCACGACGGTCATCACGAAGAAGGTGGCCGGGAAGTGGTGCCGTTCGAGGATCGGCAGGGCATTCGCAACCTGGCTCTCGCTGCCGTCGTCGAAGGTCAACAGGATCGGCTTGGGCGGCGGCGCCGAGCCGGTGGTCAGGTGGGCGTAGAGCGCGTCGTCGGTGATCGGGGTGAACCCGGCCCGGGCGAGCTGATCGATCTGTCGGGCGAGCACGGTCGGCGGGGTGATGATGCCGCGGTCGCCCGGGCTGTCCGAGGCACGCCAGTCGCGGATCTGGTGGAAGCACAGGACCGGGACGTTGGCGCGCTGAGCGATGAGACGCGGGTCGGTGGTCGGCGGGTTCGCGGCGCTGAGAACGGGGGACTTCGCGGCCGTGGGAGCGCCGGCCGGACTGTGCGGGGCGGCACCGTCCGGTTGCGCTCCGCAGCCCGGTAGCGCCGCGACGGCCACAGCGGCGGTGACGGACAGGAGCAGGCGGCGGGTGGACGCCGGATGCACAACGGGGACCTATCGTCGCGCCACGCGGATCGCGGCCAGAACGTCAGTTTCCCGAGCCGTCTTGCTGCTCGCCGCTGGGCTCACGCTGCAGTCCACGCCGTTCCAGGCATCGGGGCTTCCCGAGGTGATCAGTCTCTCTCGGCTGCAGTCGCTGCAGGATTCGGCAGGACTCGCACCGCCCGTGCGCCGCAGGTCCCCCGGCGCAACCCGGGGGGCAACGCAACCCGAGGCACAACACAACCCGAGGGGCAACAGTCGTACTTCCGGCGCTGACATCAGATGAGGTGTGGTCCCGACATCTGGTCTGATGTCGCCGCAAGAAACGATGTCAGCTCCGGCGGGACCGATGTCAGCTTCGGCGGGAAGACCGACCAAGTGGGACGCCACCTGGCCGGACGGAGCAGTCACCTCAGGCGGCCGACTCGGCCGAGGGAGTGCTCACTCCGTCACTCTCCGGGGCCGAAGAACTGCACACAAAGGACAAGTAGGACATAGTTGATCTCTGTGCGTATTTGCCACTCGTTGTATTAGCGGGTCCGGGAAACGGAGACAACCTTAACGACCGAGTTCTCGCCCGCGCTTTGACCCCCTCAGGTCCGAGCCTCGCCAGAAGGAATGGAATGCCTGTCTCATCGACCGTCACCACCGACCTCGTCGCCGACTTGGTAGTCGCTGGAGGCCCACCCCTTCCCGTGACCTCGCAGTTCTCCTTTTCCCGGCACGACCCTTACGCCATCACGCTGCGCTTCCTGGTCGACGGCGACCACTGGGTCACCTGGATCTTTGCGCGCGACCTGCTGGAGCAGGGGATCACCGCCTCCATCGGGGAGGGTGACGTGCAGATCTGGCCGGGGGAGCAGGATGGCGCCCGCTGCGTGTTCCTGCACACCCGCAGTCCGCACGGCGCGGCGACCTTCGTGCTCTCATTGACGATTGTCGTCGAGTTCCTGCTCAGCACCCTCGCCGTGGTTCCGAGCGGCACCGAGTCCGACTTCCTGGACCTCGACGCCGAGATCGAAGGACTTCGCGCCGGCTGAACCCGGTCCGCACCCCTCCAGGTGCGGTCGACGTGATCGACGGCGGCCATGCGAAGATCATGGTCGGGTGCAGGCCGAACGAGGAGAGCCGTTGATCGGGTCAGTCGAACGTGGCCGTCTCCTGACCAAGGACCTCGAGCTCTTCCACCGCGTCGCAGGGACGCATTCACCGTTCCTCGACGCCGTCCTCCCCCGGCTGTCCCGCAGCGCGGACCATGGCCTCCTGTGGTTGGCGGTCGCCGGCGGCCTCGGTCTCACGCGCGGCAGACGCCGCCGGGCCGCGGTGCGCGGACTGCTCGCCGCCGCGGTCGCCAGTCCCGTCGCGAACATCCCGGCCAAGCTCTCGTTCCGCCGAAGCCGCCCCCCGCTGGACCAGGTGGTGCTGGCCCGTCGCCTGCGGCAACAGCCGTCGACACTCTCGTTCCCATCCGGACACTCGGCGTCTGCAGCCGCATTCGCCGTCGGTGTGGCGTTGGAGACACCGAAGGCGGGAGCCGCGGTCGGAATCGTCGCGGCCGGCGTCGCCTACTCGCGGGTCTACACCGGCGTCCACTACCCCGGCGACGTCCTCGGCGGGATCCTGGTCGGTGCCGGTTGCGCGCTACTCACCACCCGGACCTGGCCGCGGCGCCCGAGCCGGCCGGCGAAGGGCCACACGGTGAGCCACGCAACTCCCGCGCTGCACGACGGGCTGGGCCTTACCGTCGTCGTGAACCGCTCGTCCGGCAAAGCGAGTAAGGGCACGCTCGCTGACGACATCCGCCAGGCCCTGCCCGCCGCTGACGTCCGCGAGTGCGAGCCGGAGGACGTCGCCGCTGCGCTGCGGACCGCCGCCGCCGGCGCCAGGGCTCTCGGTGTGGTCGGCGGGGACGGGACGGTCAACTCGGCCGCCCGTATTGCGGTGGACGCCGACCTGCCGTTGGCCGTGTTCCCCGGCGGCACGCTCGACCACTTCGCCCAGGACATCGGCATCGACGGCGCGGATGAGACGACGGCAGCCGTGGGGGCCGGCACCGCGGCCGCCGTCGAGATCGGCTGGGTGGACGGCTGCGACACCGAGATCTTCCTCAACACGGCCAGCCTCGGCGGCTACCCGGAAATCGTGGCCACCCGCGAACGGCTCGAGGAGTACCTCGGCAAATGGCCGTCGGTGCTCATCGCGCTGGTACGGGTGATCCGGCGGGGGGAGCCGCTGGATCTCGTGGTCGACGGCGAGCACCGGAAACTGTGGCTGCTCTTCGCCGGCAATGGGCACTACTCGCCGTCCGGCTTCGCCCCCACCTTCCGCGCCGACCTGACCGACGGCCTGCTCGACATCCGGATGGTCGACGCCGAGGCGCCGCTCGCCCGGACGCGGCTGCTGGCCGCCGTGCTCTCCGGCCGGCTCGGTCGGTCCCGGGTGTACGAGCAGCGGTTGGCGTCCCACCTCGAGCTGCGGCGCTCAGACGGCACTGACGATCTGGTGATGGCCCTCGACGGCGAGGTGTCGCAGGCGCTGCCCGAGCTGCGGTTGACCAAGCACCCGAAGCGGTTGCTGGTCTACCGCCCCGAGGACTGACGTGGCTGCGCGGGATCCGCGCGAGGACCTCCAGCGCATCGCCTACCTGCTGGAACGGTCCCGCGAACCCACCTACCGGGTGCGGGCGTTCCGGACCGCGGCCGCCGTCGTACACGACCTCGGCGAGGAGGCTATCGCCACCCGCTCCGCGGAGGGCACCCTGAGGGAGCTCAGCGGCATCGGCGAGGTGACCGCGCGGACGATCAGCGAGTCACTGGCCGGGGAAGTGCCGGTCTACCTGCGTCGGCTGGAGGCCACCGGCGGCCGGCCGGTGGTCGAGGGCGGCGCCGAGATCCGCGTCGCGCTCCGCGGTGACTGCCATGTGCACAGTGACTGGTCGGACGGCGGTTCCCCGATCGACGAGATGGCCCGGACGGCGCGCGATCTCGGCCACGAGTACATCGTCCTCACGGATCACTCACCGCGGCTGACCGTCGCGAACGGCCTGCCCCCGGAACGGCTCCGCGAGCAGCTCGATGTGGTCGCCCGGCTCAACGAGGAGCTGGCACCGTTCCGGATCCTCACCGGCATCGAGGTGGACATCAACCTCGACGGCACCCTCGACCAGGAGCCCGAGCTGCTCGAACGGTTGGACGTCGTGGTCGGGTCGGTGCACTCGAAGCTGCGCATGCCGAGCGAGGAGATGACTCCGCGGATGGTCGCGGCCATCGCCAACCCGCACCTCGACATCCTCGGCCACTGCACCGGACGCAACGTCACCAGCGGTGGTCGCAGCGGACGCACCCGCCCCGAGTCGGAGTTCGACCCGGAGCTGGTGTTCGCTGCCTGTGCGCGCTTCGACGTCGCCGTGGAGATCAACTGCCGGCCGGAGCGGCTCGACCCCCCGAAACGCCTGCTTCGGCTGGCGATCGAGGCGGGATGCCGGGTGTCGATCGACACCGACGCCCACGCCCCGGGCCAGCTCGACTGGCAGCCCTACGGCTGTGAACGGGCGGCGGCGACGGGCGTGCCGGTCGAGAAGATCGTCAACACGTGGTCCGCCGACGAGCTGATGGCCTGGGCCGCGGCCACCTGATCAGACGTCGCTGTCGAGCTCGTCCTTCGGAGTCTCCTGCGGCTTCTCGCGGTCGCCCGTGCCCCACTCGTCCACCGGCAGCATGCCGCTCGCCATGGCGCCGCTGTCGGCGAACGGCGTCCGCGCCTCGCCAGGCGTCGTTTCGTCCTGCAGCGTTCCGTCCTGCTGTGTCTCGTCCTTCTGCGTTCCGTCCTTCTGCGTTCCGTCCTTCTGTGTCCCGTCCTGCTGTGTCCCGTCCTGCTGTGTCCCGTCCTGCTGTG
>DATITC010000131.1:0-5236 GCA_035468175.1 Frankiaceae bacterium | reverse complement strand
TCTTGCGCGTGAAGTGGTTGAGGAGCTCGACCTGCCCGAGATTATCCGCTCCTCTACCGGCGCGATGACCTCCGACGCGGTGCGGGGCGTGCGGGCGCGCAGCATGCACGCCGACGATGCTGTCGCGGCGGTGAGCGACCGGTTCCTCTGGCGTCGCAGAGACTCCCGGCGTTGGTCAGCCGAGTCGGGGTCGGACGGAGATCCACATGAGAAACCCGACGAATAGAACGGCGACAACCAGCACGGGGCCGACTGCTGCGGCGAGGGCGAGCGCGGGGGCGTCGGCCGGATCGGTCCCGGGCGAGATCGCGCCCCGCCTCATCCCGCCGGATCTCCGCCCCTATCAGGGACGCCCCGCCGGGGTGGTCAGCCGGACTCTCGCCTGCGCCATCGACCTGGGGATCACCGCCCTGACCCTGGTAGGGGTCTACCTCGGGGTGCAGGGACTGCGTTTCCTCGCCCACCCGGCCGCGTTCCACTTCCGCTCGGTGCCGCGCACGCTCTCGCTGATCGTCGCCACCGTCATCGTCGTGAGCTACCTCGCCGGATGCTGGAGCATCGCTGGCCGCACCTACGGGGACCATGTCCTGGCCCTGCGGGTCGTCGACCGTGCCGGCCGGCGAATGCACCCGGTTCGGGCGCTCGCGCGGGCGCTCGTCTGCGTCGTCTTTCCGCTGGGTTTGTTCTGGAGCGGCCTCTCACCGACCCGTCGCTCCGTCGCGGACATCCTGCTCCGCACCTCGGTCCGCTACGACTGGGAGAGCGTTCGGGGATTGGGCCCTCCGCTTCGGAGCCCCGACCCGGCTGGCTGATCGCACCGAACGGCTGCTTACCGCTCGGACTGATGCACCAGTTGTTGGTCTCGGCGCGGTCAGGGCGTGGTCGTTTTGTCCTCCGCGCGCGCCAGGTCCGATTCACTAGTGCCCGGCAGATTGATCGTGGCCGGCGCGCGTTGCTGCGGCGTGGCGACCGGCGACGGTTCTGTCGCGGCGGCCTCGATTTCGTCGGCCGGCACTCCGGCGGCGAGCCGGACGACAGCCAGCTCGTAAGCAATCAGCAGAGCCGCCAGAACCAGGAGCAGCAGCGACCGCGCCGGCTCGTCCCTTCCGGATGAAGCCTTGCGCCGATCCGACTGACACGGTGGCAATCTGCCGATGGAAGGAGTGCCCGGATGAGTGACGAGTTGGAAGAGATGGGACCGATCGACTACATCGTGGTCGAGTTCCCGGAGGACCGCTTGACGGGTGAGGGTCTTCCGTTGTTGGTCGACCTGGTGGATCGAGGGCTGATCCGCGTCCTCGACCTAGTCTTCGTGCGCAAGGAACGCGACGGCTCGGTGCTCGTGCTGACCGGCACCGACGCACCCGCCATGGGATCGCTCGATCTCGCGGTTTTCGAGGGCGCCGCGTCGGGCCTGCTCGGAGAGGATGACATCGCCGGGGCGGCCGCGATTCTCGAGCCGGGAGCCTCCGCTGGGATCCTGGTCTACGAGAACAGGTGGGCGGCTCCCTTCGCGACCGCCATCCGCCGAGGCGGCGGACAACTCGTGGCGAGCGGCCGCATCCCGGTGCAGGCGGTGCTGGCAGCGTTGGACGCGGCCGAGCCCGTGGGCTCCGCCGCGGGCGCCTGACCGCCGGTTCCGTGCCGGCCTTTGCCGGTCCCACAAGCAACAGGCAGTCCCTGTCCGCAGCAACGTCAGCAGGAGTCGTGAGGAGCGCATCATGCCAGGATTACTTCGAGGGGTTGTACGAACCGCGGCCGTCGCCGGGACGGCGTCCGCCGTCGCCGGTCGGGTCCAGCACCGGCAGCAAGGGCGGTGGGCCGCACAGGAGCAGCAGCAGGCTTATGCGCCGCCGCCCGCTCCCGCAGCTTCGCCGCCCCAGGCCAGCGGCATGGACGACAAGCTCGCGCAACTTCGCGAACTCGGCGAATTGCACGCGCAGGGTGTGCTCAGCGACGCGGAGTTCGAGGCGCAGAAGAGCCAGATCCTCAACTCCTGACCCAACGACAGAGGTCGTCCAACGCCGAGCGAGGGACTACGTGTGCTCGCAGGCCGGGATTCCGTCGAACCGATGCTCTTGATCCTCACCCCATCCGAATGAAGCGGGACAGGGCTGCCAGGGGTCACGCTCCGGACTGCAACTACGGAGGTAACCCATGCCATCAGCAACAGTCGGCCCGGATCGAGGGGTCGGTACCGCCGAGCACGTCTGGCTCCTGCCCGTCGTCCTAGGGGCAGCGACCGTGATCCTCGGCATCGTCGTGATGGCCAACCCCTTCGGCACCGCCCGGACCTTGGCTATCCTGGTCGCCATCGGACTTCTCGTGCACGGTGTCCTCGAAGGGCTGCGGGCTCGCCGGACTCCCCGTCCGGCCGTGTCGCTGGCGGCGGCAGCATTGCTCGTCCTCGGCGGGATCGTCGCACTGATCTGGCCGGGGATCACGCTGTGGATCCTGGCGGTCGTCGTCGGGATGAGCATCGTGCTGTCCGGCGCTGTGAAGGTGACGGCGGCGGTGGCGGACCGGCACGGATTCGCCGGCTGGCCGCTTCTGCTGATCAGCGGCTTGATCAGCCTCCTGATCGGCATCGTCGCCGTTGCCTGGCCGAAGGCGACGATCGTCGTCCTCGCCGTGCTCTTCGGACTACAGCTCACCGTGGTCGGGCTCGTCGAGATCGCGGCGGGCCTGGAACTGCGGCGCGCTCTCAGAACTGCCGCGTAGTTCAAGCGACGCGGCTCCTGCGGAGACGAGCCCGACTTGTCAGGGAGTTGCGCGCCCAACGCCCTGGTCAGTTCCGGTCGCTGAAGATGGTTCAGGCCTCCTGCAGCGCGTAAAGACGAGCAGGTAGCCGGTGAGCCGGGTCGGCCGCCATAAACCGGCCGGGGGTTGAGCGACAGCCCAACCAGGACCGCGACGGCCGGCAGTCCATCGATCGTGGTCACTTGCCCTTCCGTCAGCAGAACCGGGTTGCCGAGCGCTCGTCCGGTGCGCGTCTTGCCGGCGGCCAGCGCGAACATGACGAGAGCGGCCGTCGCCGCCGTCCAGGCGATGCCGAGCGGGCTGTGCCGAGGATGGAACCCCGCCGCCAGGCTCCACGTCGACTGGACCGCGAGGTAGCAGGCCAGCGACCCAGCTTCCGACCCGCACGTAGTCGCGGTCGGTGGCACCTCATTCGACCCATCGACGAACGCACGCGGATGGACCGAAACAGCGTGGAGCGGCGCCGGCAGCGGCTGCTGTTCTTACAACACCAAGCCGAGCTGGCAGCGCCGGCTGCAGCCGCCGCGGGGAAACCGACGTCAGCGCCACTGCCGGACCGCAGCCGGGTGGCTGTAGGGATGCACCTATCCGGGCTCCGGCCGCTGGAGAGGATGACCGCACCACCATCCCCGGACGACCGTATCCCCGACGACCTCGTGTCTCTCACCGCGCCGGGTATCGGCCGCTGTTCGACGAGCGACGCCGTTTCGAGGACTCGACGACGACGTGGCTCAGGCGGCCGTGGTTGGCGTCCGACGGACCCCGACCGTCCGCTGGCGCCAGGCTTGTCACGGCCTCGACGCGAGTTGCCTGGCGACGCATACGAAGCGGGGTTTCGAGGAGAGAGCCGAGTCGGCCCGCAGCGTCAGCGGGCCGGTGGCTCCCGCGGGGGGCGGGAACCGGCTGATCGTCTCGGCCAGGAACGAGGCGGCGCCGCGGGCGGCGCCGGCGTTGCCGGTCCGTAGCCGGTATGCAGCACCTGGCCGGTCTGCGCGCAGCTAGCTCACTGCGGATGCAGTCCGCGGATCTTTATGAAGCCGAACGCGGCAGCCGGTCGCAGTCGTCGATCGACAGATGCCCTCTCGGTCCGGTCTTTTCAGAGCTTCATCAACTCGAAAATCCCAGGCCAGAGGGCATCTGCATGTCAGGCGCGCCTTTCCAAAAGGTCAAAGCGCGTGGATCGGAGCTTAGGTTGGACGTCCGCGAGGTCGGACGTCAGCTGTTTGTGGCCCCGGACTACTCGGCCTAAGGAGCCGACGGGACGTCGGCCGGGCCGTGCAGCGCTTCCTGCAGATCCTGCTCGGCGGACTTGGACAGCGAGGACTTCAGCACGGTGCCACCGAACGGCGCCATCGCGGCGATGGCCTTGTCCGGCGTGACCTTCTCGATCACGAGGAACAGGGCGGACGTGCCCGGCTGCAGCATGTCCCGGACCCGCTCCTGGAATTCGCGGTCTACCCCCGTCTTCACCATCTTGCCGGTGAGGGCTCCCAGCCCGGCCCCGACGGCCATGCCGAGCACCGGCACGAAGAACAGCACGCCGAACAGCAGGCCCCAGAACATGCCGTAGGTCGCGCCGCCGCCAACCAAGTTGTGGTTGGTCGTGACGTGGAACTTGCCCTCCTTGTCCCTGGTGATCACGGCGATGGCGTCGGACTGGAGGACCAGGTCCTCCTGCAGACGCTCCGCCTCCTTGGCGGCCGCGTGGGCTGTCTCCTCGTCCGGGTAGCCGATCGCGATCAAATCTGACATCTCGCACCTCCACTGTGCCGCTCTCCGCGTGCCGCTCTCCGCCACTGCGGCGGTGAACTCGACGGGTCGACAAGAGAGATCAGAACAGCGTCGCAGCGGCGTCGCGTCATCCAGGACGCATGAACGGCTGCGTCCGCGAGCGGAGCCGCACTCACACCCGTGTGGACGATGCGCGGCGGCCAGAGGCGGCACAGGATCCGGATCTCGGGCGGGACAGGATCCGGACCCGGGTGTCCCGGACGACGCAGGGCGAGTACAACTCGTCCGCGAGGCAATGCACCAGTTCGCTGGGATGCGGAACCTCCAGGTCTGGTACCACTCGCTCGACGCCGCCCAGATCGAGACCCTCACCCGTGGTCAGCTGGCCAAGCGGGGACGCCGGCGCCTCAGCCGGACCGTGGCGCAGGCGCGGAACCGCGACAACCTCGACGCCTTCGAGAAAGTGACGCGGTGGTGGACGGGCAGCGCCGGATCGTCTCCGACCCGCCTCTGCTCGTACCGGTGAGTCAGCTGCTGCCCCGGTCCCTAACTCCTGGCCGGACTCCACGAGCCGCGACCTCGTGACAGGTTCCGATTCGGCTTCTCGCAATTCCTGAGCGGCGGCCGATCGGCGGGCCGAAAGTGACCGAGGTCCCTGGCGGCTCGACGGCCCCGGCTCGACAATCGGTGTAGTCGAACCACTGACGAGTGGCCGTACCAGTCAGATCAGCCGTACCAGCCAGAA
>DATITC010000130.1:0-18429 GCA_035468175.1 Frankiaceae bacterium | reverse complement strand
GTGTCCGGCATCGCCGACGTCGAAGCCGGCGCCTTCCACAGCCTGGCCCGCACGTCGACCGGGGGCGTTCTGGCCTGGGGACGCAACAACTCCGGGCAGCTCGGTATCGGGTCCACCGTGACCAAGCTGGTGCCGACCGCGGTGGCTGGCCTCGCCGGGGTCGTCGAGATCGCCTGCGGGCGCGACCACAGCCTGGCCGAGTGGGGCGACCACAGCCTGGCCGAGCGGGGCGACCACACGGTGGCCGCGTGGGGGCTGACCGACGCGGGCCAGCTCGGCGACGGGTCCACGACGAACCGCGCCACGCCCGTCACGGTCGTGGGTGCCCGATCCGCGGTAGGTATGGCGGTCGGCCGCGGCTACACGATGGTCCTTTCCACCAGCTGAGAGGCTGAAGGGCCTGCTCCGAGGCAATGCGGGAGAACGAGCGCCACGGCCGCCACGAGCGCCGCCACACCTATCCCTCCGCCTGCAGCCCACGCGGCGTAGATGCCGAAGGCGGTCAGTTCACCGGCCAGCGCTGCCACGGAGGTCACCGTCGCCCGCGATCTTCCGGTGATCCGCTGCTGCAGCGCGGAGCCCGCAGCGACCAACACCGACTGGTACCCGCCGTAGAAGCCGAATGCGAGCGCGAGCGCCGGCGGAACTCGCAGCAGGCACGCCCCGCAGAGCAGCAGTGCGGCGACAACCAGCTTCAGCGCGAGCCGCTGGCCCGAGGCCGTGCCTCGCTCACCCAGCGCGGCCCCGATGGCGCCGGCCAGCGGGAGTCCGAGTACGGCCAGCGGGACGACTGCGACCGGCACCGACCAGTCCTGGGCCAGCAGCGGCACGTACTCCTCGAATGCGTCCAGCCCGGTGAGCAGGGCGACGGCCGCCACCGCTCCCCGGACCGCCGGTGCTCGACGCAACTCGGCGAGAGCGTTCCGGAGCCCGGGCAGTTCCTCGTCGGCGCCGGCTTTGGCGCCGGCGGGCGCGGCCTCGGCATCGGGAGCGGGTGGTTCGGGGATCATCGCGGCGAGCAGCGCGGCGGCCAGGCAGACCCCGACGCTCGACCAGCCGACGAGTGGGTAGCCCCCGAGCGCGAACAGGACAGTCGCCGCGGCGGCCGCCGGGAGCTGGGCGAGCAGGCCGAGCGCAGTCATTCGGCCGAGCAGGCGGGGGAAGTGGCTCTCCGCCCCCTGCGCCGCGAGCCCCTCGTAGAGCAGCGCCTCGGACGCCCCAGACACGAACGCTCCGCCGACACCCCACACGGCGAACCCGACCGCGAAACCGGCGATGTCCGGACGGGTGATCCAGACCGCATAGGCGGCCGCCTGAGCGGTTCCGCCGACCACGAGCGACCACCGCCGGCGGAACCGGTCAGCGATCAGCCCGGTCGGTACCTCGGCCGTCATCCCGACACCGGACCAGATCGCGAACAGCATCGAGATCCGGGCGCCTGACAAGCCCGCGTCCGCGAACAGCAGCGCGTACAGCGGATAGAGCGGGACCACGTCCGCGAGCAACGCCCAGGCGAGCATCCGACGCGCGAAACGACGGGGCGGCCCGGACGGAAGCCGGGTGGATCCGACCCGGGTGGTTCGGAGCTGGGTGGTTCGTCAACGGAATGGCACGGCAGCACCCTAACTCCGGCGCGCAGCTCCCGCGACTGGCAAGGGTCAGGGCGTCGCCCGGCCGGTGGTGCGCACCGTCATCCCGTCCGGGTTCCAGTCGAGCGCCCAGCCGTAGCGGGGCGCGACGTCAGCCTGCACGCCGTCGACGAAGTCGTTCTCCCGGCGGAGGATCAGGTCCCCATCGACCACGTGGAACGAGGCGATGACGCACAACCGGGCACCCGACGGATCGTCCCCGCACCGCATGGTCAGCGTCTCGCCGGAGGGCGCGGCGACGACGAGCTCGGGACGGAGCAGCTCCCACTCCGGCGACCCGTGCTGGCCGAAGGCAAACACGAAGAAGCGGCGGAAGGTGGGCAGCGCCGCCAGGTCGACGTAGACGGTCTGTCCTTCCCGCTCGTCCCGACGTCCCAGTCGCAGCACCTGCCGGGGCCCGGCGGCCCCCGGCGCGCTGATGGTGTTCCCGAGGGTCTGCATGACGCCGTCGGCACGGTTGGCGGCCTGCCAGAACGCGCCGAGGTGCAGATCGCTCGGCCTTGGCAGCCCCGAGGACGTCTTCAAGGGCTCCCATCGCAGGGTGATTGTCATGCCGCCGGTCCCGCGGTCCTGCTCGGTCCAGGTGGTGGCCGGATGGTCGTCGTCCAGGACGGCGACGTGCTCCTCGCGCTGCCGACGCCGCGACGAGTGCTCGCCGTACTCGACGGAGCCGCCGCGGGGTGCGTGCCGGTGGCTGGCCGGGGCCGTTCGGGTCGGCGGCTCGGCCTCCTCCGGTCCGCTGAGATCGAGCGAGGAACGGCTCCGGGCGGGGGATGCCGTCGGTGCGGCGGGCGGTGTCGTCGTCGCCGGCCGGGCATGCGGTGCCGGGGCGGCCGGGCGGGCCGGCGGCGTCGCTCGCGGCTGGGACTGCGGCTGCGGCTGCGGTTGAGTTCGAGGCTGCGGCTGCGGCTGCGGCTGCGTCTGCGTCCGAGGCTGCGGCTGATTTCGAGCCGGCGGGGCGGCCGGCCGGGCAGCGGAGCTCGGTGCAGGAGACGCCGGCTTGTTGGACGCCGGCTTTGTGACCGCCGGCTTTGTGGAGGCCGGCGTCGTCGCGGCTGGTGCGGCGGGCCGAACCGGTTCTGTGGCGACGGGCGGGTTCAGGTGCTCGGCGACGCTCCGGCGGCTGCGGACCGACGAGATGCGCCGGAGGTAGTCCGTCACGTCGACCGGACGGGCGACCTGGGGTTCGCCGTCGCCGGCGATCCCGCGCAGACCGGTGGCGTAGCCCTGACCGATGGCGCGAAACTTCCAGCCCTTGGGATTGCGGTACAGCTCGCCGAAGACCATCGACGTCTCCGAGCCGGTCTCGACGTCGAGGGTGTAGCGGGCGATCTCGACCCCGTTGGCGTGGTTCACCACCCGGATGTAGGCCCCGGGCACCGAGCGGAACGTCTGCCGGCGGCGGGCCGCGTCGTAGATCGCGGCGCCGAACGTCAGCCGGCTCACCGACGACGGAACCGCGGCGAGGTGCACGACCAGGCGCTCCGCGTCGCCGACGGGAGGACCGGATACGGGATGCGCGGACACCGATTCGTCCGGGTTCGGAACGGCGTGCGTCAACAGCAACCGCCCGGACGACCCGTCCTGCGTGAGCGAGACGACGCCGTCGATATCCACCGCGACCGACCCCGGCGCATGCTGCCAGCCGAGCCCGATCCGGACATCCTGGATGCCGGGCGCTTCGTCGGCGAGCAGCAGATTGCCGCCCTTGGCGAGGGTGGCGGTCATCCGCGCGACGCCATCAGTCGAGGTCGGATCGGCGGAACTTCGCGTCCAGGAAACGCGCCTGGATGGCGAGCTGGGCCGCGTCGCCGGTGTAGACGAGGTCCTGCAGGTCGTTGGCACCCTCGTCGAGCAGGGCGAGTTGACGCACCAGGTCGAGCGCCGGCGTCGTGCCGGTGACGCCGGGCCGCTCGGTGTACTGCTGCGGCAGCGCCATGAAGTCGCCGAGGGCGGTCGGCAGGTACTCGGAGATGATCGAGTGGAGGTGCCGCATCTCCTCGTCGCTCGCCGAACGTGTCTCGACGTACCGCAGCAGCGGCCGGAGCACGTCGTCGATGTCCCGCACCGTCGGCACCGCACCGGGTGGGAGTCGCCCACCGTCGGCGTTGGCCTGCCGGACGATGCCGGCGAGCTCGGCCTGCAAATGCCGCGCCTGCCCGGCCACATCTGGTTCCGGTTCCTCAGACGAGGCCGGCGGCGATCCGGGCTGGCGTGAGCCAGGCGAAGGCGCCGGCGGATCGTCGGCGTCGCGCGGACGCCGTCGGAAGAACACCCGACCTCCTTCTCTGCTCGACCTGTCCGACCGCCGGGCCGGGAACGATCAGCCCTCGGTGGAGCGCGCCCGCTCCAGATACGACTTCGAACGCCCCACCTGCTGCTCGAGCGCGGCGACCGTCGTCGCCATGCTGTCGACCGCCTTGGCCTTGTAGGTGTCGATCGCGTCCATGGTGGCGAACACGTTGTCGAACGCCTTCTGCAGCGTCTCGACGCTCACCGTGCTCGAGCTCGCCTGCTCCGCGATCTGTCCGGACTGCTGCCGCAGCATCTCGCTGGTCGACAGGATCATGTCGTTCGTCGTCGCGTTCAGCGCGTTGATCTGGTCCAGCACCAGCTTCTGGTTCGCCAACGCCTGCGCGACGATCACCGCGGTGCGCAGCGCTGCGACGGTGGTGTTCTGTGCCCGGTCGACGCCCTTGATCAGCTCGATGTTGTTCTTGCGGACCAGATCGAGGGCGAGGTAGCCCTGCACGCTGACCGCGAGCTGGGTCATCAGGTCCTGCTCCCGCTGCCGGATCGGGAACAGCGCGTCCGACGTCATCACGTCGGCCTGCTTCGGGTTGCTGATCTTCAGCTGCTCGATCTTGTCGGCAACCGCACCGTCGAGGGCCTTCGCCAGCGTGGCGTACTCGGTGAGCTTGCCCATGGCCGCCCAGAGGTTCGCCTTCTCCTGCTCGATGGCGGCGTTGTCCTTGCGCAGCTCGTCCTGCCCGGAGTCGAGCGCGCGGATGATGGCGTCGAGCTGCTTCTGGGCCGACTGGTACTTCTCGAAGTAGCGGGCGATCTTCGAGCCCATCGGGATCATGCCCAGCAGCTTGCGGGCGCCCCTGAGGTCGGCCTTGGCCGGGTCGAGTTCGGTGACCGTGTGCCGCAGGTCGAGCAGCGTGTTCGCCACCCGGCTCTGGGCGTCCCCGCCCTTGCCGCCGCGGGTGCTCTGCAGGGCCTGCGCCGGACGTTCCAGCATCCGGTTCGAGACCCGCGCGCTGGCGACGATCTCCCGCTCGCCCATCTTGGTGATGTCGGCGACCTTGTTCTGAAAGGCGGGGCTCTGCGGATCCTCCCTCGCGAGGTCCTCGACGAAGGCGCTGGCCTTCGTCCGCAGGTCGGCTCGCGTGGACTCGTCCAGCGGCACCATGCTATCGACCTGGTCGTCGGCGATCACCGGCACGGCGGCCGGCGGCGAGAGCACCAAGGCGCTGCCCGGGGTGCTGGTGGAAGCCGGGGTGCCGGCGGGCGGCGCCAGCGGCTTACTGAGGTCCAACGAGTCCGACATCGAGGTCTCCTTCACCTACCGCACCGTTGCCGCGGAAGGCCGGTCTGGGCTGTTGCGTCTGGTCCGACCTGGTGATCACAACACTAGCGGGCCGGGCTACGTCGACGCGTTCTATTCGGGCATGACGGATTGCGAACGCTGCTCCTGAACGGTCGGCCGGGCCCGGGCAGCGTGCGCCCCGGCTGCTGCCAAGGCTGCGCCGCGGGCCCCCGCCATGTCCCGGTCGGGGACGAGGGCGAAGGTGACGACTGACTCCTGCTCCGCACGCAAGCGGGTGGCTTCCTGGACCCGCCGCAGGAACCAGTCCCGGAAGTGCGGCGCCGCCTCGACGACTCCCCCGCCGAGGAAGAAGCCGTGCGGGTCGGTCAGGTTCGAGACGATGGTGAACAGCGCGCCGATGGCCTGTGCCTGCTGGGCGAAGATGGCGAGCGCCATCGCGTCGCCCTGCTCGGCGTAGGTCCGGACCTGCTTGGCGGCCTCGCCCGGCTCCAGCGCGTGGAGCGGGTGGTCCGGGAACCGCTCGAGCCAGAACGGCAGCAGGTTGCGCCGGATCCCGGTGAGCGAGGCGATGCTCTCGGCGTCGCCCGAGAGCCCGCAGTTGCAGCGGGGCAGGGGTTGTCCGTCGGCGAGCAGACCGAGCATCGGGATGTGCACGTGGCCGACTTCGCCGGCCATCCCGGCCGCCCCGCTGATCACGCGTCCGTCCTGAACCAGGCCGCCACCGAGCCCGGTGCCGACGATCGCCGACATCGAGGAGCGTTCCGGCCCGAGCGCGCCGAAGTGCATCTGGTGGGCGTACAGCGCGGCGGCGTTCCCGTCGTTGGCGTAGGTCACCGGCAGCCCGATGAGGTCCTCGAGAGCGCCGCGGATGTCGTACCCCCGCCAGCCGTCGTGGCCGAAGTTCGTGGACCCGAGGCTCGAGATGCGGCCGTCAGCGCTCGCCGGTCCCGGGGTGTCCAGGCCGACGGCACGGACAGCGGACCGCGCGATCCCGATGCGCGCCAGGACGGCGTCGAAGGCGTCGACGAGCGCGGTCATCGCCGGCTCCGGCCCGTCCAGGACCAGGCTCGGTGTCTCGACCAGCTCGCCGAGCAGGAACGTGCCGCCGCCGCCGAAGACGGTGGCGTTGATCACCGAGCCGCCCTGATCGAGCCCGACCACCACCGTTGGACCGGTCATGCCGGCGACCTCCTCGTCCGGGCTCACGGGTGCGGCGGCACCGGCTGGCCGACGGCCGCCAGGCCGACCTCGATCGCCTCGCAGACCCGCTGCACCACCGCGACCCGCGCATAGCGCTTGTCCTCCGCGGCCACCACCGTCCACGGCGACCCGGGCAGGTCCGTGCGCAGCAGCATGTCCTCGACGGCCGCTTCGTAGTCCGCGCGACGGCCGCGGTTGCGCCAGTCGTCATCGGTGAGCTTCCACGCCTTCAAGGGGTTGGCCCGACGCGCCTCGAAACGGCGCAGCTGTTCGTCGGCGGACAGGTGCATCCAAAACTTGACCAGCACCGTTCCCTCGTTGGCGAGCGAGCGTTCGAAGTTGGCGATCTCGTTGTAGGCGCGCTGCCACTCGCCCTCGGTGGCGAAGCCCTCGACCCGCTCCACGAGCACGCGGCCGTACCAGGAACGGTCGAACACGGCCATGCCTCCCCAGCCCGGAAGCGAGGGCCAGAACCGCCAGAGGAAGTGGTGCCGCTTCTCGTCGTAGGTCGGCGCTGCGAACTGCGCCACCCGGACATGCCGTGGGTCCAGATGGTCGACGAGGCGCTTGATCGCGCCGCCCTTGCCGCTCGCGTCCCAGCCTTCGAACAGGACGCACAGGCCCGGGCCGAGCTGCGGGGCCGAGCCATCGGGAGTCGCCGTGCCCTGCGCGCCGAGCGCGAGCCGCAGCTGCAGCAGGCGGCGCTGGGCAGCGGCGAGTTGCTCGGCCTCCTGCTTCCGGGACAGCCGGAGGGTGAGGTCGACGTCACCGAGTCGCGCCATGGGCGAAGCCTGCCAGCACACGCGGCGGCCGTCGACCTCGCCGAGCATCTCCGCCGCTGGCGGCCCTCGTCGGCGTTCCTCCTCGGAGGCCCAGGCCGGTCCAACCGTTTGTGACCTGCGACACTGGGGATGGACCGCGCACCCGCATTCAGGAGGACACATGGCCGAGTACGACTACGTGATCGTCGGCGCAGGGTCGGCGGGGTGTGTGCTGGCGAACCGGCTGACGGCCGATCCGTCGGTCAGCGTGCTGCTGATCGAGGCCGGCGCGTCCGACCGGACGATGAACGTGCGGATCCCGGCCGCGTTCTCGAAGCTCTTCAAGACCAAGCGGGACTGGGACTACAACACCGAGCCCGAGCCGCACCTCGACGGCCGCTCGCTGTACATCCCGCGCGGCAAGATGCTCGGCGGCAGTTCGTCGATGAACGCGATGATCTACATCCGCGGCAACCGGGCCGACTACGACGGCTGGGCCGAACGGGGCGCCAAGGGCTGGGGCTACGACGACGTCCTGCCCTACTTCCGCCGGGCGGAGAACAACGAGCGCGGTGCGGACGCCTACCACGGGACCGGCGGACCGTTGAACGTCGCCGACCTGGGCTTTCCCAACCCGGTGACCCAGAGCTTCGTCGACGGCGGCGCCGAGGTCGGCATCCCGAAGAACTCCGACTTCAACGGTCCGCACCAGGAGGGCATGGGGCTGTACCAGGTCACCCAGAAGCGGGGCCAGCGATGGTCGGCCTCGAAGGGTTACCTCCGGCCGATCCTCAAGCGCCCGAACCTGACAGTGCGCACCGAAGCGCTGGCACGCCGGGTCGTGGTCAGCCACGGGCGGGCGACGGCGGTGGAGTACGACCGGCAGGGCGAGACGATCCTCGCCCGTGCCCGTCGCGAGGTGATCCTGTCCGGTGGGGCGATCAACAGCCCGCAGCTGCTCATGCTCTCCGGGATCGGGTCGGCCGACCAGCTCCGTGCACACGGCATCGACGTCCTCGTGGACAACCCGAATGTCGGCGCTCACCTGCAGGATCACCCGTTCGTCCTGATGAGCTGGGAGACGTCGGCGAAGGGGACGCTGGCGGAGGCGGAGAAGCCGCTGAGCCTTGGCCGCTACCTGTTGACCAACACCGGGCTCCTGAGCTCGAACATCGGCGAGGGCGGTGGCTTCTTCCGGAGCTCGGACGATCTCGACGCGCCGGACCTCCAGTTCCACTTCGCGCCGGCGTTCTTCCAGGAGCACGGGTTTGCGACCCACACCGGTCCGGCGCTGTCGATCGGCCCGACGCTGGTCGCGCCGGCCAGTCGCGGCTCGGTCACCCTGCGCTCCGCCGACCCGGCCGCGGCCGCGCGGATCAGCACCAACGTCTTCGATGACCCCGCCGACCTCGCGGCGTTGATGGTGGGCGTCGAGAAGGCTTTGGAGATCACGAAGACCAGCGCACTCCGCGAGCTGGTCGGCACTCCGCTGCGTCCCGGCCCGGAGCTCGGCGCCAGCCGCGCCGAGCTCGAAGCCTGGGTCAAGAAGTCGGTCGAACTCGTCTACCACCCCACCTGCACGGCACGGATGGGCGATGAGGCCTCGGCGGTCGTCGACCCGGAGCTGCGGGTGCACGGGATCGACGGTCTGCGGGTCGTCGACGCCTCGGTGATGCCGACCGTGACCCGCGGGAACACCAACGCGCCCACCATCATGATCGCTGAGAAGGCGGCCGACCTCATCCTCGGGAGGGGCTGACGTCTCGTCGGTTCTCGGACGGCTCTCGGTCCTCGGCCGGCTGTCGGTTCTTGGACGGCTGTCGGTTCTCGGACGGTCGCGGGTGTCAGTCCGGGCGGAACCGGCTGTCCGCGATCCGCCGGGCCCCGGGGGCGTCGAGGCCCACGATCTCCAACACTCCCGATGCACTCAGCCGACGGCGTCCGGCGATGAGCATCGCGAACAGTTCGCGGGTGAGCACCGCGTCCGACACCACGATCGTTAGCCGGTCCTGTGGCGACCGACTCCACAGCAGGTCACGCGCCTTTGCGAGCATGGGGCGGGTCGGTCGTCCGCGGAGCTCGACGACGCAGGCACCGTCCTCGGTCCACCGGATCTCGATGCCGGCGGTAACGGCAGGTAGGCCGGGGTCATGTCGCTCCTCGTGTCCCGAGGTCGGGTCCTCGGACGTCTCCCCGGACGTCTCGGGGGGCGTCTGCACGGGGATCTCGGTGGACCCGTCCACCGAGACCCGGCCGATGACGACCTCCGGATCAGGCGAAGCGGAGCGTTCGGTTTCCGGCGTCGAGCGTGCCGAGTTTCGCGGTCGAGGCACGTCCAACCCCCGTACCGGCTCGGTGACCGCGGCCACGGGCCCACGACCCCGGTGTCGCGGGCGTTCGCGCAGTAAAGCCGTTTCGCGACGAGCTGTCACCCGACCGGCCGACGCCGAGACGTCAGAGCCCGATGGGAGACCTGCTGCGGAGGCGCCCCGGGGCCGGACCGGCGATCTAGCTCTCCGGGAGCTCGACAACCATCTTGCCGAGGTGCGTGCCGCCGCGGAGCACCTCGAGCAGTGCGTCGAAGGTGCTTTCGATCCCGGGCCGGACGGTTTGCCGGTAGACGAGTCGCCCCTCCCGGATCAGCCCGGAGACGTGCCGGTGGAACAGCGGCCCGCGCTCGGTGTGGTCACCGACGATGAACCCCTGCACCCGCAGCTTCCGCGCCACGATCTCGAACAGGTTGTCCGGGCCCGGCTGCTGCTCGTTGTACGACGAGATCATCCCGCAGACCGCGATCCGACCGAACGGGTTGAGGTTCGCGATCGCGGCCCGCAGCGCCTCGCCGCCGACGTTGTCGAAGTAGACGTCGATCCCTTCCGGCGCGGCGGCGGCCAACTGTCCGGTGAGGTCGCCGGCCCGGTGATCGATCGCCGCGTCGAAGCCGAGTTCGTCGGTCAGGAAGGCGACCTTGTCCGTACCGCCGGCCGAACCAATCACCCGGCATCCGCCCAGCCGGGCCAGTTGACCTGCGATGCTGCCGACGGCTCCCGACGCGGCGGAGATGAACATGGTCTCACCGGGGCGGATCGCGCCGATGTCGTAGGTGCCGACCCAGGCCGTCAGCCCCGGCATCCCGAGCACCCCGAGATAGGCCGGCAGGGGGACCTGGTCCGCCGACGGGTCGAGCCGCTCGAGCTCACTGGGCCGACAAACCGCCCACTCCCGCCAGGCGCGACCGTGCCGCACGACGGTGCCGACCGCGACGTCGGGGCTGGCGGAGGCCTCCACGCGGCCGATCGCCCCGCCGTACATCGGCTTGTCGAGCTGATAGGGCGGCGCGTACGACTTCCCGGCGTTCATGCGGCCGCGCATGTACGGGTCGACCGACAGGTAGAGGTTGCGCACCAGGACGGAGCCGTCCGGCAGTGCATCCGGCTCCGGCAGCGTGGCTTCGACCAGCGCCACGTCGTCGGCGGTCGGCCAGCCCTCGGGCCGTCGGACGAGGTGCCACTCCCGGCTCTGGACCATGCCGGGAACGCTACCGCCGATGCTCCGGCGCGGGCGTGCTGCGGATCTAAAGCTGGTTGACCGCCGTCACGCGGACCACGGCGGTGCCGGCCTCGTCGGAGGCGGCGAGGTCGACCTCGGCGCTGAAGCCCCAGTCGTGGTCGCCGGCCGGGTCATCGAAGATCTGCCGGGCCACCCATCGCCCCGGCTGCTGGTCGAGGATGAGGAGCCCGGGGCCGCGAGCGTCCGGTCCGGTGCGGATCTCGGCGTGCTCCTCGAAGTACGGGCCGAGCGTGTTCGCCCACGCGTCGGCGTCGAAGCCCGCCTCGGCGTCCAGCTCGCCGAGGGCCACCCACTGGCGCCGGGCCGCGAGCTCCACCCGCCGGAACAGCGCGTTGCGCACCAGCACCCGGAAAGCCCGCACGTTGGCGGTGACCGGCGGTGGCTTCTCGTCCAGGACCACCCCCTCGACCGGCGTTTCGGGGTGCATCAACCGCTCCCACTCGTCCAGCAGGCTGGAGTCGACCTGCCGGACCATCTCGCCGAGCCAGGCGATGATGTCCTCGAGCTCCTCGGTACGGGCCTCCTCCGGGACGGTCTGGCGGAGCGCCCGGGACGCGTCGGCGAGGTAGCGGAGCACCACGCCTTCCGAGCGAGCGAGGCCGTAGAAGTTCACGTAGTCGGCGAACGTCATCGCCTGCTCGAACATCTCGCGCGCGACGGACTTGGGCGCGAGTTGGAAGTCGGTGACCCACGGGTGTCCCTCGCGGTAGATGTCGAAGGCGCCGTCGAGCATGGTGGCGAGCGGCTTCGGATAGGTGACGTCCTCCAGCAGCTCCATCCGGGCCTCGTACTCGATGCCCTCGGCCTTCATCTGCGCCACCGCTTCCCCGCGGGCCCGGTTGCGCTGCGCGGACAGCACCTGACGCGGGTTCTCCAGGGTGGACTCGATGACGCTGAGCACGTCGACCGCGTAGGTCGGCGACTCCCGGTCGAGCAACTCGATGGCGGCCAGCGCGAACGGCGAGAGCGGCTGGTTCAGCGCGAAGTCCGGCTGGAGATCGACGGTCAGCCGCAACGTGCGGCCGGTTGAGTCGGGCGTCTCCAGCCGTTCGACGATGCCGGCGGCGAGCAGCCCGTCGAGGATCTCGTGCGCCTCGGCCAGCTGGCGTTCCTGCACCTCCGGCTTCTCAGCCGTCTCGCTGAGAAGCTGTTCGAGCGCGACCTCGACGGCGCCGGGCCGGGCGAGCAGGTTGATGAGCATGGCGTTGCTGACCCGGAACTGGCTGGTCAGCTGCTCGGGTTCGGCGGAGACCAGGCGCTCGTAGGTGGGTGCGCCCCACGAGACCATGCCCTCCGGCGGCTTCTTCCGGACGATCTTGCGCCGCTGCTTGGGGTCGTCGCCGGCCTTCGCCAGCGCTTTCTCGTTCTCGATGACGTGTTCGGGGGCGAGGACGACCACGCGTCCCGCCGTGTCGTACCCCGCCCGTCCGGCCCGGCCGGCGATCTGGTGGAACTCCCGCGCGGACAGCAGCCGCACCTTCGTGCCGTCGAACTTCGAGAGCGAGGTGATGACAACCGTGCGGATCGGGACGTTGATCCCGACCCCCAGCGTGTCGGTGCCGCAGATGACCTTGAGCAGACCGGCCTGCGCAAGGGTTTCCACCAGGCGCCGGTACTTCGGCAGCATGCCGGCGTGATGGACGCCGACCCCGTGCCGCACCAGCCGGGAGAGGATCCGGCCGAAGCCGGACGCGAACCGGAAGGAGCCGAGTGCCTCGGCGATCTTGTCCTTCTCCTCCCGGGAGCACATGTTGATGCTCATCAGCGCGGACGCGTGCTCAGCGGCGCCGGCTTGGGTCGGGTGGACGACGTAGATCGGCGCCTGCCTGGTGTAGAGCAGCTCCTCCACCGTCTCGTGCAACGACTTCAGCTGGAACGAGAAGAACAGCGGCACCGGGCGCTCGGCGCCGGACACGGTCGTGGTCGGCCGACCGGTACGGGTGGTGAGCTCCTCCTCGAACCGGGTGACATCGCCCAGCGTCGCCGAGAGCAGCACGAACTGCGCCTGCGGCAGCTCGATCAGCGGCACCTGCCAGGCCCAGCCCCGCTCCGGATCGGCGTAGTAGTGGAACTCGTCCATCACCACCTGGCCGACGTCGGCCTCGCGACCGGCCCGCAGCGCGAGGTTCGCCAGGATCTCCGCGGTGCAGCAGACGAGCGGTGCGTGCGGGTTGACGCTCACGTCCCCGGTCAGCATCGCGACCTGGTCGGCGCCGAACACGGCACACAGCGCGAAGAACTTCTCCGAGACCAGCGCCTTGGTGGGCGCGGTGTAGAAGCTGCGCCGGCCGTCGGCCATGGCGACGAAGTGCGCGCCGACCGCGATCAGGCTCTTCCCGGAGCCGGTGGGGGTGGCGACGATGACGTTCGAGCCGGTGACGATCTCGATCAGCGCTTCCTGCTGCGCCGGATACAGCTCCAGCCCCTGCTCCGTCGACCAGTCCGTCAGGGCGCCGAACAGCGCGTCGGGATCCGGCGTCGCGGGGATGCGGTCGAGCAGGTTCATCACCGTCCATGCTGCCTGCGCGCGCGGCAGCGCGAGCGACACCGAGTGAGACGACCGTCCTGACTCAGACAACGGCCCGGACTCGGCCGACTATCAGGGCCCAGCCGACGCTCAGGTACCCGCGAGGCACACCGTCGCCCGGCCCGCGGCCTTGGCGGCGTACATGGCCGCGTCGGCCTGCACGAGCAGGTCCACCGCTGAGTTGCCGTGCGTGCGGAACAGGGCGACCCCGACGCTGGCGCCGAGCGTGATGCTCTGCCCGTCGACCTCGAAGGGTGCGTTGAGAGACGTCACGGCGACGTCGACGGCGCGCCGAGCGGCCGCCTCCGCGTGCTCGGCGGGTACATCGGCCAACACCGCGACGAACTCGTCGCCGCCGTGCCGGGCCACGAGATCACCCGCGCGCAGGGACGTACGGAGCCGCCGGGCCGCCTCGACCAGCACCTTGTCGCCGGCCGCGTGCCCGTGGCGGTCGTTGATGTCCTTGAACCCGTCGAGGTCGAAGTAGAGCACGGCGACGCCGCGGCCGGTCCGTCGGGCGCGGAGCAGTTCCAGGTCGAGTTGCTCGGTCAGCCGCGTCCGGTTCGGGAGCCCGGTCAGCTGGTCGTGGTAGGCCAGGTGCGTGAGCCGCCGCTCGGCCTCGACGCGACTCGTCACGTCGTGCTGGAACCCGAGGTAGTGCGTGAGTTCGCCGTCCGCGTTGTGTACCGGGGAAAGGTGGAGCTCGTTCCACCAGGCGGTGCCGTCGGCGCGGTGGTTGCGGAGCACCGCGGTGTACTCGCGGCCGACTCGGATCGCGGCCGAGAGGGCCCGGGTGACCTCACGGTCGCTTTCGTCGCCCTGCAGGAACCGGCAGTTACGGCCGCGGACCTCCTCCAGCGTGTAGCCGGTCATGCGCTCGAAGGCCGGGTTGACGTAGACGAGCGGCGCGTCGGGGCGACGAACATCGGAGATCGTGACCCCGCTGGCGCTGGCCGCCACCGCGATCTCGAGCAGGCTCGCGAGCTGCTCGTGGCCGGGCTCGTCACCCGACTCTTGGCTGGGATCGAACCCCGTCGGCAGGTCGCGCCCGTCGGACACCGTCCATGCCGACGGAGTCAGCTCGGCGAACGCTGCCGATGCGGCAGCAGGAGCGGCCGGCGCCACGGCCAGTTCGGGCGGAACGCCATCGACGTCCACTGCCTGCGGTATGGACGCACGTCGCTGATCCGGCACGTCGATCCGCGCCCGCGGTGCTGAGGGATGACCGGGCTCGCCGCCCGGGCCGGGCTCGCTCGGACCGACCTCGTTCCCAGCCTGGTTGCCCTGTTCGACCGTCCGGCGTTGCGGACGCCCGTAGTACCAGCCCTGAGCGAGGTCACAACCCAGCTCGGTGGCCGCTTCGGCCTGCTCCCTGGTCTCCACGCACTCGGCGAGAACCTGCCCGCCGTAGCTGTGGGTGATCTCGACGACGGCGGAGACGACGGCCGCGGCGCTCGTGGACGGAAGACCCTGCGTGATCTCCTTGGCGATCTTGACAACGTCGGGCTGCAGTCGGACGAGCATGTTCAGCGACGAGTACCCCGAGCCCAGGTCGTCCAACGCGACCTTGCAGCCACGTTCGCGGTAATAGGCAAAGACCCCGGCGAGATGGTCGACGTCCGAGATGCGTTCTCCCTCCGTCACCTCGAACACCAGTTGATCCAGGCTGAGCCCCGCCTCGAGCGCGGCGTCCTCGGTGGTCTTCAGGCAGACCTGAGGCCGGTAGATCGAGGTGGGAATGAAGTTGATGAACAGCTGGTCGTCGCCGAGCCAGCTTCCCGCATCGCGCAGAGCGGTGGTCCGGCCCACCCGGTCGAGGACGTGCAGCCATCCGGCCCGTTCGGCCGCGCCGAACAGGGCGCCCGGCTGGATCTCTTCGTCACCGGAACGAGCTCGGAGCAGCGCCTCGTAGGCGAGCACAGAGTCGTTCCGCAGGCTGATGATCGGCTGGTAGACGGAGTAGAACGAGTCCCGCTCGTTCGTGAACAGCTGGCCGAGGTCGGCGTGCTCGACCCGGGCCCCCATCGTTGCCAGCGTCGGCGCGGTCAGGGCCGCGCGAAGCATCGAGTTTTCATCCGCCGGGCCGTCGACCAGCATCGCGCGGACCTCGGCCGCCTCGACGCTCGACAGCTCGCGAGAGGCCGTCTGCAGGAATTCCGACAAGCCGGCGCCGCGGACCTCGAGCAGTCCACCGCTGGCCCTGACCTCGAATCCTGCGCGCCGGGCGAGCGTGCGCACAGCACTCTCGGTATGCGAGACGCGGGTGGCGAGCAGCAAACGGCTGGTGCCGAGCGGGCTGCAGGCCTCGGGCGCCGCACACGTGCAGGTGGCGCACAGACTCATCCGGATGTCCCAATCTTCGGCCGGGAACGGCTTCTGAGGCCTTTATCGACATCGGCGCGGATCACCGGATCACCCGAATGGCGCACTCCCCCGGCGGCGGTCGGCCTGTGCGAGCAGTCGGCGGACCACCGCCCGCGACAGCAACAGGCCAAGGATCAGCAGCGTCACCGACAAGAAGCCGCCCAGGCTGACGCGGTCGCCGAAGACGAGGTCGACGGCCTCGAGGACGAGGAACTTGCTGCCGAACAGCACGACCCACAGCAGGAGCCCGGCGGCGACTTTCCCGACCCTGCTGGAGGCCTGGCGGAAGCGCCCCTTGGCTCGGTTCTTCGCGACGACGACCACCTCGAGGACTCCCTTGAGCAGGACAGCGGTCAAGAGGGAGAGGGTGAAGGTCTCGCTGAGCACTCGGGGGAAGTACTCCACGAACAGGTTCAGGACGACGACGTAGACGAAGACGTCGACGATCGCGGCGGCGACGCGCGGCTCGACCGGCTCAGCTGCTTCCTCGTCCAGATGCGACATGGGCTCATCCTCCAGCGGCGAGCGGTGTCGGCGAATGGGAACGACGTCATGGACCGTTGGCCCGGGTCACCGACGCGTAGGCCGATAGGGTCGCGATGTTCGGGTCGAGCTGCCAACGCAGGCTCCCCGTTGGAGGCGTGGACACGTGCACGAACGGGCCATGATGACTGCCGCCGTCCTCACGGCGTTCGGCGGGCCGGAGGTCCTCGTCGTTCGGCACGACGTTCCGACGCCGATCCCGGGGCGGGGACAGGTTCGCGTGCGAGTGAGCGCCGCGGCCGTGAACAACACCGACCTGTGGACCCGAGAGGGGGCGTACGGGACCGCCGAAGACCCCGATGCGCCGGCGGGATGGCTCGGTCCGATCGCGTTCCCACGCATCCAGGGAGGAGACGTCGCCGGTGTCGTCGATGCCGCCGGTCCGGACGTGCCACGGGAGCTCGTCGGGCGTCGCGTGCTGGTCGACCCCGCCCGCTACGCCAGCGACCGACCTGATGCGCCGGTCGTTGCTGTGCTCGGCAGCGAGTTCGACGGCGGGTTCGCCGACTATCTGGTCATCGACGCGGCCCGCGTCCACGACGTCACCGAGTCACCGCTGACCGACGAGCAGCTGGCGTGCCTGCCCATCGCCTTCGGGACCGCGATGGGGATGCTGGAACGTGCGGGAATCAGGTCCGGGGAGACGGTGCTGGTGACCGGAGCGTCCGGTGGCGTGGGGCTGGCCGCGGTCGGGCTTGCCGCTGCCCGCGGGGCCCGCGTCACGGCGATCACCGAGCAGGCGAAGGCGGCGCTGGTCGAGCAGGCCGGAGCAGTGCAGACCATCGACCGCTCCGGCCCGGCCGCGGACGTAGTTGCGTCGGTGCGGACGGCTCACCCGGGCGGGGTCGACGCCGTGATCGACGTCGTCGGAGGCGATCAGCTCGCACGCCTGATCGATGTCCTCGTGCCCGGGGGACGGGCCGTGGTGGCCGGAGCCGTGGCCGGCCCTGTCGCGGCGATCGACCTTCGTCGGCTCTACCTGCACAACCGGCAGCTCATCGGGTCGACGATGCACACCGCGGCGCACTTCGCGAAGCTGGTGGAGCACGCCCGGGCCGGTGAGATTCGCCCTCGGGTGGCCGCGCGTCATGCGCTCTCCGCGATCCAGGACGCCCAGGCCCAGTTCCTGCGCCGCGAACACGTGGGCAAGATCGTGGTGGTTCCCGGCGCTCAACCGTCGTGAGCGCCGGGAACACCGGTCCGCGAGCGTTCAGAGGTCAGTAGATGCGACCGAATGACACCGGGCCGGAGTTCGTCCAGACCGGCTCGACCCGCACCACCGCGCCGGTGTGGGGCGCGTCGCGCATAGCACCGAAGCCGACGTAGATGCCGTCGTGGTAGATCCCGCGCGACGGGCCGAAGAACACCAGGTCACCGGGCCGCGCGCTGGCGGCGGATATCGGCCTGGCGACGTCGTGCTGCTGCTGAGCGGTCCGGGGCAGCGACCGGCCGGCCAGCCGATAGGAGTACTGGACCAGGCCGGAGCAGTCGAAGCTGTTCGGGCCGGCGGCCCCGTAGACGTACGGCTTGCCTGTCTGCCGGGCAGCCTGAATCGCGGCTGACATGCCGACTGACGACGGACCCGGCGGGGAGCAGGCGGACGCGAAGAATGCGAGCACGCCCAGAAGGATGAGCGGTGTCAACCAGCGCAACCGGTGGCGGGTGCGAGTGGCGACGGGTGGGGTGACGTAGGTGGTCATAGGTTCGACTCCCACGCCTACGGAGTTAGCTGTCGGGTTCGGGCTGAGTTGCCCGGCCGCGATACGCGGCTTTACCCCGAGGTCGCAGCACGGCTGCGACCGGGAACTACTGGGTTCCCCGCTCCCGCCCTTGGATCAGTGGCACCGGACCGTGGGCGGGACTCGGCGTCCGGCCGGTGGAGTTGTTCCCCCACCGCATCGGCACGCTGTCGTCAGTTCCTTTAGCGACTTGTGCCGACTAATCGAAGCGGCCTCGACCATGCGAAGCATCCGGCGCGGCGCTATCCGACGTGATCTGTGCAGATCTTGGGCCGCTGAGCTGCAGGAATAGTCCCAAGATCCGCACAGATCAACATCTACAGGTGCGCAGCGCCCGCCCCGTCAGGCGACGTCGAACTCCTCCGGGTCGGGCCCGACCCGCTCCCCGGAGCCAAGCGCAGTGATCGCGCCCAGGTCGGCGGCGGAGAGTTCGAAGTCGAAGATCTCGATGTTCTGCTGGATCCGATCCGGCGTCACCGACTTCGGGATCGCGACGTTGCCGAGCTGCATGTGCCAGCGGAGC
>DATITC010000129.1:0-27870 GCA_035468175.1 Frankiaceae bacterium | reverse complement strand
GCCGGCCAGCTCGCTCCAAGCCAACCGGTAGCACGCAAGTTGGAGGGCCGCGGCGGCCGCCGCCGGCCCGTCCGGCCGCTCCCCCGTCTTGTAATCGACGACGTCGTAACCGCCCGCCGGGCGCGCGTAGACGGCATCGATCCGGCCGCGAACGAGATGTTCACCGAGGACCAACTCGAACGGAACCTCCACCGCAAGCGGTTGTCGGTCTGCCCAGGACGAGGCGAGGAAAGACCGCTGCAGCTCGGCGAGCTCCTTCGACCCTGCCGCGGCGTCCGGTAGCGCCGCCCCGGACAGGTCTCCGGCTCCGGGCAGGTCGTCGGGGGCGAGCAGCGACCGTCGAGTGCTGCGCTGCTCGAGCCAGGCGTGGAAGGCGGTACCCCGGCGGGCAGCCGGTGCCGGCTGCCGGGGCATCGGCCGGTGCAGCCGACGGGCCAGGGCCTCCGGGCGGGCGTCGAGCTCCACCACGTCGCTGACGGAGAGCCCGTCCGGCAGCACGATCTGCGGCGGCGACCCGGCAGCGGCACGTTCCTTGAGCAGCAGGTCGATGTCCCGGCGCCACTCGGCGATCCGAGCTTGGTCGCCCTCCTTCACCTCGTCCTTCACCACGTCCTTCAGGACGTCCGGCGCCGGGGCTCGTGGCGCCGGCGGCTCGGCGCGCAGCGCGCGCACGGCATCTGCCGCCCACTGCACGCCGGGGGCAACGACGGGTGGGACCGGCCAGGGCACGTCGCGTTGCCGTTCACCGCTCAGCAGCGGGTTGTCCTCGTCCTTCTCCGGCTCCGGGGGCCGTGGTTCGACCACACCGACCCCCTCGTCGCAGGCGGCCTCGACCTCCTCGTAGAACGGCGAAGCCGGCACGTTCGGGGTGTTCGCCGTGGCGCCCCACCAGTAGCCGGAGCAGCAGAGCACGCTGCGGGCGCGGGTGAGCGCGACGTAGGCCAGCCGGCGCTCCTCCTGCTGGTCGCGGGCTCGACACTCCAGCTTGTAAGCCTTGATGCCGGCGGTCGTCGGCGCCTTCCACTCGGGCAGGTCGTCGCGGTCCCCGCGGACGGCACGGGGAAGTCGGTCGGTCCGCCACGGCCACTGGGGGCTGGGCTGGTAGCTCGGGAACACCGAATACTTCCCGCCGGACATCCCGGGGACGGCCACGACGTCCCACTCCAGCCCCTTCGCGGCGTGCACGGTCAGCAGCTTCACCGTGTCAGCCGGTGATGGGGTGCCGAGGTCATAGCCGTCCTCCGCCTCGTCCGCGGCGTCCAGGGAGGCCAAAAAGGCACCGAGGTGCGTCTCCCCGTCGATCCCCACGAAGTTCGCCGCCACCTCGGAGAAGGCGAGGACGTTCGCCCGGCGTCCCCGCCCGACTGCCTGAGGCGTGGCCTCGAGTTCCACGTCGAGGCCCAGCGTCCGCTCGACGTCGGCAACCAGATCCGGCAGCGGCTGGCCCATCCGCCGGCGCAACTGGTCCAGGTCATCACGCAGTTCACGAAGCCGGAGCCGCGCTTCCGCGGACAGCGGCGCGGTGTCGTCGAACGTCGGCTCGTCGACGCGTTCAACCGCGTCCGCGAGCGCACCGACCTCGGCGTCGTCGCTGACCACGGCGAGGGCGAGCTCGTCGGCGTCCGACCGCCCGCCGGAACCGGCACCCCGTCGGATCCGCGGAGCCGCGGCTCTCAGCAGGCTCCGGGCCCGGCGGCCGAGGGCCTCGAGATCTCGGGGGCCGATCCTCCACCGCGGGCCGGTGAGCAGGCGGATCATCGCCGCGTTGCTGGTCGGGTCGTGCAGCACGCGGAGGACAGCGACCAGGTCCGACACCTCGGGCGCGTCGAGCAACCCGCCCAGGCCGACGACCTCGACCGGGACATCGCGGGCCTCGAGCGCATGCCGTAGCTGCCCGAACTGACTCCGCTTGCGGCACAGGACGGCGACCTGGTGCCAGCCTTCGCACTCGTCCTGGGCACACGTCAGCCGATGCTCAAAGCGTCGGACCCGCGCCGCGTCGACCAACTGATCGGCCACCCATTCGGCCTCCTGCTCGACGTCGGGGAGCAGGGCGGCCCGGACGGTCCCACCGTCCTCGCCGCCGAGCTCGCGGCCGGGCCGAGGGACCAGGACAGGAGGTTCGACGCTGCCGACCCGGTCCAGGCCGGCGGAGACCCGGTTGGCGACCGCGAGGACGGCTCCACCGCTCCGGAAGTTCGTGGACAGCGGGTAGACCGGCGCCGGCCGGCCGGGCGAGGCCGGGAACTGCTCCGGGAACCGGACGATGTTGGAGACGCTCGCACCACGGAAGGCGTAGATCGACTGGGCCGGATCTCCCACCGCGGTGACCGGATGCCCGTCGCCGAACAGCCGCTGCAACAGGACGCGCTGTGCCACATTCGTGTCCTGGTACTCGTCAAGCAGGACGACGCGGAACTGCCGACGTTCCGCCTCCCGGGCAGCGGGGAGCTCGGCCAGGCGGGCCGCCAGCGCGATCTGGTCGCCATGGTCGATCAGTAGCCGCTCCCGCTTGGCTTGTTCGTAGGCGCTGCACAGGTCGAGCAGCTGAGAACGGATCTCCGCAGTCCGCAACGCCTTCGCGACCTCGCTTATCCGAGAGGTTCCCTCCCGCTCGCACGCCTCCACCCAGGCTTGGAGGGCTACGCCAGCCGCGCGGACGTCGGACGCGGACACGAGATGGTTGGCGAGCTCGTCGCACAACTGCCGGAGCCGGTCGGCGACGGTGGCCGGCTGCACGTCCACGTCCAGCGCTCCTGCCCACGTGCGGACCACCCGCAGGGCCAGCTGCCAACGCAGCCCTTCGGTGGCCAACCGCACGCCCGGCTCGATCCCGATCCGCAGCCCGTGGTCCGCGACGAGGCGGGCGCCGTACCCGTTGTAGGTCGACACCGTCGGCTCGCCGTCCAGCGGATCCGGCTCGCCGTCCGGTCGGGCACCGGGCTGCAGCCCCCGCGCGTCCCGCAGCCGGTCCAGCGCCGAGCGCACCCGCTCCGCCAGCGAGGCCGTCGCCTTGACGGTGAAGGTGAGCCCCAGCACCGCGTCCGGCCGGACTTGCCCGCTGGCGACGAGGTGCAGGACCCGAGCCGCCATCACCTCCGTCTTTCCGGAGCCGGCGCCGGCGATGAGCAGCCCCGGCCCCAAAGGCGCCGCGACGGCGGCCCGCTGCTCGACGGTCAGGTCATAGCCCTCGCGGCCACGGGCGAGCAGGCGCACCGTGTCGTTGATGGACCAGCCGCGACCGAGCTGCGGGAGGACTGCCTCAGCGCCGTCCGGGGGCGCGCTACCGGACAACGACCTGTCAGGACGCGGCATCGTCACACCACCTGCGCACCGGTCGGCTGGGCCGGACAGGCCCGACGCACCTCGCAGCGCTCACAACCCGAGTTGCGCCGGGCCGGGAACTGCTCGCTGACGACCTGGTCGACCAGCGTCTCCAGCAGGTCGTGCACCCAGGTACGGCCGTTCTCGTCCGGCTCGAGCGGTGGCTGCTTCTGCTCCCGAGCGGCTCCGCGGAGACCGTCCCGCAGATGCAGGAGGGAACCTCCACCCGCGGCGGTGAACTCGTGTCCCTCGACCCCACCTTCGGCGACGGCAAGCTGGTACAGCCCGAGTTGCGGATGCTCCGGGAGGTCCTGGCGCGCTGCGGCGTGCTTCCCGGTCTTCAGGTCGACCACCACACCGCGGCCCTCGTCGTCCCGTTCCAGCCGGTCGATCTGCCCCGACACGTGCGCACGACCGACCTGCAGCTCGAAGCGGACCTCGGCGCCGACGACCTCCGTGCTCTCCACCCGGCCCCGATGCCAGTCGGCGAAGCGGCGCAACACCTCGCGGGCGACCACCCGTTCCTGGGCGGCGAACCACGGCGCCTCCCAGTCCAGGTCGGACCAGACCTCGTCCGCGGTGCGCTGGAGATCCTCGAGGTCGAGCGAGCCGGAGCGCACGACGCGCTCGGCCAGGGCGTGCATGAGCACACCGAACCCCTGGGAGGTGGAGGCCGAGGTCTCCACGCCGGCGCGGCGGCGCAGGAACCACTGCAGCGGGCACGTCGTGATGGCCTCGACCTGGCTCGGCGAGAGCTCGACGGAAGCACCGGGTGCCACCAGCGGCAGAGCCCGATGGGTCCATGGCAGCAACCCCCACCACCGGTCGGGGTCCGCGCCCGGCACGTTGCCGGCCAGCTCCGCCAGCTCGGCGGCGGCGGCGGAACGCAACGCGTCGGATTCCTCGGGATCGCTCGCTACCCGCCGCAGCTCGGCCACCACCGCGGGTAGGGCGAGGACACGAGGCGCCAACTCGGGCCCGGACGGCACGTCGACCCCGAGTTCCCCCAGTAGCCGGGAGGGGCGCAGCTCCAGCTCGTCACCGCCGGTGACCGCCGTGCAGATCACGCTGTGCCGAGCTCGGGTCACCGCCACGTAGAACAGCCGACGCTCGTCGGCGAGCGCCGCTGCCCGCTCCGCCGCGGCGAGTTCGGCCTCCGGCGGCATCGGCGGTGGCAGCGGGAGCGGTACCTCCCCGGTGGCCGACGCAGCCCAGCCTCCCGCCGACCGTGCGGCGGCCAGCACGGCCGGAAGTGCCCCGGTCTCGAGCAGGGACTGTCGCCGCCGGAGATCCGGCCAGCCCCCCTCTTGAACCCCGGCCACGACGACGAGGTCCCACTCCAACCCCTTACTGCGGTGCGCCGTCAGCACCTGCACGGCGGCGGCCGGCGCGCCCGCCTGCGACAGCGGATCGGCCGGGATCTCCTGCTCGGTCAGCTCGTCCAGGAAGACCGAGATGCGTGCGCCGGGAAGCCGGTCGCTGAATCGGGCCGCGGCTTCGAACAGCGCCACCATCGCGTCGAGCTGCCGGTCGGCGTGCCGGGCGGCCGCGCGGGCGCCGCTCCCGGTGGCTCCGGTGACGACCCCGCCACCCATCCAGTCCGAGCCCGCGCCCAGCGCGGACGCTGCCTCCAGCTCCCGCCGCCACGCGCTGTCCGACCAGACCGCCCACAGGACGTCCTCCGCCGGGAGGCCTGCGTCCGCGGCAACCCGCGCCCGTTCGTGCAGCCGGGAGATGCGGCCCGGCGCCACGCGCAACCGTTCCGGCACCTGGACCACCGCCGCCGGATCCTGGAGCAGTGCGCCGAGCAGATCCCCGGATCGACGGGTGCCGCCTGCCGCCCGCTCGTTCGTCAGCAGGTGGTGCCGCAGCCGGCGCAGCTGCAGCGCATCCGCCCCACCGAGCGGCGACGTCAGCAGTGCGGTCGCGCTCTCCTCGTCCCAGCGGGACGGTTCGATCACGAGACGCAGGAGCGTCAGCAACGGCGCCAGCGTCGACTCCCGCGCCAGCGGCACCTCGTCGGACGGGGTCTCCACCGGAACGCCGGCGTCGGAGAGGGCTCGCAGCAGGGGGCCGGCCGACCGGGTCGACCGCACCAGCACCGCCATCGAACCCCAGCTCAGCCCGTCGATCAGATGCGCGCGGCGGAGCAGATCGGCAACGGCGGCGGCCTCGTGCGCCGGTGACCCGAACAGACGCACGCGCACGCTCCCGGCTTGGTCGCCGGCAGGGGCGGACCGCAGCCGGCGGTGTGCCTCCGCCACGGAGACCGGGAGCCCCGGCAGGGGGATGCGCGCCGCGACCGCCCGACTGGCTCGGACGAGCTCAGGCCCGGACCGCCGGCACGTGTCCAGCGCCACCCGGCGGGCGGCGCGGCCGTCGGGCCGGCGGAAGCGGGTGGCGAACTCGAGGATGTTGGAGACGTCCGCCCCGCGGAACGCATAGATCGACTGGTCCGGATCGCCGACCACGACGATCTCGGCACCACCCGACGCCAGCGCCCGGAGCACCTGTTCCTGCGACGGGTCGGTGTCCTGGTATTCGTCGACGACGACGAGCCGGACCTCACGCAGGACCTCGTCGAGCACCTCCGGATCGGTCAACAGCCCGGCGGCGCGACGGACCAGCCCGGCGTAGTCGAGCTGACCCTGCAACTGCATCACGTCGAGGTACTCCTGAAAGAACCCCGCGACAGCG
The DNA here is from genome assembly GCA_035468175.1 of Frankiaceae bacterium. Taxonomy (GTDB): domain Bacteria; phylum Actinomycetota; class Actinomycetes; order Frankiales; family Frankiaceae; genus JAVEDQ01. Next base: position 21,849 of record DATITC010000129.1, on the reverse strand, counting down.
CGCCAGCCCGGGCGACCGGACATCTCACCGAGCCGGTCGAGGTCCTCGGGGTCGAGGCCACGCTCCTGACATCGGGCGATGAGGTTGCGCAATTCGGCGGCGAAGCCACGCGAACCGAGCAGCGGACGCAGCTCCTCCGGCCAGCGGGTGCTGATCTGGGCGCCGAGCAGATCCCGCACGACGACGTCCTGCTCCGGACCGGAGAGCAGGCGCGGCGCGGCGCTCGCGAACTCCGGCTCCATCGCGCGCACGAGGGCGAAGCACCAGGAGTGGAAGGTCCAGGCCAGCCGGCCCCGCACGGTGCGCCGCAGCCGGCCCGCCAGCCGCGTCCGCAATTCGTCAGCCGCGCGTCGACTGAAAGTCAGGACGAGTACCTGCTCCGGCGCGAGGCCGTCCCGCTCCACCCGGTCGGCCACGACCTCGACAAGCGTCGCCGTCTTGCCGGTCCCCGGCCCCGCCAGCACCACGAGCGGCCCGGCGCGATGGTCGACCACCCGACGCTGCGAGCCGTCCAGCCGAACGACTCGCGCCGATCTGTCCGGGGGCCGCACCAACCGCGGCGCGGGGCGCGACGGGGTTTCGGCTTCCTTAAGGGGTGGCGTCGGCATGAATCGATTCGACCACGGGGGTCCGACAGAAACGGGACGCGACGGCCCCGTCCCCGACGGACGGTCCCCATGCGCTGCTCAGGTTGCGGTCGCGCGGCGGTCAGAACCCGCGCGGCGACTCAGACGATCGGCGCGAACGCCGTGGTCCCCTGCACCAGCGAGGCGTTCGGCCCGCCGTGAGCGTGCATGTAGTTCAACATCTTGTTGAGGTCGCTGACGTTGTTGCTCGCCGCCAGCGGGGCGATCGCCACCGTGCTCAGCACGCCGAGCGCCTCACCGTTGCTGTTGAGGAACCCGCTGCCCGAATCGCCGGGGATCCCCGGGGTGACCGTGTAGACGGTGTGCGTCCAGCCACCGCCGTCGTCCTGCACGACCTTGCCATACTTCGGCGAGAGCGGCGACAGACCCTGCCGCAGCGACGAGTTGCCGTAGGAGTACACGGTGTCCCCCGCTGCTGGGCTGGTGGTCGCAAGGCCGGTCGGGCCGCCGAAGAACGGGACACTCGGGTCGACGTTCGCGGCGTCGGCCGGGTCCAGCTTCACGAGGGCGATGTCGTTGTAGGCGCAGGTGTCCGGGTCCTTCTCACCGTTGGCCTGCATGTTCAGCCAGGAGTTGTAAACCATCGCGCCGGGCTTTGAAGCGCCGCCGACCTCGACCGGCGTTCCGAGCGGCAGCGACTGTGCCGTGCAGCCGTTGGTGTCGGTCGACGCGCCGGTCCCTGAGCAGTGCGCGGCCTGTCCGATGTAGGTCGCGCTGCCGTCGGTGAAGATGAAGTTGGCGGTGCACTGTGCGCCGTCCGTATAGGTCATCACGCCTGGATGCACCGCGCCGGTGCCGGCTGCGGAGGCGCTGCCGGTCGCCAGTGGCGCGACGGCGGCTGATGCTGCAAGGGTAAGGCCAAAAAGCAGCCGGGCGGGACGCAAGCGCATGGATCCTCCGGGAGTTCGAGCACGACGTTGTGCCCGACCCAACGCAGGACGCCAGTCGCGGTGACGGCCTCCGGCGACAAATGCCCCGCAAACTGGATCAACCGGCCCAGCGCGCTGCCTTGAGGTCGACCCGCTCGCCGTCGGACAGCAACGGCGTTCCGTCCGCGCGCAACCGGGCCAACGCCTCCACCGGCCCGGCGGGGTTGGGATGGCCGGTCGACAACACGACGCGATGCCAGGGCACCTCATGGCCGTGCCGGCTCATCACCGCTCCGACCGTCCGCCCCGACCCGCGGCCCACGTACTCCGCGACGTCGCCGTAGGTCATCACCTTGCCCGCGGGGATCCTCGCAACGACGTCGAGAACCTCAACGGCGTGCGGCGTCGGCTCGCCGCCCGAGATCAAGCCTCGAGTGGCGAGCCCGGCCGACACCGACTCGGGAGGCCGCGTTCGCCCCACGTCGATTTCCCCGCCTGCGGCTCGTCCGTCAGTAGACCGGCAGGGTCTTGTCCACCTGGTTCGCCCAGGCGGTCACGCCACCCTGTACGTGCTTGGCGGTGGAGAATCCCGCGCCCTTGAGGGTGGCGAGGGCCTCCGCGGAGCGGACCCCGGTCTTGCAGTAGAGCACCACCGGCTTGTCCTGCGGCAGCTCCGACAGGTGCGCCGGGATGTCGCCCTTCGGGATCAACGTCGCGCCCGGGATGGACACGATCTCGAACTCGGCCGGCTCCCGCACGTCGACGAGCAGGAAGTCTTCGCCGCTGTTCTGCATGTCGGCAAGCTCCTGCGCGGTGATGGTCGCACCCGCGGCGGCCTGCTGGGCCGCGTCGGAGACGGTGCCGCAGAACTCCTCGTAGTCGATGAGTCCCGTGACCGTCGGGTTCTTGCCGCAGATCGCGCACTCGGGGTCCTTGCGGACCTTGATCTTGCGGTACTCCATGTCGAGGGCGTCGTAGACCATGAGCTCGCCGACCAGCGGCTCACCGATGCCGTCGATGAGCTTGATGGCCTCGTTCACCTGGATCGAGCCGATCGAGGCGCAGAGCACGCCCAGTACGCCACCCTCGGCGCAGGACGGCACCATGCCCGGCGGCGGCGGGTCCGGGTAGAGGCAGCGGTAGCAGGGCCCGTGCTCGGCCCAGAACACGCTCGCCTGGCCGTCGAAGCGGTAGATCGAGCCCCACACGTACGGCTTCTTCAGCAGCACGCAGGCGTCATTGACCAGGTAGCGGGTGGCAAAGTTGTCGGTGCCGTCGATGATCAGGTCGTACGGCTCGAAGATCTCGAGGGCGTTGGACGAGTCCAGCCGCTCCTCGTGCAGGATCACCTGCACGTACGGATTGATCTCCCGGATGCTGCGCTCCGCCGACTCCGCCTTCGGAGTGTCGATGTCGGAGACGCCGTGGATGATCTGGCGCTGCAGGTTCGACTCGTCGACGACGTCGAAATCGACGATGCCGAGCGTGCCGACACCGGCGGCGGCCAGGTACATCAGCGCGGGGGAACCCAGGCCACCGGCCCCGATCACCAGGACCTTCGCGTTCTTCAGGCGCTTCTGGCCGTCCATCGCGACGTCCGGAATGATCAGGTGGCGCGAGTACCGCCGGATCTCGTCGACGGATAGGTCAGCAGCCGGCTCGACCAGCGGCGGCAGGGACATCCAACACTCCTCATTCGGGTTGCTCCATGGTGTCAACTTCCCGTGAGTTGTGGGCATTCCTGGTACCTACCGAGTCCGGCGGGGTACATAGGGAAGGTCCGCAAGCAAGCAGCACCAAGGAGAGACCATGAGCTTCACCGACAAGGTCAAGAACAAGGTCGACGAGGTCAGCGGCAAGGGCAAGCAGGCCGCCGGCTCCGCCACAGGCGATGACAGCCTGAAGGCCGAGGGCAACAAGGACGAGGCCAAGGGCAACCTGAAGGACGCCGGCGAGAACGTGAAGGACGCCTTCAAGAGCTAGTCGTACCGCACGAGCGGCCGGGCCTTCGGGTCCGGCCGTTCGTCTGTCCGGGGGCGGATCGACGCCCTGCCGTCACGGCAGATGCGGTTCCACGGCGGCGAGGACCGCCCGCACGACCGCCTGCGGCCGGTGCCGGATCACGGCGGCCTCGCCGGACGCGGGCACGTCGGCACCGTCCACGTCGAGCCGGAGTCGGACCCGCGCCACCCCGTCGGAGTCGATACCGACCCGTTCGATACCCCCGATGACCGCGTCCTCGGTCAGCTCCTCGAGAGCGAGCAGTAGGGCGGTGGTGATGGCCGCTCCGGCCGCTTCTGCCTCGGTGCTCGCTGCTGGCCCCGCCTGGCTGCTCGATGCGGAGCCGGGAGCGGTCCGGTCATCGAGGCGCACCACGACGTCGGCCGTCGCGCCACCGTTCCCCGCGACGAGGACCAGCCGCTCGAGCGCCAATCGGCCTTCGCCTTCGATGGCGCCGATCTCCTCGACCGTGCTGGTGCGTGCGCCGGAGACGCCGAATCGCTCCCGCAGCACCGTCGCGATCGACGTGCTGACGGCGCGCTGGTCCTGGTCACCGTTGAGGCGGACCCGGAGAGCGTCCGCCGCTTCGGGCGTTACCCCGTCGACCCCGTCGAGATCCGCGAGGGCCGCCAACAGGTCGGGAGAATCAGCCGAAAGGGTCGAGCTGGTGGTCATGCCTAAGGCATCGGCAATCGCGATCCCCGGTCTGTAGCGGTCTGACGCTCAAGCGCTCTTCCGCTTCCGCGGAGCGGATTTGGCGGCCGGCTTCGCGCCCTTCGATGCCGCCTTCGAAGCCGCCTTCTTGTCAGGCTTCTCGGACGCACCGTCATCGTCGACCTTCTTGCGCCGGGCCGCTGCCCTTTTCGCCGGGACACGCGTCGCGGTCCGGCCCGACGATGTCGCAGCGTCGTCGGTGTCGCCGTCGTCGCCGCCATCTCCGTCGTCGCTGTCCGTGTCTTCGAGCGCAGCCGGGGCGGAGCCCTTGCCCTTCGCCGCCTCGACGCTCGCCCGAAGGGCCGCCATGAGGTCGAGAACGGCCCCGCCCTGCGGCTGCTCGGCCGCCGGCTGGACGATCTCCTGGCCCTCGACCTTGGCCGAGATCACCGCCTCCAGCGCCTCGCGGTACTCGTCGGTGTACTGGCTCGGATCGAAGTCGGCGGTCAGCGAATCGATCAGGGACCCGGCCATCGTCAGCTCCTGCGGCCGCACCTCGATGTCCTCGTCCAGGAAGCCGAACTCCGGGGTGCGGATCTCGTCGGGCCAGAGCATCGTCTCGAGCACGAAGACGCCGTCCCGCACCCGCAGGGTCGCCAACTGCTCGCGTTGCCGCAGCGCCACCTTGACGACCGCGACCTTGTCGGACTGCTCCAGCGCATCCCGGAGGAGCACGTAGGGCTTGGTCCCGGTGCGCTCCGGCTCCAGGTAGTAGGACTTCGCGAAGTAGATGGGATCGACGTCCTCGAGCGGGACGAACTGCAGCACATCGATGGTGCGCGAACTGGACAGCGGCAGGTCCGCGAAATCCTCGTCGGTCAGGATCACCGTCTCGCCGCTGGACAGCTCGTAGCCCTTGGCGATGTCCCCGTACGAGACCTCCTCGCCATCCACCGAACAGACCCGCTTGTACCGGATGCGCCCGCCGTCCTCCCGGTGCACCTGGTGGAAGGACACGTTCTTCTCCTCGGTGGCGGAGTAGAGCTTGACCGGGATCGTCACCAAGCCGAAGGAGATGGCGCCCTTCCAGATGGACCGCATCCGTCCATCTTCCCAGGTACTGCCACAAAACGGCAACGCAACGTTACGGACGCCCCGTTTCCCGGGGGTAGAACGGTGCCGTGCCCCTGGACAAGTACCGGTCGATGCGCGACTCGGACAAGACGCCGGAGCCGGTCCCGGCCTGGGACGTCCCTGATGCTTCGGCCGATCACACCGGCAACGACCAGGACGGCCGGGGCGACACCTTCGTCATCCAGGAGCACCACGCGACCGCGCTGCACTGGGACGTCCGCCTCGAACGCGACGGGGTGCTGGTCAGCTGGGCGGTGCCGAAGGGACTGCCACCCTCACCCAAGCAACGCGGGCACCTGGCCAAGCAGACCGAGGACCATCCGATGGCCTACGCAAGCTTCGCCGGGGACATCCCCCGCGGTGAATACGGCGGCGGCTCGGTGACCATCTGGGACTCCGGCACCTACGAGCTGGAGAAGTGGACCGCCGACGAGGTGAAAGTCGTCTTCCACGGCGAGCGCGTCGATGGCCGGTACGTCTTCCTGCACACGGCGAAACCGGACGAGAACGGCGTCCGGGGCAACGACTGGCTGGTCCGCCGCATGGACCCGCCGCAGCGCCCGGACTGGGAGCCGCTGCCGGAGCGGGTCGAGCCGATGCTGGCGACGGCGACGGAGTTGCCGACCGGCGCCGGGTGGTCCTACGAGTTCAAGTGGGACGGGGTGCGCGCCCTGGCCTACGTCGACGGCGGGCGGGTGCGACTGCTGAGCCGCAGCGGTCGGGAGATCACCGTCGCCTACCCCGAGATCCGCGAGGTGGGCCTCGCGCTCGGCTCGACCAGCGTGCTGCTCGACGGCGAGATCGTGGCGATGGGACCGGACGGCCGGCCGAGCTTCTCCGCCCTTCAGCCCCGGATGCACGTCAGCTCAGCCTCGGTCGCCCGCCGACTCGCCACCAGTACCCCCGTGACCTACTTGCCCTTCGACCTGCTGTACCTCGACGGACGGTCGCTGCTGCAGCTTCCCTACGACGAGCGCCGCTCCCTGCTCGAGGGACTGCCGTTGGAGCTTCCGCCGTCCTTCCCCGGCGACGGTCCGGCCGTGCTGGAAGCGGCTCGCGCGTCCGGTCTGGAGGGCGTTGTCGCGAAGAAGCGCACGGCCCGCTACGAGCCAGGCCGGCGCTCCCCGTGCTGGGTGAAGGTGCGGGTGACCACCCGCCAGGACGTGGTGATCGCGGGGTGGAAGCCGGGCGATGGTGGCCGGGCCGGACACATCGGTTCGCTGCTGCTCGGGGTGCAGGGCGACGCCGGGCTCGAGTTCGCCGGACACGTCGGCACCGGCTTCACCCAGGCCACCCTGGCCGACCTGCGGAAGCGCCTCAAGCCGCTGGAACGGGACAGCTCACCGTTCGCGACGGAGGTGCCGCGGGAGTACGCGCGCTTCGCGCACTGGGTGGAGCCGACGCTGGTGGCCAGCGTCCAGTTCGGCGAGTGGACCCGGGACGGGCGGATGCGACACCCGTCCTACAAGGGGCTGCGCGACGACATCGATCCGAGCACCGTCCGACGGGAGACGCCCGCATGAGCCCCGCCAGCGTGAAGGTCCCGGTCGACATCGAGGGTCGCCGGCTCACACTGTCCAACCTGCAAAAGGTCCTGTATCCGCAGACCGGCTTCGCGAAAGCCCAGGTCCTGGACTACTACACGCGAGTGTCTCCGTTCCTGCTGCCGCACCTCCGCGACCGGCCGCTCACGCGAAAGCGCTATCCCAACGGTGTCGACGGCGGCTCTTTCTTCGAGAAGAACACCCCGTCGCACCGCCCCGAATGGGTCCGGACGGCGACGGTCGCGTCACCGGGTTCGACGCGGAACCGCGAGACCATCGACTACGTCGTGTGCGACGACCTGCCGACCCTGGTGTGGCTCGCCAACCTGGCCTCGCTGGAGCTGCACACCCCGATGTGGCGGGTCAGCACCGGGCTGCCGGACATGATGGTGGTGGACCTGGATCCCGGACCGCCGGCGACGATCGTCGAGTGCTGCCGCGTGGCCTCCCTGGTGCGGGACGCCACCGGCCTTGACTGGTACGCCAAGACCAGCGGTTCCAAGGGGCTTCAGCTCTACACCGCGGTGCGCGACGGACGGACGTCCGAGCAGACCAGCGCGGAGATGAAGGCGCTCGCCGAGCGGCTCGAGAAGGAGGAGCCGGACCTCGTGGTCAGCCGAATGACCAAGGCGATCCGGCCGGGCAAGGTCCTGCTCGACTGGTCCCAGAACAGCAGCGCGAAGACGACGGTGAGCGTCTACTCCCTGCGGGCCCGGCCCGAGCACACGGTCAGCACCCCGGTGACGTGGGACGAGGTGGAAGCCTGCCGGGCCCCGGAGGACCTGGTGTTCCGCACCGACGACGTGCTCGCCCGCGTCGACGAGTTCGGGGACCTGTTCGCGCCGCTGCTCTGAGGCGGTTTCAAAGGAACACACATCTTGCCGCTCAGCAGCGCGTGAAATCCGGACAAACCGAGACAGTCGATCATGAGACCCGGCAGAGATGTGTGTTGCTCTGCAGGCACACTCCCCTCATGGGCACCCACGCGGACCAGGTGAGCTACCAGCGGGTCGGGGCGGCGGCGTTGGTCACGCTCGATCGCCCGGAGCGTCGCAACGCAGTGGACGGTCCCACCGCCGACGCGCTGCAAGCGGCCTTTGAACGGTTCGAGGCCGACGAGCAGGCCCGCGTGCTGGTGTTGACCGGTGCCGGCGGCGAGGCCTTCTGCGCCGGCGCCGACCTGCAGGCCCTCGAGACGCTGGCTCCGCGGGTCGACAGCCCGTCCGGACCGATGGGCTTCACCCGGCGGACGCCGAGCAAGCCCACCATCGCGGCGATAGACGGCTGGTGTGTCGCCGGCGGCTTCGAGCTCGCGCTCTGGTGCGACCTACGGATCGCCACCGGCCGTTCGCGCTTCGGCTGCCTGGAGCGGCGATGGGGGGTGCCGCTGATCGACGGTGGGACGCAACGGCTGCCTCGCATCGTCGGGCTGGGGCGCGCTCTCGACCTCATCCTCACCGGACGGGTCGTGGACGCCGTCGAGGCGCAGGCGATGGGGCTGCTCACGCAGGTGGTCGAGGACGAGCCGGTGACCGCCGCCCTGCAGCTCGCCGAGGTGCTGGCGGCCTTCCCGCAGGAGACGATGCTCGCCGACCGCCGCGCGGCCATCGAGGGCCTGGGATCCCCCCTCCACGACGGCTTGGAGCTCGAGCGCCGGTACGGAGTGCCCACCGTCACGGTCGGCCTCGCGGGCGCCCAGCGGTTCGCCGGCGGGGCCGGCCGTGGCGGCACCTGATCGCCGGCGTCAGCCGGCGCTGGCCACGAGCAGCTTGCCGATCGGTGAGTCGTCGAGGTTCTTGAGCAGGTCCTGAGCGTCGTCGTAGATCGCAACCGCCCCGGCTTCCTCCAGCGCCTGCCGGCTGATGCCGCCGGTCAGCACGGCAATGCAGCGGACGCCTGCCTTCGCGGCCGCCTTGATGTCCCACACCGTGTCGCCGATCATGATCGCGTGCTCGGGGTCCGTCCCGGTCTGCTTCAGCGCAGCCTCGAGGATGTCCGGCTCGGGCTTGGCGTGCTGGACGTCCTTGGCCGACGTGACCGTGGCCAGCGCGTCCTCGACGTCGAGGGCGCTGCGGAGCGCCTGCAACTCGTTCGGGCTCGCTGACGTGGCGAGGACGACCTCGGCCCCCCGATCCCGGATGGTGCGGACGAGGTCCTGCGCGCAGGCGAACGGCTTCATCAACCCGTAGAAGCCGGCGTAGTACTCGGCGTGGGCGGCCTGTAGGACGTCGTCCCGGGACTTGTCCCGCTGCGGGACAAGCTCATCGATGAGCTCGCTCGACCCCAGCCCGATGTGCCGCTGCACGTCGACCATCGCGACCTGGTACCCGCTCTGGGAGAAGGCCCGGAACCAGGAGACCGCCTGGAAGTAGTTGGTGTCGACGAGCGTGCCGTCGATGTCGAAGAGCACCGTGGGACGCGGGGCAGAGTCAGACGTTTCCGGGGAAGGCATGACTCTATTCTTCCCCCGATCATCAAGCCGTCCCGTCGGAGCGAGGCGGCTCACGCCGCCGACAAGCGGGACGAGTCGGTCAGTGGCTGACGGCGACCGGGGTCGATCCATCCCGCCGGGAATCCTCTCCTTTCTGACGTATCGGACGACGCTGCGGATGCTTCTGGACGCGAGGCATTACGAGGGACGAGCATGTACTTTCACCGGGAATTCCGGTGGATCGGCGGGCGGCAGGGCCCCGTCGACACGGTCTCCTAGAACCGGAGCGGCAGATGTTCGCAGAGACGAGCCGGATCTCTGTACCGGCCGAGTCGGAGCAGGCCGGTGTCGTGCGGCAGTTCGTCCGACTCGCCTGCCACCGGTACGGCTGCGACGCCGTGACCGACAACGTCCTCCAGGTGACCGACGAGCTGGTGGGGAGCGCGTTCAGCCACTGTTCAGGACCCGGCTGCATGGTCGACGTCGGCATCATCCCGACGCAGCGCGGGGTGCGCGTCGAGGTGCACGACCGCTCGCGCGACGGCGACCGTCTCGCGCCGGCCACCGGCGATGAGCCGAGCGTTTTCCAGATCGTCGCCACGCTGGCGGCCGAGTGGGGGGTCGACGACGGAACGGACGGTACGACGGTGTGGGCGGAGCTGACGGGCGGCGACCCCCACCTGCTCGGCCGGGTCCATACGCATGGCACGGCCGGGCCGGGGTAGCGCGTCCCCATGGCTCATCACCCGGAAGGCATCGACCCCGCCCGTCTGTCGGATGACGACCTCGCCCGTGAGGTGTCACACCTGCACTCCACGAGGCACGACACCTTCATCGGCGGCAGCGAGGACGCCCTCGAGGCACACACCTCGCGGATGCTCACCCTCGAATCGGAGTACCTGCGTCGCTTTCCGGACCGCGCGGCCCCGCACCCGCTGCGCACCCGCGCCGGAAGCCGGTCGGCCGCAGGGCAGGACTGAGACATGACCGAGAACGCAGACCAGTCCCGGTCGGAGGCAACCGAGGCCGACATCCAGGAGCGGTCGGAGGACGTCACCGAGATCGCAGACGCCGACTCCCCGACGACGTCCCTCGAAGTCGACGAGTTCGATGCGGCCGAGCAGGGGCGGTCAGTCGAACTGGACCCCGACGAGTACCGCTGAGCAGCGTCGAGGCTCATTCGCCCCGCGTGTGAGGGCAGCCAGCGGCCCGAGTCGACTGTGATTGGCTGACAGGACGTTCCGTCCCGTACGCGATCTCCGGGTCGTGTTCGACGTTGGTGGTGGCTGGAGGTTCGGTGGCAGCGCATCCCGCTGTAGAGCCGTCCCGTGGGGCCCGAGCAGCCGGACGGCCCACCCGGCTGTCCCGGCCGGCTCGCCGGCGACAGCTGCTCGGGGCGGCGCGGCAGGTCTTCGTCGCGCAGGGCTACCACGCGGCCGCGATGGACGAGATCGCCGAACGGGCCGGCGTCAGCAAACCGGTGCTCTACCAGCACTTCCCGGGCAAGCTCGAGCTCTATCTGGCGCTGCTGGACGAGTCCTCCGGCGAGCTGGTGGATCGGGTGCGACAGGCCTTGAACTCCACGACCGACAATGCGCTGCGGGTCCGGCGGTCCATCGAGGCCTACTTCGACTTCGTCGATGACGACAACGGCGCCTACCAGCTGGTCTTCGAGTCGGATCTGCGTAGTGAGCCGGCGGTCCGCACCCGCGTCGAGGGCAGTCTCAGTAAGTGCGTCGAGGCCATCGCCACGACGATCGCCGCCGACACCGGGGTGCCGCGGGACGAGGCCGAGCTGCTCTCCGTCGGTCTCGTCGGTCTCGCCGAGGTCGGGGCCCGGTGGTGGCTCGGTTCCCGCGGCAAGCCGGGGTCGTCCGCGACCCCCGCCCCGGCGCGGTCGCTGACGAAGGAGCGTGCGGTCGAGCTGATGGTCGATCTGGCCTGGCGCGGCCTGTCCGGCTCACCTCGCCACGACAGTTCGGTGCGTCCGTTCACGGCGACGCCGGCTGTCGCGGATGTCCCCGAATCGGGCGCCGGGTCACCCCCGTCGGGTGGCCCCGCCCTCGGCTGACGGCGAAATCGGCTGTCGTGCCACCGGGATCGCCGTCAGCGCCCCTACTCTGAGGACACGGCCCACCGCCCGCTGGACAACGGCGGGCAGGCAACGCAAGCGAGCGCGGAGGTCAGCTGGTGGAGGTCAAGATCGGGGTGCAGTACGCGACCCGGGAGCTGGTCCTCGAGAGCACGTTGTCGCCGGAGGAGATCGAAGAGGCCCTCGCGACGGCGATCCGTTCCGAGATGGGTCTGCTCACGCTGACCGACGAGAAGGGCCGCCGCGTGCTGGTCCCGGTCAACAAGCTGGCCTACATCGAGGTGGCCGAGCCCGAGCAGCGCCGCGTCGGCTTCGGAGCGATGTAGCGGGCACTCGCCCGAACCGGCTGGGCTACCCCGCCGGGCGGCACGTCAGCCACTCAGCCCCAGCGAGCGCATCCGCTCGTTGTGGGCTTCGATGATCCTTTCGAACAGGCGCCCGAGTTCGGCGAGGTCCGCCGCCTGCGTGGACAGCAGCCGCACGATCGCTTCGCGATCGACAGCCACCCGCTGGGCCTGGGTCAGCGCCTCGCCGACGAGCCGCCGCGCCCACAGCGCGAGCCGTCCCCCCACCGCCGGGTTGGCGTCGATGGCGGCCCGCACCCGGTCGACCGCGAACGCCGCCTGGCCCATGTCGGCGAGCACCTCGCGCACCAGATCGCGGGACCTCGGGTCCATGTAGGCCGCGACCTCGCGGTAGAAGTCCCGGGCGATGCCGTCGCCGACGTAGGCCTTGACCAAGCTCTCCAGCCAGTCGGCCGGCGCTGTCAGGTCATGGAAGGTGTTCAGCGGGACGACGAAGGGCTGCATCGCCGACTCCGGCTCGATGCCGAATTCCCGCAGTCGGTCGCACAACGACCGAAAATGCTGGAATTCGGCGACGGCCATTCCGGCCAGCGCCGCCTTGTCGGACATCGTCGGCGCCATCCGCGCGTCCGAGGCCATTCGCTCGAAAGCGGACATCTCGCCGCAGGCCAATGCCCCGAGAACGTCGATCACACCGTCGTGTTGCGGACCCTCGCCCGCGCCGACGCCATTCGCGACGCCCTCACCCGAGGACATCCGGTCGAACTGCTCCGAACCGGCTGCGCTACTCACGCGGGCAGCGTACGGGTCGATAGACGATACGATAGAAGATCAGGAGCGGTATTTCACCCTCCTTCCCCTGCCGGGACGACCTCCGCGCCGCGTTGAGGTTGCGCTCGCAGGGCGGACGTGCGAGCGGCTGACGAGCAGTCGCTCATTCCAGCCAGGAGCACACACTGAGCACCACCGACCAAGACCAAGACCTCGACCTCGAGCCCGTCGACGAAGCCATCGCCGCCGACCCGGTCGCCGCACTCGCGGAGAGCACCTCCGCACAGATCACCGTCCCGGACTCCGCGCCCGAGCCCGACAAGACCTTCGCCGACTTCGGCATCCGGACCGAGATCGTCGACGCGCTCGAAGAAGCCGGTATCCGCACGCCGTTCCCGATCCAGGCCATGACGCTGCCGATCGCGCTCTCCGGCAGTGACGTCATCGGCCAGGCGCGCACCGGCACCGGCAAGACCCTCGCCTTCGGCATCCCGGTGCTCGAACGGCTCACCGCGACCCCGGCCGACGAAGAGCGGCCCGCGGGCCGCACCCCCCGTGCACTCGTCGTGGTCCCGACCCGTGAGCTGTGCGTACAGGTCACCGAGGACCTCCGACGCGCCGGCAGCAAGCTCGGCATGTCTCTGCTCTCGGTGTATGGCGGCCGGGCCTACGAGCCGCAGGTCGAGGCGCTGCGCAAGGGCGTCGACATCGTCGTCGGCACCCCCGGCCGGCTGCTCGACCTCGGCCGCCAGGGCCACCTCGACCTCTCCGCGGCCCGCACCCTCGTCCTCGACGAGGCCGACGAGATGCTCGACCTCGGCTTCCTGCCGGACGTCGAGGCCATCTTCGCGATGGTCCCGGACGTTCGTCAGACAATGCTGTTCTCGGCGACGATGCCCGCGCCGATCGTTGCGCTGTCGCGTCGCTTCCTCGAGCGCCCGGTCCACATCCGCGCCGAGATGCCCGACGAGAACCGGACCGTCCCGACCACGCACCAGCACGTCTTCCGTGCGCACGCGATGGACAAGGCGGAGATGCTCTCCCGGGTGCTGCAGGCCGACGACCGCGGGCTGTCGATCGTCTTCACCCGCACCAAGCGCACTGCCGACAAGGTGGCCGCCGACCTCGTCGACCGTGGTTTCGCCGCTGCCGCCGTGCACGGTGACCTCGGCCAGGGCGCCCGCGAGCAGGCCCTTCGCGCCTTCCGGGCCGGCAAGATCGACGTCCTGGTCGCCACCGACGTCGCCGCCCGCGGTATCGACGTCGCCGGCGTGACCCACGTCGTCAACTACCAGTGTCCCGAGGACGAGAAGGTCTACCTGCACCGCATCGGCCGCACCGGCCGGGCCGGCGGGAGCGGCGTGGCCGTGACCTTCGTCGACTGGGACGACATCGCCCGCTGGCAGATGGTCAACAAGGCGCTCGAGCTGCCGTTCCCGGACCCGCCCGAGACCTACTCCACCAGCGAGCACCTCTACTCGGCGCTGGACATCCCGACCATGGTCAAGGGCACGCTTCCGCGCTCGTCGCGCACCCGTGAGGGCCTGTCGGCCGAGCAGGTCGAGGACCTGGGCGAAACGGGGCGTCGCCGTCGTGCCGGTCGCGAGTCCGGTCCTACCGGTCGGGATTCGGGCCGCGACGGTGGGCGGAGCTCGGGCCGGGACACCGGCCACGACTCCGGCCGCAATTCGAGTGGCCCGAGCCGGGACGAGGGCTCCGAGCACGCCGGTCCCAGCGCGAAGGCGGGCACGTCGCGGTCCCGGAGCCGGAAGCGCACCCGTGGTGGCGGAGCCGCCGCCGACGGAGCCGCGGAGACGAGTACCGCAGGCGTCGCGGCCAACGCAAACGCTGAGGCCCCAGCGCACGGGCCGGACAACGCTTCGGGCGACGGTGACTCGGGCGATGGCGCGAGCCGTCCCCGTCGGCGGCGTCGCGGTGGACGCGGACGTAGCGGGGGTGCCGGGAACGGTTCCGCGGCGGGCTCGGACAACGGTGAGTCGGCCGGTCCGTCCTCCGTCGCCGAAGCCAGCTGAGCTCCCGCTCCCAGTTTCCCGGCCTCTCCCCCTTTCGGCCCTACAGCGGTACGCCCACGCGGTCGATCTGTGTGTCGTGGCACTACGCGAGAGGTCCGGCATCGTGACCGGAGAAGACGCCGACGACCTGCTCAACTGGCTGCGGAAGTTGGACGGGTGCCCACCGGTCACGCACGTCGTCCTCACCTGTTGCGATCGCCACGGCGACAAGGACGCCACCTGGTGCTTCGTCGAAGCCGACGCGGGAGCCGGAGTGGCCCGTCGCCGCTGCGTCGCCTGTGGGGCGACGGCGGCACTGCTCGACAGCGCCGAGCGGTGGACCTTCCCGCCGATGTTCAGCTGCCGCGGTTGCTCGCAGTCGCTGGTCGAAGTGGGCGCCGGCCTGTCGGCATCAGAGGCGGACGAGACCACGTGGGTGGCACTCGCCGCCCGCTGCGTCGGCTGCGGGCGGATCGAGGGACTGACCGACGTGGTCCTTCCAGGCATTCCGCGGCAGGACGTCACCAGCCGGATCTGAGCGGCCCCCGCGAAGGCCGGCGCACCGCGCAGGACCGTGGACCAGCGGGTATGCGGGTATAACGGGTAGGACGCGTGTATGCGCCTCCTGCTCCTGGCCGACACGCATCTGCCGAAGCGGGCGCGGGACCTGCCCGACCCGGTATGGACCGCAGTCGACGAGGTCGACGTCGTCCTGCACGCCGGGGACTGGGTGTCGGTGGACCTGCTTGACCAGCTAGAAGCCCGTAGCCGGCGGCTGGTCGGCTGCTACGGCAACAACGACGGCGCCGAGCTGCGCGCCCGACTTCCCCTGGTCAGTCGCGTCGAGCTCGGCGGTCTCCGCTTCGCCGTCGTGCACGAAACCGGCGGACGTTCGGGCCGGGAGCGGCGGGCCGCCGTCGACTACCCGGACGACGACGTGCTGGTGTTCGGCCACTCGCACATCCCGTGGGACACGACGACGGCCAACCGCCGCGGCACGCTGCGGCTGCTCAATCCGGGCTCGCCGACCGATCGCAGGCGCATGCCGACCGCGACATACCTGACCGCCTCGGTGACGGGCGGGCAGCTCGCCGATGTCGAGCTTCATCATCTACCGCCGCGGCACGGCTGACGCCGGGCGGGCGAGCTCGGAATTCAGACCTGCAACTTCAACCTGCTCCAGCTGCGCTTGCCGCAGGCCGGGCACCGCACCCAGCTGATGTGGTGCCGCCGCAGACCAGGGACGTGCACCGTGGTCAGCAGAAGTCGCCCGGCCTGGGTCGGGCTCAACACGGACGTCTCCCCGCACGACGAGCATTCGACCGTCACCGAGCCGAAGGCCGGCTTGGGCTCAGAGGTGCTGAACAGGGCCCGCTTGCCCTCGTTGTCGGTCTGCACCGGCGCCACCGAGGCGTCCGCCACGACGGAACGAGGCCTGAGCCGGTCGAAGTCCGTGATCACACTGCTGCTCCTGGTTCGGGGGTCTGGTGCCCGGCGGGCGTCGGGCCCCGTCTCACACGTGGGCGACGCGCTCGATGGGTTGGTCGGACGTACGGTCCCGCGGCAGGGCGATGACGCGCGCACTCCCACCGGCGGCGGCGTGCAGCGCGCGGGCGTGCTCGCGGTAGGCCTGCACCCCAGGAATGTTCGTGGCGGTGCAGAGAGCCGAACGCCCGGCAGCCGGGGCCTCGGCGAAGCGCACCGACTTGGCGATGGGCGGCTCGAGGACCGGCAGGTTGTAGCGCGTCGAGACGTCGGCCAGCACCGAGCGGGCGTGCGTGGTCCGGGCGTCGAACAGGGTCGGGAGAACACCCATCACCTGGAGTCCCCGGTTGGTGAGGCGTTGGACGTCGTGGACCGTATCGAGCAGTTGTCCCACCCCACGGTGCGACAGCGTCTCGCACTGCAACGGCACGAGCACCGCGTCGGCCGCCGTGAGCGCGTTGATGGTGAGGACGCCGAGCGAGGGTGGGCAGTCGATGAGGATGTCGTCGTAGACGTCGGGCAGGTCCTCCAACGCGAGCCGGAGCGCGTGCTCACGCCCGGTGCGGGTCAGCAGGATCGCCTCACAGCCCGCCAGGTCGATCGTCGAGGGCAGCAGGTCCGGCCCATCTGCGGTCGTCTGCACCGCCATGCCGGCACCGACCCGGCCGAGCAGGACGTCGTGCACCGAGATCTCGAGAGCTTCCGGATCCAGCCCGAGCGAGAAGGTGAGGCACGCCTGCGGATCGAGGTCGACGAGCAGAACCCGCCGGCCGAGCTCCGCGAGAGCGACGCCGAGGCTCGCGACGGACGTCGTCTTAGCCACACCGCCCTTTTGGTTGGCGAACGCGATGACCCGGCTCATGCGCGAATCCTGTCAACTCAGGAGACGGAGAACAACGATCCGCGTCGGGCCGCGTGCAGATATTTTCCTGGCGGTAACACCCCGTGGTGTTCCGGGCGCCCATCTCGCCCCCTGCCGTGGCTGGTGAGCGCCCGAGCGGACGGCGTATTCAGGACCCGGAACGGTATGACTTCGAGCCCTGCGGGGATCAACGGAAGGTGAGCGCTCCCCTGTCCCAGGACGCCGAAGCTGTCGACGACCGGAGTGGCGGTGACCCCGACCCCGGCCTGTTCGGCCCCGGCAGCATCACCTGGCGGGTCCACGCGGACCCGCTGATGGGCATCGCCGGCCTCCGCGCCCTGCTGCTCCAGGCCCTGCATCCGGTCGCCCTTGCTGGGGTCACCCAGAACTCGTCGTTCCGCGAGGACCCGTGGGGACGCCTGGTGCGCACGGCCGAGTACGTAGGCGCCGTGAGCTACGGGTCGACCGTCGAGGCGAACCGGGCCGGTGCCCGGGTACGCGGGGTGCACCGTCGGGTGCGCGGCGTCGACGAGCACACCGGGCGGTCTTTCCGGGCCACCGACACCGACCTGTTGCTGTGGGTGCACTGCTGCGAGGTCGAGTCGTTCCTCACCACGGTCGTGCGCGGCGGGCTCCGGCTGACCGCGGACGAGATCGACGACTATTATGCCGAGCAGGTGCGTTCGGCCGAGCTGATCGGCATCCCTCGCTCGGCGGTGCCGGACAGCGCCACGGCGATGCTGCACTACTTCGAAGCGATGCGCCCAGAGCTCGTCGCCGGCCCCGAGGCGCGCCGGATCGCTCGCTTCATCCTCGCGCCGCCGATGTCGGCGAAGGTGCGCTACCTGACGCCGGCCCGGCCGGCCTGGCTCGGCGTGGGCGTGCTCGGGTTCGCCCTACTCCCGCGATGGGCCCGGCGGATGTACCGGCTCCCCGGCCTGCCGATGACGGACCTCTCCGCCGCGGTCGCCAGCCGCGGACTGCGGCTCGCGGTGCTGGGGGTTCCCGGTTCCCTGCGGGACGGCCCGCACGTGAAGGCCGCGCGGGCGCGAATGGGCCTGGCTCCCGGCGAGTTGTAGGCCGCACCCGGGTCGTCCGTTCTCGCCCACCGGAGATCACCCGCCACCCGAGGATCGCCCGTGGGCGCGAACCACCGCCTCCAGGGGCCTCGGCGACCCCCACAACCCGGCCGTCGCCGCCCACCGGAGATCACCCGCCACCCGAGGATCGACGGTGGGCGCGAACCACCGCAGGCCCCCCGGCAGCCCTCACCGCCATCGCGTGTCGTACAGTTACTGACACCGTGTCAATAGCGGGAGACGTTACCGAGGAGTGATGAACGTGCCGTTGCCGAGAGCTGCCGTGATCGGAGCCGGGTCATCTGGCATTGCCGGCCTCAAGGCTCTGGTGGACGCCGGTATCGACGTCGTCTGCTACGAGAAGAGCGACCGCGTCGGTGGCAACTGGGCCTACCGGAATCCGAACGGCATGTCCGCCGCGTACCGCTCGCTGCACATCAACACCAGCCGTAACCGGATGGCCTACCGGGACTTCCCGATGCCCGCGGACTACCCGGCCTTCCCGCACCACAGCCAGATCAAGGACTACTTCGACACCTACGTCGACCACTTCGGTCTGCGCGACCGCATCCGCTTCGGCTGCGGGGTAGCCAGTGCCCGCAAGCTGCCGGACGGCGTCTGGGAAGTGACCGATGAGCACGGGGACGTGGCGCAGTTCGACGCCCTCCTCGTCGCCAACGGCCATCACTGGGACCCCCGCTGGCCCGAACCCGCCTTCCCCGGCAGCGACGTCTTCCAAGGGCGGCAGATGCATGCGCACTCCTACGACGAGCCCGAGGAGTTCGTCGGCAAGGACGTCGTCGTGCTCGGCATGGGCAACTCGGCGATGGACATCGCCACCGAGCTGTCCTGGACGCCCGGCAACGTCTACCTCGCGATGCGTCGCGGCGCGTACATCGTCCCGAAGTACGTGGCCGGTAAGCCACTCGACGACCTCACCCCCGAGTGGTTGACCAAGCAGATCGCCAAGCTCCCGTTCAAGGTCCGGCAGAAGATGACCCGCCGGGTCTTCGACCGGTTCATGGGCAACATGGAGGACTACGGCCTGCCGAAGCCCGACCACAAGCTGCTCGAGGCGCACCCGACCATCTCGGATCTGATCCTGTCCCGCATCACGCACGGACGCGTCGTGCCCAAGCCGCAGATCAGCCACTTGACCGAAGACCGCGTGCACTTCACCGACGGCACCTCGGTGCACGCCGACGTCGTCATCTACGGCACCGGCTACAAGGTGAGCTTCCCGTTCTTCGACGAGGACTTCCTGTCCGCGCCCCAGAACGAGCTGCCGCTGTTCCGCCGGGTGTTCCACCCCGAGATCGAGGGCGTTTTCTTCCTCGCGCTGCTCCAGCCGCTCGGCGCGACGATGCCGCTGGCCGAGGCCCAGGGGAAGTGGATCGGCGACTACCTGCGCGGTCGCTACCTGCTGCCGCCGCACTCGGAGATGCTCGCCGACATCGAGCACGACCGTCAGCAGATGCGCAAGCGCTACGTCGCCTCCAAGCGCCACACGATGCAGGTCGACTTCGACTCCTACCTCGTCGAGCTCGAGCGAGAGCAGCGGGCCGGCCGGAAGCGGGCGGCGGAGGCCGGGCACCCGCTTCCCATCCCGGGCCGTGCACAGGATGCCGCCACCGCGCTGACATAGTCGTCGGGCACCATGAGTAGGTGCAGCGGAAAGGTCCGGGGTCGGTTTGATGGCTGCCCGCGCCCCCGCACCGCCTCCCATCTCCCCCGGTCGTCCGCGCGACGAACCGGTTGAGGGCGGGCGCCGGCGGCGCGGATGGCTTCGGCGGCTGGTCGCGGTGCTCGGCACCCTGGTCGCCCTGCTCGTCGTCGTCTCGCTGCTGGTGTGGTTCACCTCGCCCGGCGTCGAGGACGCCCGGTCCCGGACCAATGCGCAGCTCGCCCAGCACCATGCACCCTCGATCGGGACCCGGGTTCCCGGCAAGATCGCGGCCGCTCTCATCGCCACCGAGGACACCCGCTTCTACAGCCACTCCGGGCTCGACCTCCGCGGGGCGCTCCGAGGAGCGCTGAGTCTCAGCAAGGGTGGCGCGCTCGGCGGTGCGACGATCAACGCCCAGCTCGCGAAGCTGCTATACACGAACGGCGAGAGCGGCTTCCGGTCCTCGACCCAAGAGGTCGCGCTGGCCGTGAAGCTCGACCAGAAGTACACAAAGCGGCAGATCCTTGCGATGTACTTCGACGCCGCCTACTTCGGCCACGGCGCATACGGGCTCGCGAGCGCTTCCCAGGTGTACTTCGGCGTTTCGCCGGACCGCCTCACCTGGGCGCAGTCGTCGATGCTCGCCGGGCTGGTCAACGCCCCCAGCGCCTACGACCCGACGGCGCACCTCACCCTCGCCCGGTCCCGCCAGCGGCATGTGCTGGACCGCCTTGTCGAGACGCATGTCCTCACCAAGGCGCAGGGGAACGCGATCTACGCCGAGTCCCTCAACCCGGCGATCCCCTTCGGCGGCTGATCACCCGACCGACGAGTCGACCGCGCCACCCGGACGCGTCGTTCACACGCGCAGCTTCTCCAGCCGTTCGGCCGCCGCGGCCAGCGTCTCCGGCCGCTTCGGAAACGCGAACCGGATCTGGCGCCGCCCCCGCTCCGGGTCGGCGTGGAACGACGAACCCGGGACGACGGCGACCCCGATCTCCCGCACCAGACGCTGGGCGAAGGCGATGTCGTCGCCGGCCGGATCGACGTCGGTCGTGTCGCACAGGACGTAGTAGGCCCCCTGCGGCGGCTGGAACCGGAAGCCGAGGTCGGCGAGCGTCCCACAGAGCAGGTCACGCCGCTCCCGGTACTTCTCGGCGAGGTCGACGTAGTACTCCGGCGGCAGGCTCATCGCGGCCACTCCCCCGGCCTGGAGCGGCGCGGCGGCACCGACCGTCAGGAAGTCGTGGACCTTGCGGATGGCACCGGTCAGCTGCGGCGGCGCGATCGCCCACCCGACCCGCCATCCGGTGACCGCGTAGGTCTTGGACAGGGCGTTGATCGTGACGGTCCGGTCCTCGAGACCAGGGATCGTCGCCGGGGGCACGTGCCCGCCCGGCCCCAGGTACTGGATGTGCTCGTAGATCTCATCTGTGATCACGATCGCGTCGTGTCGCTGGCACAGCTCACCGATGAGGGTGAGCTCCTCGCGCGAGAACACCTTGCCGGTCGGGTTGTGCGGGGTGTTGACGATGATCGCGCGGGTGCGGTCGGAGAACGCGGCCCGCAGCTCCACTTCGTCGATCGACCAGTCCGGCTCGTGCAGGCGGACATGCCGCGGCTTCGCGCCGGACAGGATGGCGTCCGGACCGTAGTTCTCGTAGACCGGGTCGAAGACGATTACTTCCTCGCCCGGGTCGACCAGGGCGAGCATGGTCGCGATCATCGCCTCGGTCGAGCCGCAGGTCACGCAGATCTGCGAGTCCGGGTCGACGTCCCAACCGGGGTAGGTCCGAGCGACCTTGTCGGCGATTGCCGCCCGGAACTCCCGCGCTCCCCAGGTGATCGCGTACTGGTTGACGTCCGCGTCGATCGCCGCCTTCGCCGCGTCTTTCAGCTCCTGCGGACAGGCGAAGTCGGGGAAGCCCTGGGCGAGGTTGATGCCCTCGTGCTGCAGGCAGAGCCGGGTCATCTCGCGGATGACGGACTCGGTGAAGGTCTCTGCCTTGGCGCTGACCCGATGGGTGATCGCGGCCGGGCTGGGCGCGGCGGCAGCGAGCGGGACCGGGGTGTCGGCGCGCAGCTCAACGGGATTCGAAGCGTTGGTCACCGCACCATCCTGCCGTCTGCGCGTCAGCCGGTACCGCCGGGGTGGCGCTCCTGCTCGTCGGCGAATTCCTGCGCACTCACACGACGGACGACCCGCCCGTAGGCGTCCACCTCGACCCGGTCGCGGAGCACGCGGGGCGGCGTGGCGGGCCTCCCGTTCCGGGCCCGGCGCATCAGGATCGGGACGG
>DATITC010000128.1:0-33209 GCA_035468175.1 Frankiaceae bacterium | reverse complement strand
GCGGCGACGACGACCGTGTAGAGCCACAGCGGCCAGGTGAAGGAGAAGGACAGGAAGTGGAACCTGACGTCCTCGCGGTTCTGCAGGATGAAGATCAGCAACACCCCGACGCCGCCGATGGACGCAACTGAACCCGCGCTCAGCTTGCTGCGTTCCGGGCCAGGTGCTGGCGGCTCACTCATCCCCGCGGTCCCTTCCGGACACGGTGTTCGCGATAGCGATCAAACCTTCATGTCGTACAGCTCGGCCGCGCCGTCGATGATCAGTACGGGCCCGCGCCTGGAATCGTAGACCCAGTCGATCCCCTGCGGGTAGCCCAGTAGCTCGCTGCGCTCAGCAGGATCACCGCCATCAGCCAGGCCCTGGCTGTCCCTGGCTCACACAACCCAGCTCGCCGGGGGCCTGCGCTCGGGGTCGGCGGGCTTCGCCGCCGGCACCTTGCCCGGACGACGCCGCTAAGGGCCGTCCGCTCGCTACCCCGTGCCGCCGTCGATGAAGCCGGTCCTGCGGTTGTCCGGCGCGATCAGCATCGCCGGCCTCGAGTCGGGCGAGAGCGTTCACCGTACGGCCAGCAGCGTGAGCTCGCTGGTGAGGACGGTGTCAGACGTGCGGATTGGAGGTGCGGGCCGGCTGCGCGGTGCTGCGTCCCGTCGATGGGGTAGGCGACGCGGACCTGCTGAGGTGCTAGCAGTCGAATGAATGCCGCAGGGTGGCTGGAAGAACCCCGCTCAGGCTCTGTCGGAGGCGGTGCGGCGCAGCCGGTAGCTGCGCAGGCCGGTGTATCCGCGAACTGGCCGGGGAGCACGCGCGGCCACGGCGAACCGGCGATCGTGCTGCAGGGCGTCGGCCATCGCAGTGTCGACTCGAGCCGTACCGCTGCGCGCGAGCCCGGCGAGTCGGGCCGCGATGTTGACCACGGGGCCGAACACGTCCCCGGCTCGGATGAGTACTGGCCCGTAGGCCAGCCCGGCGTGCGCCGCGGGCAGTATCGGATGGGCGTCGCTGCGTTCCAGCAGGGTCAGGGTGATGTCGGCTGCGGTGGCCGGGTCGTCGACGCTGAACAACACCTCGTCACCGAGGGTCTTGACGACCTGGCCGCCTGCGGCGACCACGGTGTCGAGCACGAGCGTTTCGAACTCGGCCAGCAGTCGGCTCAGCTCGGGGCCCTCCAGCTGCCGGGTGAGTCGCGTGAAGCCCGTGAGGTCGACGAAGCCGACCGCGCAGGTTCGGGTCGGCTGGCCGAATGACGAGCGCCCCAGCAGCTGCCGGCTCGCTTCGACGGCGAGATGCCGCCGCAGGACGTACACCGTCGTCCGTTCCAACACCGGCAGCAGCTCGTCGGTGACCTGCACCGCCTGCGCGGCGAAGGCGTCCGTCGTCTGATCGTTGCCGTCGCTCGCGCCGGCGAGCCGTCGGACGAGCACGTCGGTAATCGCGCTCGACTGGACCGCGGCCAACCGCGACAGCATGTGGCCGATCGGACGGGCCAGCGCCAGCAGCTGTTCGTCGTCGAGGATGCCGGCCGCGAGAAGCGCACCGGCATCTTGCAGCGCCGCCACGTCGGTGCTGGTGAAGATCGCACGGTCGTCCTCCACCTGTGCAAACCCGACCGCCTGCCACAGCCGCCGGGCCTGCTCCAGCGGGACTCCGGCTGCGGCGGCGACCTCGGCGCGCGTCAGCCGGCCGGATCCGGCCACCACGTCCCGGGTGATGCGCTCGACCGTCGCCTCGTCCAGCTCCGGGAACTCGGCCGGGTCCTGCCCTGCCTCGTCCTCCGGCAAGAGTTCGCTGACCACGGTCAGCACGGCAGCCAGGGCGGTGTCCATGCCGATGCGGGCCAGCTCCCGCACCGGAGCCGCGCCCAGCTCCACCAGACGGGAAACCACCCTGATGTAGATCCGCAGCGGGTTGTCCACGGCACACCTTTCGCAGGGCTGTCCCGTGCCCGTCTCGGACGGCGGGATCAGTCTCCTGCGTGACGTTACGAGGGGCGACGTGCCAATGCGACGGTGTGGCCGGTCGTACCGTGAGCCGGTGGCCACCACCTCCCGCGGCGCGCGCTCTCGGCAGGCGATCGTGACCGGAGCGGCAGAACTTTTCGCCGAGCGCGGGTTCGCCAACGTCAGCGTCAGCGACGTGGCCGAACGGGTAGGGCTGACCAAGGGCGCTTTCTACTTCCACTTCGCGACCAAGGAGCAGCTCGCTCAGGCGGTTTGTGCCAGCTACCACGAGTGGCTCGTCGACTTGCAGCGGCGGGTGGCCGAGCAGGAACCGGACCCGCTGCGCCGCATCCCGCGGGTGCTGCTCGACGCCGCGCTCGCCTACCGCCGCGACCCGAGCGCCCGCGGCACGACACGCCTGCTGGAGGAGAGCAACCAGCTGCAGCTGCCGTTCCTGTCGCCGCTCTGGACGCGCTGGTGGGCTGCGACCCTCGCCGAGGCGCAGACCGTGGGCCTGGTCGCCGGGGACGTCGACGTGGACCGGCTGGCCTGGACGCTGACCGCCGCCTATTACGGCACGCAGAGCAACTCCTACGCCGAGTCGAGCTGGTCCGGACTGCCGGCCCGACTCGCCGACCTGCTGCGGTTCGCGCTCCTCCCCGTCGTCAGCCGCCCCGACGCCGCGCGGATTCTCGCCGACGATCTCGACCGGCTGGCCGGGCAGGCGAACAGTTCCCGGTGGCGGTGACGCCGTCACCGACTCGACGGCAACACGGCGTCCGCTCGGACCGGCCGTAGCCGGCGAAGGTCGGCCATTGCGCCGGCCGTAGCCCGCCGCCTTGAGGCGCTCCGAACGCGCTTACTTCGCCCAGCGCGCCGGACCGCACCGGGTTGGCGGCGCTCGCCGTGCCGGCCGACCGGGCTGGGCGCTGCCGATCCGTTCTCGTCGCCTTATGCATAGGCATTGCCGCCGCCGTGTTTGCCGGCGTCAGGTGTAGCCGGGGCGGCGTGGGCCAGGTCCACACATCTGGAAAGTGCGCGTTCCCCGATGCCCGCCCGAGCGGGATCCGGCGATACCGGACAGGTTCAGCAGGAGGGACGTGGTTCTGTGGCGGCGCCGACGAGATATAGGTGCGGCGCATCTAGCCGGCGTCGGCCCTGTTGATGCGGTCTTCAGCGTCCAGGGTGACGTTGATCCGGTTGGGCCGCAGGTCCAACGAGAACAGGGCGACGGTGCCGCCTCCGGCGAGCCGCCGGACGCGGGGCGTGCGGACCGTCAGGTGCAGATCGACGGCGAGCTGTTGCGCTTCGTCCCACGTGAGGCCGAGAAAGCTAGGTGCCATTTCGGTGGCGCGCGCCAGCCTCTCCGGGAAGCTGTGAGTATTTCTCGGTAGAGGCTCCGGGGGGGTTTGATGCTTCGACTTATCGGGGTCCATCTGTCGTTGAGACCATCTTGTTCCGCCCTCCAGCAGCGCATCTGCGGCTGACCGAGGGTGTGACCGTACAGCCGCGCGGTAGCCGGCGATATCGCGAGGATCGAACAGGGGTCAAACTGCTCGTATGACGGGAGAGGAACAGCGGAAGCTGCAGCATCGAGTCTTCTGGCATGACAAGCGTTGGTTCGAGGACCACCCTGTTGCGGCCGACTACCGCTGGCCGTACGTTCCGGCGAGTTCTCAGTGCCCGACCGGCGCCACGACCTCCGCGCTTGGCTCGAAGCGGCGTCAGAAGTCGAGGTCTGGTGGAGTGACGCCGCGGCGCGTGGCGGTCCTCCTCTCCAGTTTCGGCGAGCAGAGGGAGTCGGCGCCAGCTGGACCGACCGGCTGAAGCGCGCGCAACTGGATGTTGCAGGCAGGGCCTCCCGCAGACGACGACCATGTTCCGCCCAGCTTCAGCAGCCCGGAGTAGCTAACTTTCGGCCGCCTTTCGCCCCGCGCTTGGATCGCTCCGTATCCGGCGATATGTAGGTGATCCTTGTCAAGGGGGTCATGGTCGACAAGCGGTCTGATCTCGGCTCTGCGCCCGCGCAAGACTTCTCGCAGTGCCTCGTCACGTTCGGAGGGGCGAACCGGTTAGCCGTAAAGGGTCTTGGTCCGTGCAGTCGGTGTGGCGCCTGGAGGGTGCATGAACAAAGTCGTTGTCCCGATCGTTGCGTTGGCCGCGGTGGGGTTGGCGGGTTGCGGCAGCAGCCCGGGTACGAAGGCTGCGCCGAGCGGAAGCTCCGGTGCCAGCTCGGCCTCCGCGGCAGCGGGGTTGAACGGCGAGCAGTCCAAGCCGGCGCAGCAGGTGCTTTCGGATGCGAAGTCGGCTCTGTTCAACGCGCAGGCGGTGCACGTCAAGGGGACGATGACCAAGCAGGGCCAGACGGAGACGCTGGACGTTCAGTTCCAGGGCGAGGACACCGCCGGAACCGTGCAGGACGCCGGCGTGACCCTGAACATCGTCAAGACCGGCGGGAAGCTCTACGTCAAGGCCCCCGAACAGTTCTGGGCCAAGACCGTCGGACCTGCTGCGGCACCGAAGCTGGCGAACAAGTGGCTGGTGCAGGACGCCTCCATGGCGGGCAATGTCAGCTCGCTGACCCTGCAGGGGATCGCCGCCTCGCTGAATGCGGCCGACTCGCCGCTCAAGCCCGGCGTGACCACGGGCTCCGTCGACGGCCAGAAGGCGGTCCTGGTCACCCAGCAGGACGGGTCGCAGCTTGCCGTGGCCAACACCGGAGCGCCACTACCGCTGCAGGTGACCGAAAACGGACCCAGCAAAGGCAGCCTGAACTTCACCGGTTACGGCCAGCCGCAGCCGATCACCGCACCACCCGGAGCCGTCAGCCCCCAACAGGCCGCCAAGGCCCCGACCACCGGAAGCGCCTGACCAGCCCGTGGTCGCGGGAAAGCGGCCCCTGCTCCTGGCCGCGTGAGTAACAGCTCGCCCAAGATTCCGGGTCGCCTGCGACGCCTGCCCCCTCCGGGTGAGCGACGAGAAGGAACGACAGCGTGGTATCGGTTCTTCCTCGTGCACTTCGCGTCTGTGGTCGGTGCCGCTCTGGCGGAACTCTTCGGCCAAGAATCAGGGCACTGGGGACGAACGCCGCTCCGCATCCGCCAGGTCGCGTTCGACGAACGCTCCCCATCCCCATCCCCGTTGCCGACGTCGTCTTCATCGGCGGCCCCCCGTGGAACGGTTCGCGCTGTGATTGCCAATCGCGGACGTCCGCTCGCGCGGTAGCCGGCGTTCTCGCGCATTGCCGTGTCAGCCGATGTGGCTAGACTTGTGGCTATGACATCGTCGGCAGAGCACATGCCTCTGGCGGACCTGAAGAACCGGCTGTCCGAAGTCGTTGACCGTCTCGAGCGGGAGCACGGCCGAGTTGTGATCACCAAGTACGGTCGCCCTGCTGCCGTGGTCATCAGCATCGAAGATCTCGAGGCCCTCGAAGAGACCCTCGACATCCTGTCCGACCCGAAGCTTCTGCGACGCATCCGTAAGGCTGAAGCGGAGACAGCCGCGGGGCAAGCCGAAGAACTGGCGAAAGACGACGCCCTTGCGCTGATCACCCAGAGGTCTTGATGCCGGGCGCCTACGGAGTCGAGTGGGCGCCCACGGCAAAGCGGGATCTGGCGAGGTTGCCCGAGAAGGCGGCCACCACCGTCGTCGAGTTCGTCTATGGGGGGCTTGCGGACAATCCACAGCGAGTTGGGCGCGAACTGGGTCTGGAACTGACCGGACTGCACGCGGCACGCCGAGGCGACTTCCGCGTTGTCTACCGCATCGACGAACAGCGCCGTCGCGTCGTCGTCACCGTCATCGATCACCGGCGAGACGTCTACCGCCGCCGGTAAGTGGGTTATCGCAGCGACTGCTCGTCGGGATCGCTTGCGAAGTACGGATATGCCGGTGATCGACGTCCGTCACAACGCGTCGCGTGGGTACCGGGGAGCGAGAAGTGCCGATATGCCGGTGATCCTCTAGGGCGTTCCGACCTGCGTCTCCCAGGGAGCGGAGCCGTCAGTCGACCTTCGGGATGACCGGCGCGCCGGAAGCACCAGGACAAGTTGTTCGTCTGCTGACGCTTAACGGCGGAGGCTTGGACTTCGGTGGGTCCCCAGCCGGTAGGGGCAGGCACCCGATGAGCAGACCTGACCGCCGGTCCTTCAAACCGAGCGAGGATGGACCGCATATTTCGAAAGGCTGCGAGGCCGTCGAGTGGGCCGAACCAGTTTGCCGTTGAGGCCAACTGAGCAGGAAGCGTTGTCGCACGCGTAGACGGTGGCATCGTGCCCGGTGTCGTTCACCACGGTTGCCTCATCCCAGTCTCCTGGTGCGAAGTCGACGGCGCAGGCGCTGTCAGTCGCGATCCGCGGATGTGCCTGTCCCGTCGGAACTCTGAGCGTTGGCAGTGGCCTGTGATGTCTGCCGCCGTTCACCATCTGAATCGAAGAACCGGCGAAACCTTGACGACCGGCGGGGCAGGATCCGCAGCACTGGCAGGGCGAAGATGAACTGGGAGATGCTTCCGTACACCCGATAAACGGCAGCATTTAACTCGATGCTGATGACGGCCGCGCGTCCAAGGATGAAGAACCAGCCGAGCGTGACGACGGTCGTGCCGATTGCGCCGTACAGCTGGCTTGCACGGTCGAATCGGTCCGGAAGGTACAGCTCGCTGAACACTTGCAACGCCGCGAGCGTCAACCCCATCAACGCGGCACCGGGCAGCGAGGCACCCGGGTCGGGAGTTCGTCGCGGCAACAGCTGCAACACCAGCAACCAGGCGACCGCGTACAAGCCCACCAACGGCAAGAAGGACAGGCTCGCTACCGCGAATCCGAAGTGCTGGCGCAGCCTATTCACGATGACGGCCGCGAAAGCCATTCCCACGATCAGACAGGCGATCGCTCCGGCCGTGCGCAACGGTGCCCGTCGCCGGATCGGCTCCTGCCACGACAGCGAGCTGGCGATGAACAGCACACGGCCGAGCGACCGGCCGGCACTCAGCGTGCCGAACAGGCCGAAAACGACGGCGAGAGTTCGAGTCACACCCGGTTGTTGCAACGCTTCTCTGAAAGCTTGTGCCAAACCCCCCGATACTCCGGTGGCTTTCTCCACGGACGAGGGGCTCACGAGGCTGGAGAGAAATCCCCCGATTCCCACTACAAGTAAGAGCATCGGCACGAAGAACAGGAACATGCGGAACGCGATGGCCGAACTGGCGACAGCACCCCCGGACTCCCGGTCGATGTCGAACGTACGCAGCGCCACGTTGAAGACCGGCACTTTCTCGTAGGGCTCAAGGCGAACGCGCAGGCGGCTCGCCCGCTCCCGCAACGCCCCCGTGAGCCGCGAGTGGGTTCGGTCGTGCTCGTCGACTTCCGTGCGCTGGTCGCCGATCGCATGGGAGCCGGGGTCTTGCTGCTGCACTGCCAGGGCCTTTCGGCGAGAGGTCAGCACAGCGTAGTTCCGGTGCGTCGGCTGCGCGCCGCAGATCAGGACGGCTCGTCATGGGCACCCGCTCATCGGCATGGTCGTGCGCTCACGCCTTCGATCTGGAGGCCGTCAGGCTGATCATCGGCACCGGGTCACCCTTGGTGCAGTGTGTGCCGGATTGATCAACTGGACCGAGGAGCGATCGGGGGCAGTCCGGGTTTGCCTGGATCTGCTGGGGGCGCCGTGCTGTCGTCGAGCTCGATCATGCGACGGAAGTGGGCGAGCTGGTGCAGCTCGCTATTGGTTGGGTCGTCCTGATCGGACGCTGCGGCGGGTTGGACAGGCTCGTCCATGTTGTACCGGCGGGGCTGACCCGCGTCGCGCTAGGCGCCTGGGACTATCCCGTAGGTCTCGGCTTCAGCGCGGTCTCTCGTCGGGTCCAGCCCCGCTCGAAGGCTGCGATGCTCCGTCGCTTGGCCATCTCGTCCTCGTGGTCCGGCAGCCAATCCGTCACCAAAGCCTCCGCGTCGGCCCATGCGCCCGTGCAGCCCGGTCCCCTGTTTCACACGGAGCCGGGCGTCGCCGGGAAGCCGCTGGCCGTGCCGGAGGGACGCCACGAGATCCGGGTCGGCTGGACGGCGGACGGGCTCCCAGTGGACTGACAGGGGATTGCCGAACGGAGCACAGGGTTGCGGCCGAAGGTGAGGTTGTCAGCCCGACGCCGCAGCCGACAGCCAGCACCTGAGCCCGACCCGGAGGTTCGTCATGCTCATCCGTTCCCACCCGCTCGAGACGCATCTGTTCGTCGTCGGTCATCCCGAGCTGGTGGAGTACGGACGAACCCGGCTGAACGAGCTGCGTACCCGCCGTCCACCCGGGCTGGCCGTCGATGAGGTGGTCGAGGACCTGATGGACGAGGGGGCGACCGGCGTGCTCGTCCAGCTCGACGGGATCGTGCGGGTCGCCGGGACCTCGCCGACCGGGGACGGCTGGCTGACGGTGGTGGCGCATCCGCGCGGGCACTTCGCCATCGCCGTCCTCCAGCTGCAGGAGGGCGCCGTCGCGACGATGGCCAACCCGTCGAGTGAGGACTTCGTCGCGGTCAGCGTGGTCGCGCCGCAGGCGTGGGAGGCAGAGCTGCTGGCTGCGACCGTCCTGGCGGCGGGCCCCGATGCGGAGGCGGTTCTCGGGACCGCCGGGGTGCCGGGACTCCTGGTCGACGCCTGCGACCAGGCCCGGCCGGTGGGGTCGTGGAGCGGCCTGTCGGCGGCGGGGCAACCGGGACTGCTGGCCAGCACTGCGTGACGGCTGAGCGGCTCAGCTCGACGGTTCAGCCCGAGTTGACCAGGCCGCGGTAGAGGTCGATCACCTGGTCCGCGATGGAGGACCAGGAGAACGACGACAGGGCCCGCTGCCGGCCGGCTCGTCCGAACGCCTCCGACCGGGCTGTTTCGGCCAACAGCTGGTTCACCGCGTCCGCGAGCGCGGCGGCGAAGGCCTCGGGATCGGCCGGCTCCCTGGTCGACGGGTCCCCGATCTCGAGCGGTACCAGCAGCCCGGTCTCGCCGTCCACGACCACTTCCGGGATCCCGCCGGTGCGGGTGGCGACGACGGCGGTGGCGCAGGCCATCGCTTCGAGGTTGACGATGCCGAGCGGCTCGTAGATCGAGGGGCAGACGAAGACGGTGGCGTGCGACAGCAACTGGATCTTCTCGCGTACCGAGAGCATCCCCGGGATCCACCGCACCGGGCGGACCGCGGCGGCGGCCTCGACCAGGGCGCTGACCTCCGCTTCGATCTCCGGGCTGTCCGGTGCGCCCGCGCACAGCACGACCTGCGCGGACGGGTCGATCGACCGGGCCGCGCGAGCCAGGTGCCCGACCCCCTTCTGCCGGGTGATGCGGCCGACGAACAACACGATCGGCCGGTCCGGATCCACGCCGTAGCGCTCGAGGACGTCGGTGCCGCTGTCGGGGGTGTACTCGTTGGCGTCGATGCCGTTGTAGATGACACCGACCCGGCCCGGGTCCACGCTCGGGTAGACCTGCAGAATGTCGCGGCGGTTCTCGGCCGACACGGCGACCACGGCGTCGGCCGCCTCCAACGCGCTCCGCTCGCACCAGCTGGACAGGGCGTAGCCGCCTCCCAGCTGCTCGACCTTCCACGGCCGCAGCGGCTCGAGGCTGTGCACCGTCGCGACGTGCGGGATGCCGTAGAGCAGCTTGGCGAGGTGCCCGCCGAGGTTGGCGTACCAGGTGTGGCTGTGCACCAGGTCGACCCCGTCGACCGCGGCCGCCATCGACAGATCGATGGAGACCGCCCGCAGCGCCGCCAGGTGCGGAGCCGCCCCGGCGAGGACGCTCCAGGCCTCGTGCCCCTGGCTCCGGGCCGCGGCGCCGTCCGGCGAGCCCCACGCGTGCACGGTGAGGTCCACCCGCCGCGCCAGCTCGCGGGCCAGGTACTCCACGTGCACTCCGGCCCCGCCGTAGACCGCCGGTGGGTACTCGCGGGACAGCAGGGCCACGCGGAGCGGAGACGGGCCGGTCACCCGTGCACCTTCTCGCCCTTCCCGAGCACGACGACACCGCCCGCGGAGACCGTGTAGCGCTCCCGGTCGGCCGCCGGGTCGACCCCGATTCTCGCGTTCGGCGGAACGATGACGTTCTTGTCGAGGATCGCGTTACGGACGACGGCACCCCGTCCAATCTCCACCCCGGGCAGCAGCACCGAGTTGTCGACTCTGGCGTAGGAGTTCACCCGGACGTCGGGGGACAGGACGCTTCGCCGCACCTCACCGCCGGAGACGACGACCCCGGCACACACCAGCGAATCAACGGCGTGTCCGGTCCGGCCCGGGTCCTCGAACACGAACTTGGCCGGCGGCAGCGGCTCCGGCAGCGTGAGGATCGGCCACTCGCGGTTGTAGAGGTTGAAGATCGGATGGACCGACACGAGGTCCATGTGTGCGTCGTAATAAGCGTCGATCGTGCCGACGTCGCGCCAGTAGCCGCGGTCCCGGTCGGTGCTGCCGGGGATGACGTTGGTGGTGAAGTCGTAGACCGCCGCCTCACCGCGCTCCACCATGGCCGGGATGATGCTGCCGCCGAGGTCGCGCGCGCTCTGTTCGTCGGCCGCGTCGCGGGTCACCGCGTCGATCAGGGCTGCGGTGCTGAACACGTAGTTGCCCATCGACGCGAAGATCTGGTTCGGGTCGTCCGGGAGGCCCTCGGTGGTCGCCGGCTTCTCCAGGAACTCCTTGATCCGGGAGGAGCCGGCGTCGACCCGGATGACCCCGAACTGGTCGGCCTGCTCCCGGGGCACCCGCAGCGCGGCCACCGTCACGCCGGCGCCCGAGGCGATGTGCGCGTCGACCATCTGACGCGGATCCATCCGGTAGATGTTGTCGGCACCGAAGACGCAGACGTACTCCGGCCGCTCGTCGCCGATGAGGTTGAGGTTCTGGTAGATGGCGTCGGCGGAACCGGCGAACCACCGCGGGCCGCGACGCATCTGAGCCGGGACCGGAGTGACGTACTGGCCGAGCAGCGGCGACATCCGCCACGTGGTCGCGATGTGCCGGTCCAGGCTGTGGCTCTTGTACTGGGTGAGGACGGCGACCCTGAGGAAGCCGGCGTTCACGAGGTTGGAGAGAGCGAAGTCGATCAACCGGTAGTTGCCCCCGAAGGGAACTGCGGGCTTGGCCCGGTCGCGGGTGAGCGGGATGAGGCGTTTGCCCTCGCCGCCGGCGAGGACGAGACCGAACACGGAGGAGCGCATGCCTGTCATCGTCACCCCGACCGCCGCGTTCGGCGAGCAGCGAGGGGCACCACGGCCCACAGGAACAGCAGAACCACCGCGGTGGCGGCGCCCGCGAATACTCGCGCGAGCGGGCCGACGGCGAGGAGAAAGATGAGCACCGCGACTCCGACGATGGCGGTGGCGAGCAGCCCAGCCCGATCGAGGCGAGCCGGGCCGCGAAACCGACGAGCAACGCCTTCTCGTTGCGCCGGAACACAGACCGGTGCACAGCCACGGGAGCGATCGGGACCCCGGTCGCATCCGTTCGGCCGGCGTCTCGTGCCGGACCGGTTCGACCGGTTCGACCGGAGTGGACGAGCTGAGGCCCATGGCCGTGGAGCTCCTTCCCGGCGGCGCATTAAACTCGGAACCCCGCAGTCCCGACAGGGAACTGTTCGCGAGATGACCTCGGAGGTTCACCGTGCGTTTGCTGCTGCTCGGACCTCCCGGCTCGGGCAAGGGAACGCAGGCGAAGCGCCTCGCCGCGAGCTTCGGCATCCGGCACATCTCCTCCGGCGACCTGCTTCGGCGGGAGGTCGACGCCGACACACCGCGCGGCCGCGCGGTGGCCGACGCGTTGCGCAATGGTGAGCTCGTGCCGGACGACCTGGTGCTCGAGATGCTCCGCGGGCCGATCCTCGAGGCCAGCGCGAACGGCGGCTACCTGCTCGACGGCTTCCCCCGCACGCTGGCGCAAGCCCGATCGGCATCCGAGATGGCGCGCACCGAAGGCGTGTTGGCCGACGCGGCCATCCTGCTGCAGGCCGACCCGGACCGGCTGGTCGAGCGGCTGCTGGCGCGCGCGAAGGAGCTCGGGCGGGAAGACGACAACGATCAGACCATTCGGCATCGGATCGACGTCTTCAACGAGAAGACGGCTCCGCTGCGCGAGTACTACGCCGATCGAGGCATCCTCCTCGAGATCGACGGCCTGCAGACCGTCGACGAGGTGACCGCCGACATCCTGACCGCACTGGGTCGGGACCGGGCGGACGAGGGTCCGTGGCGGCGGGATCCGGAGGGCCAGCAAGCGTGATCATCGCGCTGGTGGTCGTTCTGATCGTCAGCGCGCTCGGGCTGGCGGTGGGGTCGCTGATCTGGGCCGCGTTGGACCGGCCGGTGCGGCTCGGTCACCTCGTCGCCGGTGCCGCCGTCGAGATCCTGTTGCTCGTGCAGGGCGTGATCGCGGTGATCCGGGTGATCGGAGGTACCCGCCCGGCTTCGGTGCCGACGTTCCTCGCCTACGCCGCGGGTTCGCTGCTCGTGCTGCCGATCGCGGTGATGTGGGCGCTCGAGGAGCGGACCCGCTGGTCCTCGGTCGTGCTCGCGGTCGCGGCGGCCACCCTCGCGGTGATCGTGCTCCGGATGAACATCGTTTGGAATACCCGTGGCTGACGAAGGCAACGACCGCGGACCCGGTCGGGCGCTGGTCGCGGTGTACGCCGTATTCGTGCTCGCGGCCGGGTCGCGGGCTGCGGTCCAGATCTCGACCAAATTCTCCGACGCGCCGACCGCATACGTGCTCTCCGCCCTGGCGGCGGTCGTCTACGTGGCCGCGACGATCGCGCTGGCGTCCCGTGGCCCCCGCGCGCACCGTGCCGCCGTGGCGTGCTGCAGCTTCGAGCTCTTCGGCGTGCTCGCGGTCGGCACGTACAGCCTGCTGGACAGCTCGGCCTTCCCGGACGCGACGGTGTGGTCGGACTACGGGATGGGCTACCTGTTCATCCCGCTGGTGCTGCCCGTGCTCGGGCTCCTCTATCTGCACCGGTACGGCAACCCCCGGACAGCACGAGGCCGGGCCGGCGCCTGAGCGCCGACCCGGCCTTCGTCATGCGGTTCTTGCTGCGGGCTGCCGTACCGCTGGTCCGTCAGTTGCTGCTGACGGCGTCCTTGGCGATGCGGGCCAGGGTGGTCTGCGCCGCGGAGACGACGGTCGAGCGGTCCTTGTGGGCCTCTTCGTACCGAACGACGGTGCGGATGTCCTCCGCCTTGTCGATCTGCTTCACGGCCTCGGCGGCCGCGGTGGCCGACAGGTCGTCGTAGCCCGGGATCGGGAGTTCGTCCGCGTCCAGGGCGCCGGCCTTGCGGCGGGCGTCGTGCACGGCTTCGCCGGCCTTGGAGGAGTTGGCCTTGGCCTGCTTCTCACCGGAGCGCAACGCAGCGGAGACGCTGGCGTTGACGACCTCGGCGGCCGAACCGCTGATCTGCGCGGCCTTGCCCCGGAACTCGGTGATCCGGTTCCGGACCTCTTCGGTGGACTCGGAGACCCTGTTGGCCGCGGCGTTCACGCGGTCCAGGGTCCACCGGGTCGGCAGGATGGCAACGCGGTACGCGCCAGCGGCCACGGCCTGCAGCGGGGTGGCCTGCAGGGCGGCGGGGCCACCCAGCGCCTCCTCGGCCAGCACGGTGGTGAGCCACTCGACGGTGGCGCTGTGCGCCTTCTCGAGGCGCTCGGCCAGCGCGACGGTCGCCTTCTCGTCGAGCTCCTTCGCGAGCACCTTCACGTACCGCGCACGGTCGAGGAGCTGGTGCTCGAGCGCGAGGTCACCGAAGAGTGCCTCGGGAAGGGGCTGCGCCTGGTCGGCACCAGACTTCGCGATGGCAACGAGGCGGCCGACGGCGGGGGTCAGCACGTCCGGCACGCCGCCGAGACGACGGAGCTCGCGCGCGATGGCTGCGGTGCGCTTCTCGGCGTGGGCAGCGTTCTGCGTGAGTTCGCGACGCACGGCGTCGGTGCGGGCCTGCGTGACCCGGATTTCAGCGGTCTGAGCTTCGGACTGCGTCAACTGCAGCAGGATGCGGAGTTGTGCGGCGAGCTTGCCGGTATCGGTGATAGCGATGGCTGATCATCCTTTCTCGGTGGGGCTTTTGTCCGTCTTAGGACCAATACCCCGGACGTGTGTGCGTTATGCAGCAAGCACACGGCAGAACAGAGGCAGGATGAGGCCATGGACATCCCGGCTCTCCTGAACGAAGCCTTCGGCCGCATTCTCCCCACCGTGTCGCGGGCCGTGGACGGCCTGTCGGCGGATCAGCTCGCCGCCCGCCCGGACCCCGAGGCCAACTCCGTCGCGTGGTTGGTGTGGCACCTCACCCGCATCCAGGACGACCACATCGCCGAGGTCGCCGGCACCGAGCAGGTGTGGACCGCCGACGGCTGGGCCCGCCGGTTCGACCTGCCCTTCGACGACGAGGCCACCGGCTTCGGTCAGCGCAGCGAGGACGTTGCCGCCGTCCGGGTCGACTCCCCGGACCTGCTCACCGGATACCTCTCCGCAGTCAACGACGCGACCACGGCCTACCTCGCCGGGCTGTCCGGCGACGATCTGGACCGGGTCGTCGACGACCGCTGGGACCCGCCGGTGACTCTCGGCGTCCGGTTGACCAGTGTCCTGTCCGACGACCTGCAGCACGCGGGGCAGGCGTCCTACGTCCGCGGGTTGGTGCAGCGATCGGCCGGTTCGGCGACCTGATCGACCGGGGGACAATCGACCGCGCCTTCGGACTCACCCTCGGGCTGATCGGTCTGGTCGTGGTCGTCCTCGTCATGGTCTTCTGGAACAACGCCCGCGGCGCGATTCGGGCGCCGGCCATCCAGGCGATGCCGCATCCGGTCCGCCGCCGCACCATGATCGAGATCCAAGCCTTCGTCCGTGGCGGTCCGCCGCCCGCCGTCGACGTGATCACCGCTCGTGCTGTCGCGATGGCAGCGAGCGAGGGCTGGTGGATGGTCGCGCTGCCCATCGGACTGTTCGTCTACGGAATCGTGCTGGCGATCGCGCTCTGGCCAACCGGGGCGTTCCTCGTGTTCCCCGGTCTCCTGGTCATGTCCCTCCTCGGGTGGGTGGTGCCGGCCGCGCGCGCTGCCGACCGGTTCCTGGCGCGGACCGATCCGGCAGGTCGTTCCTGACGGAGGACCTACCACGGCCACGCCGCACACCCCAGCGTCCGGGCTAGTCCGGGACGCGGGCCAAACTGCTGCGGGTCAGCTCGGACGGCGTTGCGTGGCCGGACAGGGCCATCGTGTTGTCGAGGTCGCCGAGGAAGCTGCGCAGCACCGCCTTCACCCCGTCGGCGCCACCGAGGGCCAGGCCCCAGGTGAACAGCCGGCCGAGGACCACCGCGTCGGCGCCGAGGGCGAGTGCCTTCACGGCGTCCGCGCCGGACCGGATGCCGGAATCGAACAGCACCGGCGCGCGGCCGGCGACGGTGTCGACCACCTCGACGAGGGCGTCGATGGCGGCGACGGCACCGTCGACCTGGCGTCCGCCGTGGTTCGACACGTGGATCGCATCGGCGCCGACTTCGAGGGCGAGTGCCGCGTCGGCGCCGCAGCAGATGCCCTTGAGCACCAGCGGCAGCGAGGTCTGCTCCCGGAGCCACGCAATGTCGGACCAGGTGAGCGCGGGGTCGGAGAAGTTTGCAGCCCAGGTGAGGATCTCGGCCTGCTCCTGGGGCAGGTTGTCCGGGAGCAGCGACTGGAACACCGGGTCGGACGTGTAGTTGGCGATCCCGATGCGCTTCAGGAACGGCAGGTAGGCGCGTTCCAGGTCGCGGGGACGCCAGCCCAACATCCAGGTGTCCAACGTGACGACGAGGGCCGTGAAGCCCGATTTCTCCGCGCGGGACAGGAGGCTCGCCGCAAGCTCCCGGCTCTTCGGCCAGTACAGCTGGTACCAGCGAGGCGCGTCCGGAGCAGCCGCGACCACGTCCTCCATCGCCGTGCTCGAGGCAGTCGAGAGGATGTACGGCACTCCCAGTTCGGCGGCGCCGCGAGCGGTCGCCGTCTCGCCCTCCGGGTGGATGATCTGCTGCACGCCTACGGGGCCGAGAAGCACCGGGGCCGGCATCGAGGTGCCGAGCAGCGTCGTGCGCAGGTCGCGGTCGGCCACCCCGCGCAGCATCCGCGGCACGATGCGCCAGCGGTCGAGCGAGCTGCGGTTGGCGGCGACCGTCCGCTCGGCGCCGGCACCACCGGCGACGTAGCCGACGGCCTCCGGGGTCATCACTTCGTAGGCCGCCCGCTCGAGGGCGTCGACGGCAAGCGGGATCGATGGGGTCTCGCCGCCGAGGCCGCGCAGGTAGATCTCGTTCTGATACTCCGCGAGGCCGGGTGCCTGCGGGGCGGGTGCGCTGGGCTGCGGATCGGTGTGCGTGTCGGTCACGACTTCATCCTGCACCCGGGAAGCTCTGCCGTTCGCGAGCGGTTGCCGGTGGCGACGGAAGGAGCCGAGGATGGCGGAACAGGCACGAGGACGGGTCCGGGCGGAGAGGGGCGTCAAGCGCGTCCGCGCCTACCTCGACGGGGATCTGGTCGCCGATACCCGAGCGCCGCTGCTCGTGTGGGAGGTGCCCTACTACCCTGCCTACTACGTCCCCGCCTCCGACGTTCGCGCCGAGCTGGTGGCCAGCGGCCACACTGCACACTCGCCGAGCCGCGGGGAGGCCGGCGTCTTCGACGTGAAGACCTCCCGTTCCACTGCGCCCGGAGCGGCCCAGAGGTACGACGCGTCACCGATCGACGCGCTGCCCGGCCACGTCCGGCTGCAGTGGGACGCGTTCTCCTGGTTCGAGGAGGACGAGCCGGTCTTCGTCCATCCGCGCAATCCCTACACGCGCATAGACATCCTCGGCAGCTCGCGAGACGTCCGCATCGAGGTCGACGGCGTGACTGTCGCCGACTCCTCCCAGCCGCGCGTCCTGTTCGAGACCGGACTGCCGCCCCGGTACTACCTCCCGATGACCGACGTTCGGCTCGACCTGCTGCGGCCGTCGGAGACGATCACGCACTGCCCGTACAAGGGCACGGCCAGCTACTACTCGGTCGAGGTGAACGGGCACGTCACCCCGGACGTCGTCTGGTACTACCCGACGCCGCTCCCGGAGAGCCAGAAGGTCCAGGGGCTCGCGTGCTTCTACGACGAGAAGGTCGATGTCTTCCTCGACGGGGAACAGCAGACGCGTCCGAAGACGAAGTTCGCCTGATCGGCGGGGCCGCTCAGACCGTCGAGGACAGCCGTCCGGAGGGCTGACGGAGCAACTCCGGCCCGACCGCCGCTTCGCGGCCGCGGTTGGCCGGCAGGACGAGCCGATAGACGCCGGGCTCGGCGTCGCCGTACCAGCGGGCGACGTAGCGGTGCCGGTCCTGCTCGGCTCCGACGGCCAGCACCGCGAGATCCCAGCCGCCGTCGTCGACCCGCCGTCCGCGTCCGGCGGCGGTCTCCCACCGGCCGTCCGGCAACCGGTGTTCGACGCGGACCAGCGGCTGGAACCAGTCGAGCGCGCCGGGTGCCACGTCGGTCCAGCCGATCTCGAGGTGGGCGTCCTCGACCCGGGTCGCCGGCACGGTCCGGGCACCCGTATCGACCACCGGCCGGCCCGACATCGGGCCGGACCGGTCGAAGTAGCGGTGCATCGGCAACTCGAACCGCCGGACCGGCCGGACGTCGGACACGAACCCGTCGCGCAGCACGTCGCGGACGAGTGTCCGGGCGACCAGCGAAGCCCACGGTTGGGACCGGGGGCCGTGCAGGGTGTGCCCGCCCTCGTAGAACTGGATGCCGTACTCCTCCGGCGTGGTGCAGTAGCCGGCGTACTCGTTGGCGACGGAAGACAGCACGCACGCCTCGATGCCCGGCGGGCCAGCCTGGCCCGCCGCTCCCGCCTCCGCCTGCATCGCGGACCGGATCCGGCGGCCGGCCTCGGCGGTGACCTCGAAGGGCAGGCCGAGCAACACCATCGGCCCGATCCGCAGGACCTGCGCCGGCAGCACCTGCGGCAGCCCGGGGAGCAGCCGATCGTGCCACCGACCGGCGACGCTCCACTTCGCGCCGTGTGGCCGCCGGTCCGGGAACGGTTGCGGGAACCCGGGTCGGAACGGCGGAACGCGGTGCAGGACCGGCGTGAGGTTCTCGTGCGCCCCGGCCAGCTGCGCGCAGCCGAGGGCGGGCGTGGGCAGGACGAGACCGTCCGGACCGGCACCCGCGCCGGGGTCGAGCTCACGCAACCCGACGCCGAGCGGCGCTGCGGCCGAGAGCCGGCCCTCGAGCCGCGCGTGCAGTTCGGCGGCTGCGGCACCGATGCCTCGGCCGATTCGTCGGGCCTCGGGGTAGCCGGCTCGGCCGGGCTGCACGGCCGGCGCCATGTCGCCGTGATTGCCCTGCACCGCCCCGGTGACGGGACGGGTCCCAGTGGCGGCTTCGACGCGGTCCCCGAGCTCCCCGGTGACGTAGGCCCAGACGTCCGCGTTGTACTCGCGCGCCCGTTGGCTGACGCCGGTGCCGTGGATGCCGAAGACGACCAGAGCCGCGAGCGGGTCGAAGCCGCCGGAGCCCGCGCTGGCGTCGACCCGGAGCAGGTGCAGGGTCGGGTCGATCTCTTCGAACGGACCCCCGCGAACAGCGCCGCCCTCGTTGCGCAGCCGGGCCGCGAGGGACCGGTTGCGGGTGAACCCGTGGACCTCCGTCGAGCCGTAGGCGAGCCGGGCCGGGCGCCGGGTCTCGACTGCCTCCACGACCGCTTCGGAAATGCGGTCGACGAGGAACTGGGTCCACGCCGGGTCGAATCCGCCTCGGTTCGAGGCGTACCGGTTGTAGAAGGCGGAGCCGACGAACTGCCCGGGGGCCGCGTGCGTGTGGGTGGCACCGAGGAACAGGCCGGCGAGCGAAATGTCGGTCCGCTCCGCGATCCGGGCGGCGACGAGATGCTGGACGACCTGGGATCCACCGAGCAGGTCGAGCGCGACGAGCGCCATCGACGTGGTGCCGCCGCGCAGGTGCAGCACCCGGGCCCGGAGCCGGGTCCGGAACCCTTGGCCGTCCCCCGTGTTGCGGGAGTACCCCGCCTTCGGCATCCCCGGGGGAGGTGTGATGTCGACCTCGGCTGCGCCCGCGAGCAGTTGCGGAACGTCCGGGAGCGGCCGGGGGCTCGGCGGGATCAGGCGGATTGACGCGGTCCGGGAACGGCCGCTGCGGAGAGCGTCATCGAGGGCGAGCAGGGGGTCGTCCGATACCGGCGGCACAGCAGGACCGTACGGTGCCCGCCATGGATCAACGCATCAGCCTCGTCACGCTCGGCGTCGCCGATCTCGCCCGGGCCAAGGACTTCTACGCGGCGTTGGGATGGCGTGGCCAGGAGGTGCAGGAAACCGTGTTCTTCCAAGCCGGCGGCAGTGCGCTGGTGCTGTGGAGTCGAGCCTTGCTGGCGGATGACGCCGGGGTGACGGATGGGGGCGAGGACGGCTTCGGCGGGATCACCGTGGCGCAGAACGTGCGGTCGCGGGCCGAGGTCGACGACGTGCTGCGGACCGCTGCAGCCGTGGGCGCCCGAGTCACTCGTCTGGCAGGGGAGACGTTCTACGGCGGGTACGCGGGCTGCTTCGCCGACCCGGACGGCCACCTTTGGGAGATCGCGTACAACCCGGGCTTCACGCTGAACGACGACGGCACGCTGACGCTGCCCGACTTCGGGTAGAGCGCGCCCGGCCGAGGGCAACGCCGGACACGGCACAATTCGGGGATGAGCGAGAGCCAGCCGCCGATCGCGCCGCCCGGCTCGAACCCTCCCGTCGAGAAGCCGCTCGCGGCCGCGGGAGGAGGGTCCGGACGGTCCGGCGCCGGCGCGTCGCCGCCGGGGGATGCCGCGACCGGCCGGTCCCGGCTGCGCAACGTGCTGCTCGTCGTGCTCGGGCTCGTGGTGCTCGGCGCGATCGGGGTCGGACTCGTGCTCTTCCTCGGGCGGGGGGACGGCACCAAGCAGGCGGCGAATCCGCTCGAGGTCCGCCGCCTCGTCGCCACCTTCGCCTGCACGCCGGACCGGCCGGGCACCCCGGAGAACCTCCGGCTCACCGCGGGTCAGGAGGTGGTCAAGGTGCCGAACGCCGGCTGCGCCGTCGTGGGTGAGGTCGTCGGCCGGGTCGATCGGCTCGGCAAGGTGAAGAGCGCTACCGGCAAGGGCACGTGCACCGTCACCGTCGACGCCCCGGTGGAGTACGGCCGGATCGTCGACGCCGCGGCCAACGTCTCCGACGGGCAGGCCCGGGCTCTGGTGGCCGGAGGCTGGCTCCTCGACGTCCGGGCGGTCATCGACTACCCGGGCCGGCCGAGCAGTCCGCTGCACGTCGTGTTCGCCGCGCCGGACCCCGCCGCCTGCACGCAGGTGTCCGCCGCACTCGCGCTTCAGTGATTCCGGCGGGGTCGGAGAGCCGCGGTGCAGCACGGTGTCTACGCCGCGGGGACCGTGTTCGCCCGCCGCGCGCTGAGTGGACCGGCCCCCCGTGACGTTGGAGACTCGCGGGATGGACCTGATGGCGCCGGTTCTTGCTGACCGTAGGACGGTCGACCTCAACTGCGATCTCGGTGAGTCCTACGGCGCGTGGACGCTGGGCGGCGCGGATGGCGACGAGGCCATGCTGCAGGTCGTGACCAGCGCCAACGTCGCCTGCGGCTTCCACGCCGGCGACCCGCGCACGCTGCAGCGGACGGTCGCCGCCGCGGTCGACGCCGGGGTGGTCGTCGGCGCCCAGGTGTCCTATCCGGATCTGGTCGGCTTCGGCCGCCGGACGATGGACGTGGCGCACGACGACCTCGTCGCCGACGTGCTGTACCAGCTGGGGGCGCTCGAGGCGTTCTGCCGGGTGGTCGGCAGCCGGGTCGGCTACGTCAAGCCGCACGGTGCGCTCTACAACCGTGTCGTCGACGACGAGACGCAGGCGGCCGCTGTCGCCGAGGCGGTGTGCCGGTACGACCCGGCGATGCCGCTGCTGACCCTGCCCGGATCGGCCCTCGCGCTGGCAGCTGCTGCGGTCGGACTCCCGGTGGTCGGTGAAGGTTTCGCCGACCGGGCCTACACCGCCCGCGGCCGGTTGGCCTCACGCCGCGAGCCCGGCTCGGTGA
Source organism: Frankiaceae bacterium (assembly GCA_035468175.1). Taxonomy (GTDB): domain Bacteria; phylum Actinomycetota; class Actinomycetes; order Frankiales; family Frankiaceae; genus JAVEDQ01. Next base: position 12,154 of record DATITC010000128.1, on the reverse strand, counting down.
TCTCGGACGAAGGCGAGGTCACCGCACGCGCGGTCGGGATGGCGAACGGTGCGGTGACGGCTCAGACGGGAGAGGAGCTGACCGTGTCGCTCGGCTCGATCTGCCTGCACAGCGACACCCCGGGCGCGGCCGGCCTCGCCCGAGCGGTGCGGGCGGCGCTGGAGGGCGAGGGATGGACGATCTCCGCCTTCGCCGGCTCGTGAGGCAGCGAGGCAGTGAGGGCAGTGAGGGCAGTGAGGGCAGTGAGGCACACGTGAGTGGACTTCGCCTCCGTCCCGTCGGGGACCGGGCGATCCTCGCCGAACTACCCGACCTGGACAGCGTGCACGGCCTGGTCGCCGCCGCCCGGAAGGCCGCCTCGGCCGGAGAGCTCGCCGGAGCCGTCGACATCATTCCGGGATACCGAACGGTGCTCGTGACCGGCCTCGATTCGGCTGCTCTCGCGACGGCCTTGCGGCGACTCGAGCCGGTCCCGGCCGAGGAGGTCGCGGCGCACGAGCCGGTCGAGGTGGGCGTGGTGTACGACGGCGAGGACCTCGCCGAAGCAGCAGAGCTGGTGGGGATGAGCGAGTCCGAACTCATCGAGCGGCACACCGCCGGCGACTACCGGGTCGCCTTCCTCGGCTTCACGCCCGGCTTCCCCTACCTGGTCGGCCTCGACCCGGCGCTGCACGTGCCTCGTCGCTCGACCCCGCGGACCACGGTCCCGGCCGGTGCGGTCGGTCTCGCCGGCGCGCAGACCGGCATCTATCCCCGGTCGTCGCCGGGGGGCTGGCAGCTGATCGGGCGCACCGACGCGGTGCTGTTCGACCCGGACCGCGACCCGCCGGCTCTGCTTGCCCCCGGCGACCGGCTCCGCTTCGTCGCCCGGGAGACAGCGGACCTCCCGGCGGTGGCGGAGCGTCCGGGGCTCGCCGGCGGCGATGTGACCGTGCGGCGGCCGGGTCCGCTCACGACGGTGCAGGACCTCGGGCGCACCGGCTTCGCGTCGATCGGCGTGCCAGTCAGCGGTGCGGCCGACCCGCGCAGCGCCCGGCTCGCCAACCGGCTGGTCGGCAACGTCGAGACCGCGGCTGTGCTCGAGGTGACGCTCGGCGGATTGGAACTCGCGTTCGCCCGTCCGGCGTTCGTCGCCGTCTGCGGGGCCGACGCGCCGGTGCTGCTGAACGGTGCCGGCGTCGGCGAGGACAACGCCATCCGGGTGGGTGCGGGCGACCTCGTCACGGTCGGCAGCGCGCGCCGGGGGTTGCGGTCCTATCTTGCGGTCCGCGGGGGAATCGACGTGCCCGCGGTGCTCGGCAGCCGCTCGACTGACACGTTGGCTGACCTCGGTCCGGCACCGCTGCGCGAAGGCGATCAGCTGGCCGTCGGGACCGCGACGAACGACGCGGAGGTCCAGCACGAGCTGGTGCCGACGCGGTCGCCGCCGGACGTCGTCGAGCTCCGCGTCGTCCCCGGCCCACGGGACGACCGCCTGACCGGCGAGGGGCTGCACCAGCTGTTCGCCACGCCGTGGACGGTCACGTCGAGCAGCGATCGCACCGGTCTGCGGCTGGACGGACCGGAGCTTGCCCGCTCGAACTCCGAGGAGTTGCTCAGCGAGGGAATAGTCGCCGGGGCGTTGCAGGTGCCTCCGAACGGGCGCCCCATCCTGTTCCTCGCCAACCACCCGACGACCGGGGGTTACCCGGTCGTCGGGGTGGTGGCGTCGGAAGACCTGCCGCTGGCGGGTCAGGCCGGCCCGGGGACGGTGCTGCGCTTCCGACGAATCGCGCCGCCGGCCCTGTGATCGCCTGGCTTCAGGGCTTCAGGGCTTCAGGGCTTCAGGGCTTCAGGGCTTCAGCACGACCTTGATGGCGCCGTCCTGCTTCTTCTGGAACATCTCGTACGCCTGCGGGGCCTCGCTCAGCGGGAGGGTGTGCGTGGCGAACTCGTCCACGCCGAGGAAGTCGCCCTCGGTGAGCAGCGGCAGGATCTCCGGCACCCACTTCTTGATGTTCGCCTGGCCCATCCGCAGCTGGATCTGCTTGTCGAACAGGGTGAGCATCGGCATCGGGTCGGCCATGCCGCCGTAGACGCCGATCAGCGAAATGGTGCCGCCGCGGCGCACGATGTCGATCGCCGAGTACAGGGCGCCCATCCGGTCCACCCCCGCCACCTTCATGAACGGAGCGGACAGCGCCCTCGGCAGGAGTCCCGCCGCCTTCTGCGCCGTCTGGGCCACGGGAGAACCGTGCGCCTCCATGCCGACGGCGTCGACCACCGAGTCCGGTCCACGACCGCCGGTCATCTCGCGGATCACGTCGCCGAGGTCCTTCTCGTGCCCGTTGAGGTCGACGACTTCGGCGCCTCGCGCCTGAACCCGTGCGAGCCGTTCCGGGACGAGGTCGACTCCGATGACCCGGTAGCCCTTGTGCAGGCCGATCCGGCAGGCCATGTCGCCGATCGGGCCCAGCCCGAGCACGACGAGCGTGCCGCCGTCCGGGACGCCGGCGTACTCGACCGACTGCCATGCCGTCGGCAGGACGTCGGAGAGGTAGATGAAGCGCTCGTCCGGCAGCCCTTCGGGCACCTTGATGTGGGTGAACTGGGCTTGCGGCACCCGCAGGTACTCCGCCTGCCCGCCGGCGACCTCGCCGTAGAGCTTGGAGAAGCCGAACAGCGCCGCGCCCATGCCCTGGTCCCGCACCTGGGTCGTCTCGCACTGGGTGTACAGCTGCTGGTCACACATCCAGCAGTGCCCGCAGGAGATCTGGAAGGGCATCACTACCCGGTCCCCGACCTTCAGGTCACCGGTCGCGCTCCCGACCTCTTCGACGATGCCCATCGGCTCGTGACCGAGGATGTCGCCGACCCCCATGAAGGGCTTCAAGGGCTCGTACAGGTGCAGGTCCGAACCACAGATGTTGGTGGTGGTGACTCGGACGATCGCATCGGTCGGCTCCTGGATCGTCGGGTCCGGAACCGTGTCCACACGAACGTCCTTGAGCCCGTGCCACACCACTGCCTTCATCGGTTCTCCCACCACGTCGTCGTCAGGAGCGGCGCGAAGGTCGCACCCACCCTGATCTGCTTGCCCTTGGCAGCTGGACGAAAACGATCGGTGGGATCCGGTCAGCTGGTGTGGTGCACCTCTTGGAGCTCGTAGACCGGAGTGGGGATGCCCTCGTACCGGGCCTTGAGCTGTAGCGCGAGGTAGAGGGAGTAGAAGCGCGACTGGTGCAGGTTGCCTCCGTGGAACCAGAGGTTCTCGACCTGCGTCGGCTTCCACATGTTCCGTTCCTCGCCCTCCCACGGACCCGGGTCCTTGGCGGTGTCCGAGCCGAGGCCCCAGACCCTGCCGACCCGATCGGCGACCTCTGGGGAGATGATGTCGCGCAGCCAGCCGTTCATCGATCCGTAGCCGGTGGCGTAGACGACGACGTCGGCCGGCAGCACCGTCTCCCGGGGTCCGTCGTCGAGGATCACGCTGTCCTCGGTCAGTTCTCGCACCTGGCCGTGGGCGAGTTTGATCGAGCCGTCGGCGACCAGTTCGGATGCGCCGACGTCGATGTAGTAGCCGGAGCCGCGCCGGAGAAACTTCATGAACAGTCCGGAGCCATCGGGCCCCCAGTCGAGCTCGAAGCCGGCCTTCTCCAGCCGGGCGTAGTAGTCGGCGTCCTGTTCCCGCACCTTGTCGTAGATCGGGATCTGGAACTCGTGCATGATCCGGTACGGCAGCGACGCGAAGATCATGTCCGCTTTACGGGTCGTCACCCCGGCCGCGAGGGCTCGCTCCGAGTACAGGTCGCCGAGCGCGTGCTCCAACAGCGAGTCAGACTTGATGATGTGCGTCGAGCTGCGCTGCACCATCGTGACGTCGGCGCCGGCCTCCCACAGTGCCGCGCAGATGTCGTGGGCGGAGTTGTTCGAGCCGATGACCACGGCCTGCTTGCCGACGTAGGCGTCCGGTCCGGGGTGCTGCGAGGAGTGGTGCTGGTCGCCCCGGAAGGTTTCCTGCCCGGGGAAGGTCGGGATGTTCGGCTTGCCCGAGACGCCGAGGGCGAAGACCAACTGGGTGGGGCGCAGCGTGAGCTGCTCGGTCGTGCCGTCGCCGGTTTCTGAGTGTCGGGCCCGCTCGACGAGGACCTCCCATCGCTTCGCCTCGGCGTCCCAGGTGGCCTTCGTGCAGGTAGTGGAACCCCAGTAGTTGAGCTCCATGACCTTCGCGTACATCTCGAGCCAGTCGGCGATCTTGTCCTTCGGGCTGAACACCGGCCAGTTCTTCGGGAACTCCAGTTAGGGCAGGTGGTCGTACCAGACCGGGTCGTGCAGCGCGAGGCTCTTGTACCGCTTGCGCCACGAGTCGCCCGGGCGCTCATTGCGCTCGACGATGAGCGCGGGGACGCCGATCGAACGCAGCCGGGCGCCGAGGGCGATGCCGCCCTGCCCGCCGCCGACCACGAGGACGTAGGGCTGCGTGTCCTTGCCGAAGCTCTCCACCTCGTCGAGCCGGCGCTCGCTCCAGCTCTTGCGGTGCGGGTGAACGCCATGTTCGACGCCGCGCGGCCGCCGCTCGCTCATCGGCTCCTCGAAGCCCTTGAGCTCGTCGAGCGTCGTGAGCAGCGTCCATGCCTTCCCCTCCTTCAGCCGGAGGTGACCGCTGCCTCGGCCGGTGCTGGTCTCGAACTCGAGCCAGGCCTCGATGACGCCTTGGGCCTCGGTCGGTTCCTCGGTGACGGTGAAGCCCGTCGGGTCGGTGTCGTCCAGGGTCGCGCGGAGCATGTCAGCGACGCCCTCCTGACCCTCGACGGTGGTCAGGTTCCAGGTGAACGCGACGAGATCGCGCCAGAAGCTCGATGGCGCGAACATGCCGGCCGCCTGCTTGACGTCACGGTTGCTCAGCGCGTCCTGAAAGGCGGACAGCCACTCGTCGACGAGTGCGGCTGTCTCGCTGCGCACGCCGGGTTCGGCATCCGAACGCTCGATGGTCTGGCTCAACGGGGACCTCCTGCGATCGACAACCTGACCCACATCACGTGACCCACACCACATCGAACGCCTGCTGCCGCCATCCGTCGAGTCCTTCGGCAACCGGCCCGACACCGGGCCCGCCTCCTGGCGATGAGTTCCGGCGACGAGGATCGTCTCCCTCGTGTGAGAGCCAGCAACCGTTGCACCCGGCCTTCCGGAGGTCCCGCATGACCACTTTGCTCGCCATCGGCACCAAGAAGGGCCTCTGGCTGGCCCGCAGCGAGGATCGGCGGTCCTGGACCCTGGACGGGCCGCATCTTTTGATGCAAGAGGTCGCGGCCGTCGCGATCGACTCCCGCCGCAGCACCCCACGGCTGCTCGCCACCGGCTACAGCGAGCACTGGGGTCCGACGGTGCTCTGGTCGGACGACGTGGGCACGCGAGGAGCCGACGGGACGTGGCAGGAGACCGAGGAAGCGCCGATCCGCTTCCCGACCGAGACAGGCGCCGCATTGAACCGGGTCTGGCAACTGCAACCCGACAGCGTCGACCGGCCGGACGTGGTGTGGGCCGGCTGCGAACCGACGTCGCTGTGGCGCAGCGAGGACGGTGGCCGGAGCTTCGCGCTGATCCGCGGACTGTGGGACCACCCGCACCGCGCGGACTGGGTGCCGGGCTTCGGGGGCGCAGCAGTGCACACCGTGCTGCCCGATCCACGGTCCGACCGGGTCACGGTGGCGATGAGCACGGGTGGCGTCTACGTCAGCGACGACCGTGGCGAGAACTGGTCGCCGTCGAACTCCGGCATCGGCGCGCCGTTCCTCCCGGACCCGCCGCCCGAGTTCGGTCAGTGCGTGCACAAGGTGGCGGCCGACGCCGCCGGCCCGTCCCGGCTGTACGCGCAGAACCACCCCGGCGTCTACCGCTCGGACGACGGTGGCGCGTCCTGGACATCCATCTCAGGGGACCTGCCCTACGATTTCGGCTTCCCGGTGCTCGCGTCGCCGCGCACGCCGGGGCTCATCTGGGTGGTGCCGCTCGAGGCCGATGCGTGCCGGGTGCCGCCCGCCGGTCGGCTGCGGGTACAGCGCTCCCGGGATGGCGGTGACACGTGGTCCGAGGTCGGGCGTGGACTGCCGGACGGCTACTGGGGCAGCGTCCTGCGGGACGCGGCGTGTGTCGACGCCGGCGACCCGACCGGCGTCTATCTCGGCACCCGGGACGGCTGCGTCTACGCCAGCGCGGACGAGGGCGAGAGCTTCGTCCAGGTCGCGGCACACCTCCCCGACGTCCTGGTCGTGCGAGCGGCCGAGCTGTGAGCGTGCGGGTGCGGCTGCCCGGGGTGCTGGCCGAGCACGCCGATGGTCAGCGGTCGTTCGAGGTGGAACCGCCGCCGTCCACCGTCGGCGAACTGCTCGACCTTCTCGACGGACGGCATCCCCGGCTCTGCCGCCGGCTGCGCGACGAGACCGGCAGCCTGCGTCGGCACGTCAACGTGTACGTGGACGGCGAGAACGTCCGTACCGGACAGGGGCTCGCCACCCCGCTAGATCCCGATTCCGAGGTCCAGGTGCTGCCCTCGGTCGCCGGGGGCTGACCGGCTCAGGCCTGCTCAGGCCAGCTCAGTCGAGGCTCAGCGCGTACGCGTACAGCGCGGCGAAGATCCCGCCTGTGACGGCGGTGGCCGCGCCCGTGCCAGAAGGAAGGCCATCCACGGGCTTGGCGAGCAGACCGAAGGTGGTGTCTGCCAGGCTCGAGAGGACCGCCGTCCGCAGCAGGGTGTCGAGAGCTTCACCCTCGAGCTGCATCGCCAGCACACTGAAGGCCAGGTTGCGGTTGCCCCACAGCCGCGCCAGGAGGCGCGCAGCCGGCGTCGGCTCGCTGCCGTAGGTGGAGATCAGAACTGTCGGGAGGGCGGACCCGACGACGCCGAACGCGATGCCGCTGATGCTGAGCGCCTTGACCATTGTCTGCTTTTCCATACGTTCCCCAGACTCCGTCGAGAGGCCGCTGTGCTGCGGCGTCGGGCAGCGTAGCGAGCCCTCCGGTCGCCGGTCAGGTGCTTCGCGGAACTCGTGAACGGGTCCGCCCCGTCAGCCCCCGATGTAGCTCATCTCGACCTTAGAGAGCGTCCGCGTCCGCGCGCCGCGAACCTCCGAGTACCGGTCCGCGCGCCTGGTCCACAGGCCGGAGACCTGCGCGGCGAGCTCCTCGTCGCTCGCGCCGTCCCGCAGCGGCGTACGGAGGTCGTAACCGGTCGTGCCGAACAGGCAGGTGTAGAGCTCGCCGACCGCGGACAGGCGGAGGCGGGTGCACGAACCGCAGAACGGCTGGGTCACCGACGTCACGAAGCCGACCTCGCCGGCACCGTCGGTGAAGCGGTAGCGCTTGGCGACCTCGCCGTACTCGGCCGGCCCGACGGCCTCCAGCGGGTAGCGGTCGCCGATGCGCTGCACCAGCTCGACAGCCGGGACGACCTCATCGAGCAACCATCCATTGGTGGACCCGACGTCCATGTACTCGATGAAGCGCAGCGTGTGCCCCGCGCTGCGGGCGTAGTCGACGAGGTCGAGCAGGCCGGCGTCGTTCACCCCGCGCTGGACCACCGTGTTGATCTTCACCCGGAACCCGACAGACGAGGCGCGTGCGATGCCGGACAGCACCGTCTGCAGGGGGATCTTCGTGTCGCTCAAGTCGGCGAAGATCTGCGGGTCGACCGAGTCGAGGCTGACCGTGATCCGCCGCAGGCCCGCGTCGCGCAGCGGTTCGGCCAGCGCGGTCAGCAGTGAGCCGTTGGTGGTCAGGGCCAGATCCTCGACGCCGGCAGTGCCGGCGAGCATCGCCACGAGGGCCGGGACGTTCCGTCGGAGCAGAGGTTCGCCGCCGGTGAGCCGGACCTTGCGGACCCCGAGTGGAGTGAGGGCCGCGACGACGCGTGCGATCTCCTCGAAGGTGAGCAGTTCGGACCGGGGGAGGAATGCGTGGTCCGCTCCGAACACCTCGCGAGGCATGCAGTACCGGCAGCGGAAATTGCAGCGGTCGGTGACGGAGACACGGAGGTCGCGCAGCGGTCTGCTGAGCAGGTCCCGCGGTTGCTCCCCACCTACCTGCATGCCTCCCTCCATACGCCCATGGTGCGTCATGTGTGCGGTCGGCGCACTCGGACGGGCACGAGCCGCGGCCCGCGATCGTCGGCATCCAAGTGGGAGCGATCTGGGCGATTCACCGGCTTTGCACCGTCGCGCCGCGCGTCTTGGCTGCTTGCGATGACGGCCGTGCGGGCCGCCTTCCGAGAATGCGGGATCAAACGGACCTAACCACCGCACTTAAGGGCGTTCCGCCGGCCGGTGCCGGAGCTTGTTGCGCGGCGAAGCACCCCCGTCTGGCGCGGACGTGACGCCGGTCATAGTGTCCGACCCACGATCGGTACGTGACCGGCGCAGCAGTGATCCGCCAGCGGCCCACTCAACTCGCGGCCCCGCCGTCGCAGGACCGGGCACTCGCTCGCCCCTGACCGTTTTGTTGAGGAGGCTCCCTTGGCCCGCGTGAGCGTCACCGTTGACGGCATTCGCTACGAGGACGACGTCGAACCACGTCTGCTGCTCGTCCACTACCTACGCGATCGGCTGGGCCGCACCGGCACTCCGGTCGGCTGCGACACCAGCAACTGCGGTTCCTGCACCGTCCACCTCGATGGGCAGAGCGTGAAGAGCTGCACGATCCTCACGCTCCAGGCGGACGGGTCGTCGATCACCACGATCCAGGGTCTCGCCACCGGCCCGGGCGAGGAGAACCAGCATCCGTTGCAGCGGGCCTTCCACGACCAGCATGGCCTGCAGTGCGGCTACTGCACGCCAGGGATGATCATGGCCGCGGCCGACCTGCTGAACAACAACCCGGACCCCTCCGAGCAGGAGATCCGCGAGGGCCTCGAGGGCAACCTCTGCCGCTGTACCGGCTACCAGAACATCGTCAAGGCCGTACAGCAGGCCGCGGGCCAGACCCCCGGCGGCTCCGCCACCGACGCACCCGTGGAGGTTTCCGCATGACCGAGCTAGATGCCGGCCTCCTGGCCGAGCAGGTCGCGGAGTCGGGACAGCAGACGCCCCCCACCGGGCAGCGCGAACTCGGCCGTCCTCGCAAGCGCAAGGAGGACGCGAAGCTCATCACCGGCCAGACCACCTGGACCGACAACATCCAGATGCCTGGCATGGCGCACATCGCCGTGCTGCGCAGCCCGATGGCCCACGCCCGTATCGCGTCGATCGACGTCTCCCCGGCCTTGCAGCGCCCCGGCGTCTTCGCCGCGTTCACCGCAGCGGACCTCGGAGTCGACGGGATGTCGCTGCCGTGCGCGTGGCCGGTGACCGAGGACATGGTTCATCCCGATCACCATCCCCTGGCCACCGACGAGGTGCGCCACCTCGGGGACGCGGTCGCGATCGTGTGCGCCCGGGATCGCTACTCCGCCGCCGATGCGCTGGAGGCGATCGAGGTCGACTACGACCCGCTGCCGGCCGTCATCGACATGGAGGCCGCACTTGCAGGCGGCGACCTCGTGCACGGCGACAAGGGCACCAACAAGTCGTTCACCTGGCCGCTGGTGAACGGCGACGTCGACGGAGCGTTCAACGGCGCCGCGCACGTGGTCGAGCGGCGCTACATCAACCAGCGTCTGCTCCCGACCCCGATGGAGCCGCGGGCGGTGGTCGTCGCCCCGATCGCCGCAGCGGACGAGTACACCGTCTACTCGTCCACACAGGTGCCGCACATCCTGCGGCTGATGCTCGCGCTGACCACCGGCATCCCGGAGCAGAAGATCCGGGTCATCGCCCCCGACGTCGGCGGCGGTTTCGGGGCCAAGCTCAACGTGTACGCCGAAGAGGTCATTTGCTTGATGGCGGCCAAGAAGCTCGGCCGGCCGGTGAAGTGGAACGAGTCCCGCAGCGAGAACTATCAGGCCACGATCCACGGCCGCGACCAGATCCAGCGGATCTCGGCCGCGTTCGACGCCGACGGGCGGATGCGTGGGCTGAAGGTCGACCTGCTCGCGGACATGGGCGCCTACCTGCAGCTGGTCACGCCCGGCATCCCGATCCTCGGGGCCTTCATGTACAACTCGATCTACAAGATGGACGCGCTGGACTTCAAGGCCACCGGCGTCTTCACCACGAAGACCCCGACCGATGCCTACCGCGGCGCGGGACGCCCGGAGGCGACCTTCGCGATCGAGCGGCTGATGGACGACGCCGCCTACGACCTCGGCATGGAACCCTTCGAACTCCGCGAGCGGAACTGGATCAAGCACGAGGAGTTCCCCTACGAGACGATCGCGGGCCTGACCTACGACAGCGGCAACTACGAGGCCGCCACGGCGAAGGCCAAAACGCTGTTCGGCTACGACGACCTCCGCCGCGAGCAGCAGGAGCGCCGGGACCGGCAGGACCCGGTCCAGCTCGGTATCGGCATCTCGACGTTCACAGAGATGTGCGGGCTCGCGCCCTCCAGGGTCCTCGGCTCGCTGTCCTACGGCGCCGGCGGATGGGAGGCGGCCGACGTCCGGGTCCTGCCGAGCGGCAAGGTCGAGGTCGTCACCGGCACCAGCCCGCACGGTCAGGGTCACGTCACGTCCTGGAGCCAGATCGTGGCCGACGCCCTCGGAGTGCCCTTCGAGGACGTCGAGGTGCTGCACGGCGACACCAAGTCCTCGCCGCAGGGTCTGGACACCTACGGCTCGCGCTCGCTCGTGGTCGGCGGGGTCGCGGTGCACAAGGCGTGCCAGAAGGTGATCGACAAGGCTCGCCGGGTCGCCGCCCACCTGCTCGAGGCGGCCGAGGGCGACCTCGAGTTCGCGAACGGCACCTTCTCGGTCAAGGGCTCGCCCGAGGCGAAGCAGAGCATCGGCGACGTGGCCCTGGCGACCTTCTTGAACCACAACCTGCCGGACGGCATGGAGCCGACCCTCAACTCCAGCTACGTCTTCGACCCGGAGAACTTCTCCTACCCGCACGGCACCCACCTCTGTGCGGTCGACGTCGACACCGAGACCGGCATGGTGAAGATCCGCAAGTACGTGGCGGTCGACGACATCGGCAACGTGGTCAACCCGCAGATCGTCGAGGGTCAGATCCACGGTGGCCTCGCGCAGGGCATCGCCCAGGCGCTGTTCGAGGAGGCGGTCTACGACGCCGACTGCAACCTCGTCACCGGCACGATGGTCGACTACACGATCCCGAGCGCCGCGGACCTGCCGCACTTCGACCTCGATCGCACCGAGACTCCAGCGACCACCAACCCGCTCGGCGTCAAGGGCGTCGGCGAGGCCGGCACCATCGCCTCCACGCCGGCGGTGGTGAACGCGGTCGTGGACGCGCTCCGGCACCTCGGCGTCCGCGACGTCCGGATGCCCTGTACGCCGGAACGGGTCTGGCGAGCGATCCAGGACAGCGGAGGAGCGGGCGGCGGTGACGGTGGGGACCGGGCCGCTGCCGGGACGGTGGCCTACGGCGGCGCATCGACCAGCACCGTTGATGACGTCCAGGCCGGCCGCGAAGGAGACGCCCGATGATCCCGGCCGAGTTCGACTACGTGAAGGCGACATCCGTCGATCAGGCGGTCGCGGCGCTGGCCGAGCACGGCGAGGAGGCGAAGGTGCTCGGCGGCGGGCAGAGCTTGCTGCCGTTGCTCCGGCTCCGCCTGTCCTACCCGACCGTCGTCGTCGACGTGTGCAAGGTCGATGAGATGCGCGGCGTGCGGGACGAGGGTGACCGCATCGTCATCGGCTCGATGACCACACACGACGAGGTGCTGCGGGACCAGCTGGTCCGGCAACACCTGCCGCTGCTGTCCGAGACGACGCAGACCGTCGCGGACCCCGCGGTGCGGCACAAGGGCACCTTCGGCGGTGCCCTCGCGCACGCCGACCCGGCCGGTGACCTGGCCTCGGTGGCTGTGGCACTCGACGCGACGATGCGGATCGCCGGGCCGAATGGACGGCGGGAGGTGGCGGCGAGCGAATTCTTCGTCGACTACCTGCAGAGCGTGCTCGAGCCGGATGAGGTGCTGGTCGAGGTGTCGTTGCCGAAGTTGGGCGACGGCTGGGGCGTCCACTACGAGAAGTTCCACCGGGTCGCCCAGGCCTGGGCGATCGTGGGTGTGGCGGCGGCGGTACGCCGGTCCAATGGCTCCATCACCGAGGCCC
>DATITC010000127.1:0-25481 GCA_035468175.1 Frankiaceae bacterium | reverse complement strand
GTCCATCAGATCGAGGTTCGTCGCCTCGGCGATGCCCCGCTTGCTGTGCAGCTCGGGCAGCACGTTGGCGGCGAACCAGCGGGCGCTGGCGACCTTGCCCTCGTAGAAGGCGCGGTCCTTCGCCGACGGGCTGCCTGCGAGCGCAACCAGCGCGACCTCCGCCTGCCGCATCAGCAGCCAGCTCACGACGAGGTCGCCCATGCCCATGAGCAGGCGGGTGGTGTTGAGCCCGACCTTGTAGACGTTGCGACGGTCCTCGGCGGACGACGTCAGGAACCCGACCATGGTGCCGACCAGACCCTGCATGTCCTCGATCGCCGTGCCGAGGAGCTCGCGCTCCTTGGCCAGCGCGCCGTTGCCCGCGTCGCCCTTGGCGAACTCCGTCATGTCGCCCATCAACTTGGTGAGCGCCTGGCCCTTGTCCCGGACGATCTTGCGGAAGAAGAAGTCCATGCCCTGGATCGACGTGGTGCCCTCGTAGAGGGTGTCGATCTTCGCATCCCGGATGTACTGCTCGATCGGGTAGTCCTGCAGGTAGCCGGAGCCGCCGAGCACCTGGAGCGACGTCGCGAGCAACTCGTAGGCCTTCTCGGACCCGTAGCCCTTGACGATCGGGAGCAGCAGGTCGTTCAGCCGGACCGAGAGGTCGTCCTCCTGGCCCTCGGCGGCGGTGAGCTCGATGCCGTCCTGCACGCGCGCGGTGTAGATGACGAGGGCGCGCATACCCTCGGCCCATGCCTTCTGCCGCATGAGCATCAGGCGGACATCCGGGTGGTGTGTGATCGTTACGCGCGGCGCGGTCTTGTCGGTCATCTGGGCGAGGTCCGGGCCCTGCACGCGGCTCTTCGCGAAGTCGAGCGAGTTCAGGTACCCGGTCGACAGCGTCGAGATCGCCTTGGTGCCGACCATCATCCGGGCGTGCTCGATGACCTGGAACATCTGGGCGATGCCGGCGTGCACCTCGCCTGCCAGGTAGCCGATGGCCGGGTGCTTGTCGCCGAACGTGACCTCGCAGGTCGAAGAGACCTTGAGGCCCATCTTCTTCTCGACGTTGGTGACGTAGGCGCCGTTGCGCTCGCCGAGCTCACCGGTTTCCCAGTTCGTGACCATGAACTTCGGGACGATGAACAGCGACAGGCCCTTGGTGCCGGGACCGGCGCCTTCGGGACGGGCGAGCACCAGGTGGACGATGTTCTCCGGGACGTCCCAGTCGCCGCTGGTGATGAAGCGCTTCACGCCCTCGATGTGCCAGGTGCCGTCGGGCTGCTGGTGGGCGACAGCGCGACCGGCGCCGACGTCGGAACCGGCGTCGGGCTCGGTGAGCACCATGGTGGCGCCCCACTCGTGGTCGACCATCGTCTGCGCGAAGACCTTCTGCTCGGGGGTGCCGAGGCGGTCGATCACGGAGGCGAAGCTGGCGCCGGCCATGTACATGAAGGCAGCCGGGTTGGCGCCGAGCATCATCTCGTTGGCGGCCCAGACCACCGACGGGGGAGCACCGAAGCCACCCATGTGCTCGGGCAGCGCCAGGCGGTACCACTCACCGTCGAGGATGGCCTGGTAGCTCTTCTTGAACGGCTCGGGCAGCGTGACTGTGCCGGTGGCCGGGTCGAACTTCGGCGGGTTGCGGTCGGAGTCAGTGAAGCTCGCGGCGAGGTCCTCGGTACAGAGGCGCTCGACCTCACGCAGCACGTCGCGCGCGGAGTCCATGTCCATCTGCGCGAACGGACCCTTGCCCAGTGCCTGGTCGGTCCCGAAGACCTCGAACAGGTTGAACTCGAGGTCGCGGAGGTTGCTCTTGTAGTGCCCCATCGATGTCTCCTCACAGAGACGAACCGGAGCGGTACATGCCGCCCGCGTCGTGGGTACGGCGGAGTGCCGTACTCGTCAGTAACAACGCCCAATGCTACCCATCAGTAACGCTCGCGCCACAAGGTGTCTTAGGTCACGGGCACGCTCGCTTTCTGACGCGTGACTGACGCGTCGCAATCGCCTGAGCCGACGAAGACGGTCCGCCGCTGGTCCTGCCGCGCTTGGCTGGGCCGCTCGCGCCCGGGGCGCGTGACCAGGCAGAGGAGCCTGACATGGCGTCAGTCACCCGACGTCAGCTATTCGCGGGGGCCGTCGGCGTCGCCTCTGTCGGCGACTCCGCCGGCCATCTCACCCGCCTTTCCGAACCCGTCGCTCGCGCTGGCCTGAACCGGGCACGACGCGGGAACGTCCGGTCAGCGCCGGACCCGATCAAACGCTGCCGGGAGCCGGCACCGGAGCACGCCAGAGACCTTCGTGATCTGTCCGGGCAGCGTAAGCGCGTGGCTGCCGGTCGAACGTCACTGAAGCGCTGCCCGCACCCGGCGCTGGCGCCGAAAACCGAGGTCGACGATCTATCGCGGCAGCGTCTTGGCGACCGCGCTGGGCGTTGTCGCCGGCGACCCGGTCGGGAACACACCGGCCCCGGGGAACTTCGCGTTGATCTCCCGGGTCTGCTCGAGCGTCTGTCTGGTCACGTCGAGCTGCTGGGCCTGGATATCGCGGGACTGGCGGAGGGTGTCCAGTGTCGAATACGCGACGTCGAGCGCCGTCTTCCCGGTCGACAGGGTCTGTTGCGCGATGGTCAGTGTGCTCTGGGCGAGCGGGACGGCCCGCTGAGCACTCGAGGCGATGGCATCGATCTTGCCCGGCAGGCTCTGGAGCGGCCCGAGAGCGGCCAGCAGCTGCCGCACCATGTCCAGGGTCGCCGCCGTCTGCGCGCTGATCTGGGCGGTGCTGTCGGCCGTGCTGCCCGCGAGTCGCTGAGAGTCCCGCGCGGCGTCGAGCCCGACGGGGTGGGGCCGAAATCAATGGGGCGTCGCTGCCGCTCGGCATCGACGGAGCACTGATAACGGAGCCAGGACAGTCGAAAGGGCGGGCTCCCGGTGTACGGGAGCCCGCCCTCGCGGCTGGAAGAACTAGCCCGAAATCAGGCGTCGTAGTTGTCGCGGCTGCCGGACTTGGCCAGGCCACGGCTGCCGAGGTAACCGATGGTCAGCAGCACGACGTAGAACCACGCGCGGTCGGCGCGGAAGTAGTCGGCGTGACCTTCGGTCGTCTTGACGAGCAGCGACGCCACCAGGACGCCGACGACGGCGACGACGTAAGCGATCAGCTCGGTCGTCTTGAACGACGCCTTGGTCTCGGTGCTCTGGCGAGCGTGCGAGTGCTGGATGTCGGTGCCGTAGGCACCGTTGTCCTGGCGGTTGGCGGGTGCGGTGGGGGTGTGCGTAGTCATAAGCCCTCCTGGGCGTGCGGCGGCGACCGGGGTCACCGGTTCCGTCAAGGTGGCGGTCGCACGGGATGTCGTGGACCGAAGAAATGGCTGCTGTCTCAGCGCACTCACAACATCCCCGTAGCAGGCCAGGTTCATCGCAAATTAGCTAAACATGGAGCCTTGTCCCATTTTGGGCTGAATGTGCCGACGCCCCGCTCCGACGCCCCCGCCGGACGGTCAGTTCGTCTGCCGCTTCACCGCGAACGGCTGGAGGTGCCGATAGCCCGATACTCGGCGAGGCCGTGCCTGCTTCACCGTGAAGGCGCGGTCGTTCGCGAGGGCATCCGCGGTCCCCTTGTCGACGAGCAGGCTGTCGGGTCGGGCGATGCCGGTGAGCCGGGCGGCGATGTTGACTGTCGAGCCGTAGACGTCGCCGAACCGGAGGAGCACCGAGCCGGTCGCGACCCCCGCGTGCACGGCCGGGAGGTCCTCGATGTCGGCGAGCCGCTCGATCAGGGTCAGCGCGATGTTCACCGCGGTGCTGGCGTCGAACGCCACGAACATGATCTCGTCGCCGATCATCTTGACGACGCGGCCGCCGAGGTCGGCAACGACCCCGCTGGCGGTCTGCTCGAACGTCTCGGTCAGCCGGGAAAGCTCCATCCGGGACAGCTGCCGGGAGAGCTTGGTGAAGCCGGCCAGGTCGGTGAACCCGATCGACAGCGGCTTCTCCTCGTCGGCGGCGTGCGGGAGCAGTGATTCGAGCGATGACGCGAGCTGTCGACGCCACACGAACCCGATCAGCTCATCGAGGCGGGGGAGCAGCCACTCGACGTTGTCGACCAACGGAGCCGAGGCCAGCTCCGCCGAGCCGCTCGCGACGACGGCACCGGCGCCATCGTTCGAATCCATCCCGCCGGAGTCCGTGGCGCCGGAGTCCGTGGCGCCGGAGTCCGCACCGCCCGGGTCCTGCCCGCGCGACGCCTGCCGCGCGTCGGCGGACTCCGCCTGTTCGGAGAGGTAGTCCACATAACCGGCCACGTGGGCGTCGGCCAGCCGGGAGAGGGTCTGTGCCATCGCTCGGGCGAGCACGAGGGTCAGGCGGTCGTCGATGAGACCGCTGTCCTGCAGTTCCTTGGCGACCTCGAGTGCTCTCAGGTCCTTCTCGGTGAAAGCCCTCTGGTCGTTGTCGGCCTGCGGAAAGCCCATCGCCTGCCACAGCTGCGCTGCCTTGTCGACGTCGAAGCCGACCTTCTCCACCAGGTCGACGCGCGTGTAGCGAGGCGGCCCACCGAGCACGAACTCGAAGACCTCCTCCTGCCGTTCGTCGGGTTGCCCGGGCCGAGAATCGTCCTGCGCTGATGTCACGCCGCCATTCTGGCCGATCGCACCGCGTGACCGCGCGGCGACGCCGGTCAGCTTCGAGCGGAGAGCCGGCGGGCCACCGCCCGCGGGAAGGCGTCGAGCGCGATGCCGTCCTCGGACAATCGGCGCCGGAGCGTCCGGCGGTGCCGCAGGACACCGATCAGGCCGATCGCCCACAGCACGTACTGGAAGGCGAAGGCGGCCTTGAAGGCGGACAGCGTGTAGTCGGTCGACCCCCCCGGCGTCAGCAGGTCGAGGATGGTCCCGATCGCGAAAATGAGGATCAAGGACGCGATGAAACCGCCGACGTTCACGATGCCGCTGGCGCTGCCGAGCCTGGCCTGCGGGTTCTCAGTCCGGGCGTAGTCGAAGCCGAGCAGCGAGCCGGGCCCGTTGCTGGCCAGCACCACGACGAGCAGCACCAGCAGCCAGAGTGGCGCACGTCCCGGCCAGAGCAGCACCACCGCCCAGGCGGTGGCACTGGCCCCGACGACGGTGAACACGAGGACGGACCGGCGCAGCGGCCAGGCGGCGGCCAGGGCGCCCAACGTGGGGCCCACCCCCATGCCGACCAGGACGAGCAGTCCGATCAGCAAGCCGGCGGTGGTGGGTGACAGGCCCTGGCCCACCACGAGAAACGGATAGCCCCACAGCAGTCCGAACACGTTGCCGGAGAACTGGGCGACGAAGTGGGTCCACAGACCGATGCGGGTGCCGGGCTCCCGCCACGTCTCACCGAGCACCCGACGCACCGCAGGCAAGGAAATCGTGGTGCGTTCCGGGGTGGTGCCCGGTGGCGAGTCGCGCACCGCCGCGAGCACGGCGGCGGCGATCACCAGAGACACCGCGGCCGCGCCGACGAACGCCGGCTCCCAGCCGAAGCCGTCGAGCACGGCCACCAGCGGATAGGCGGCGGCAACCTGACCGAGCTGTCCGAGGATGCCGGTCAGCTGGGTGACCACCGGAGCCCGCTTCGGTGCGAACCACGTCGGGATCAACCGCAGCACGCTGATGAAGGTCATCGCATCGCCTGCACCGACCAGCGCCCGCGCCAGCACCGCCAACGAGATGTTCGTCGTCGTCCCTAGCAGCGCCTGGCCGGTAGCCATGACCAGGGCACCCGCAGCCACCATGATCCGGGTGCCGAAACGGTCCAGCAGGATGCCGACCGGCACCTGCAGGCTTGCGTAGACCGCGAGCTGCAACACGACGAACAGCGACAGTTCGGCGGCGGAGGCCCCGAAGCGGTGCTGGGCGTCGACGGCCGAGACGCCGAGCGACCCCCGGTCGAACACCGCAACGGCGTAGGCGAGAACGGCCAGTGCCCAGACGAACCAGGCCCGACGCGGGGTGCGCAGAAGTGTGCCGTCCGGAGCGAGCTCGACGACGGCGGTCACGAGAACGACCATTCCCCGGACCGCTGTGTTACTCGCAGATGATGGGGGAGACCTTCGCAGCACTCCGGGCTCGCGCCCGGGAGCAGCAGTCCGATCAACCGGAACGTGCCACCAGCTGCTCGGCGTGCCGGAGCACCGGACCGTCGACCATGCCGCCCTCGAAGGCGAACACGCCGCGGTTGCCCTCAGCGGCGGAAAGAACCCGCCGGGCCCAGTCGAGCTGCTCGACGGTCGGCCGGTAGGCCTCCCGCACCACCTCCACCTGCGTCGGGTGGATGCAGGCGGTTGCCGCAAAACCGCAGGCGGCCGCGTCCTCGGCCTCCTCGCGCAGCCCGTCGAGGTCCCGGATGTCGAGATGGACGGCGTCGATCACGAGCCGCCGGTAGGCGCCGGCTGCCAGCAGCACCAGGCTGCGAGCCGTCCGGGCGACGTCCCGGTAGGGCCCCGCTCGTCCGTCCGTGCCGGGGAATCGGCTGGATCGTCCGCCGAGCCCGGCGAGCAGGTCCTCCGCGCCCCACATCAGAGCGATAGTGCTGCGCGCGGCGGCGATCTGCGGCGCGTTGGCCACCCCGAGCGGAGTCTCGCAGAGCGCGACCACCGAGCGATCCCGCAGGCTCGCCACCTGCTCCGCGGACTCGGTCTTCGCCAGCATCACCACGCCGAAGGCCGTGCTCGCGAGCGACGCGAGATCCCGAGCGTGATCGTCGGTCCCGACCGGGTTGACCCGCACGATGGTCCGCTCCGGGTCGAGCTGGGTCTCGGCCAGGGCGCGGCGGGCGTCGTCCTTGTGGTCGGGGCCGACGCCGTCCTCGAGGTCAAGGATGACGACGTCCGCGGTCGCCGCCGCCTTCGCGAAGCGCTCAGGTCGATCGGCCGGGCAGAACAACCAGGCCGGACCGGGCGGCACCCAGTCGCTCATTCGGCGGATCGTCCGGCGGCTAGTCCGGCCTCATCAGCCGGGCGGAGCCGGACGAGTGTCGAACGAACGGCGACGGCGACGACATCCCCGTTCTGGTTGCGGGCGGTGTGCTCGAGCTCGACGATGCCCTCGCCCGGCCGGCTGGCGCTCACCCGCTTGCCGCGCACGATCGTCTCCGCGTAAAGCGTGTCCCCGGCCACCACCGGCTTCGGGAACCGCACCTCCGAGAATCCCAGGTTGGCGACGATCGTGCCCTGGGTCAGCTGCGCCACCGACAGGCCGACCAGCGTGGAGAGCGTGAACATGCTGTTGACCAGCGGCTGCCCGAAGGCGGTGGTGGCGCTCCACGCCGCGTCGAGGTGCAACGCCTGGGTGTTCATCGTGAGCGTGGTGAACAGGACGTTGTCCGCCTCGGTGACCGTGCGCCCGGGTCGGTGCAGGTAGACCGCGTGCTCGTCGAAGTCCTCGAACCACAGACCGCGCTGTTCGATCGGCGTCCGGCCGTCCTCGCGCGGAGGTCCGGAGGGCGTGCTCACAGGCCGAGCGTGCGGGCGATCAGCATGAGCTGCACCTCGGTGGTGCCCTCGCCGATTTCCAGCACCTTGCTGTCCCGGTACTGCCGCGCCACCGGGTACTCGTTCATGAACCCGTAGCCGCCGTGGATCTGGGTCGCGTCCCGGGCGTTGTCCATCGCTGCCTCACTGGAGATCATCTTGGCGATCGCGGCCTCCTTCTTGAACGGCAGGCCGGCCAGCATCTTCGCCGCAGCGTCGTAGTAGGCCGTGCGGGCGACGTAGGTCCGCGCCTCCATCCGAGCGATCTTGAACGCGACGGCCTGGTTCTGGCCGATCGGCCGCCCGAACGCCTCGCGTTCCTTGGCGTACTTCACGCTCTCGTCGACGCAGCCCTGGGCCGCACCCACGGCGAGCGCGCTGATCGCGATGCGTCCCTCGTCGAGGATCTGCAGGAATCCGGCGTAGCCGCGGCCGCGCTCACCGAGCAGGTTCTCCGCCGGCACCCGGACGTCGTCGAACGACAGCGGATGGGTGTCGGAGGCGTTCCACCCGACCTTGTTGTAGGGCGGTTCGGCGGTGAACCCCTGGATGGGTACCGGGACGAGGATCGAGCTGATCTCCTTCTTCCCAGAGCCGGTCGTCCCGGTGACCGCGGTGACGGTCACCAGCCGGGTGAGATCGGTGCCCGAGTTGGTGATGAACGCCTTGCTGCCGTTGATCACCCACTGCTCGTCCTCGAGCTTCGCCGTGGTCCGGGTGGCGCCGGCGTCGCTGCCGCCGCCAGCTTCCGTGAGTCCGAACGCACCGAGGATCTCTCCGGTGCACAACCTCGGCAGCCACTCCGACTTCTGCGCCTCGTTGCCAAACCGGAACACCGGCACCGCGCCGAGCGATACGCCCGCCTCGAGCGTGATGGCGACGCTCTGATCGACCCGGGCGAGCTCCTCGAGCGCGAGGCAGAGCGCGAAGTAGTCCCCCCCCATGCCGCCGTACTCCTCGGGGACCGGCAGCCCGAACAGCCCCATCTCGCCCATGCCGGCGACAACCTGGTAAGGGAAGGTCTTCGTCGCGTCGTGGTGCGCCGCGACCGGCGCCACCACCTCCCGAGCGAACTCCTCAACGGTCTTGCGGAGCTGTTCCTGCTCCGGCGTGAGTCTCGTGTCGAGCATCAGTTCTCCTTCTCCCCTGGGGTGTCCGCCACGGGGACGACCCGGGCCAACACCTGATCGACGGCCACCTGGTCGCCGACCCGGACCAGGAGGTCCACGGTCCCGGCCACCGGTGCGCGCAGCACGTGCTCCATCTTCATCGCCTCGATCACGAGCAATGCCTCGCCGGCCACCACGGCCGCACCCGGTTCGGCCGGGCGGTCGACGACCGAGCCCGGCATCGGACTGCGCACCTCGCCGTCGGCCGCGGTGGCGTCGGCCTTCGTGCGCAGCGGCGGGGCGTCGACGACGTGCCAGGCCGACCCCTCGGCTCCCACCCAGCCGTCCCGGACGAGGACCGGTGCGGTGACGCCATCGAAGGTGAGGAGCAGCCCGTCATCGGTGGGCTCGGCGCTGGCCACTGCGCTGCGCTCGCCGATCTGCACCTTGACGTCCGGCAGCTCGCCGGCGTCAGACAGCGGGCCGGTGACCGTGAGGGTGAGGCGGCTGCCATCGGTGGCGAGCACGTCGAACCGCACCGGCGCTCGTCCGGAGAGCCGGAACCCGGTCAGCGAGTCCCACGGGTCGGCGCCCGGGCCGAGCGCGGCCCGGCGGGACAGCGCATAGGCGACGTAGGCGAAGTCGGGGACGTCGCTGCTGGTCAGCGCATCGAGGTGGCGTTCGATCAGTCCGGTGTCCAGGCGGCCGGCCCGGACGTCGGGATGCGTGACCAGCGCGCGGAGGAACGCGACGTTGGTACCGAACCCGAGGACCGCGGTCTCGCGCAGGGCAGTGTCGAGCCGGCCGAGGGCGGTGGCGCGATCGGGAGCCCAGGCGATGACTTTGGCCAGCATCGGGTCGTAGGTGGTGGCCACCGTGCCGCCCTCCACCAGCGAGGAGTCGACGCGAATTCCCTCGCCGGCCGGTTCGCGGACGAGCAGGGCCGGGCCCCCGGTCGGCAGGAAGCCGCGGGCCGGGTCCTCGGCGTAGACGCGGGCCTCGACGGCGTGGCCGGTCAGCCGGACCCCGTCCTGGGTGAACGGCAGCGGTTCACCGGCAGCGATGCGGACCTGGAGTTCGACGAGGTCGAGGCCGGTGACCAGCTCGGTGACCGGGTGCTCGACCTGCAGGCGCGTGTTCATCTCCAGGAAGAAGAACTCGTCGGGCTGTTCGTCGGAGACGAGGAACTCGACCGTGCCGGCCCCGGTGTAGCCGACCGTGCGGGCGGTCTCGACGGCGGCGGCACCGATCCGGTCGCGGGTCGCCTGGTCGAGCAGGGCGGACGGCGCCTCCTCGATCACCTTCTGGTGCCGACGCTGGAGGCTGCACTCACGCTCGCCGAGATGGACCGTGTGGCCGTGGGCGTCAGCGATCACCTGCACTTCGATGTGCCGTGGCGCGGTGACGAACCGTTCGAGGAACAGGGTGTCGTCCCCGAAGCTCGACGCCGCCTCCCGCCGGGCGGAGCGCAGCGCCTCGGGCAGCTCGGCCGGGTCGGAGACCTGCCGCATGCCCTTGCCGCCACCGCCCGCCGACGGCTTCACCAGCACCGGGAAGCCGACCTCGGCCGACGCGGCGATCAGGTCCTCGTCGGTCATCCCGGCCTCGCTTGCCCCCGGGACGACCGGCACGCCGGCGGCGACCACCGCCGCCTTCGCGCGGATCTTGTCGCCCATGACCTCGACCGCGCGGATCGGCGGGCCGATGAAGGTGACGCCGGCGTCGGCGCAGGCCTGGGCGAACGCCGCGTTCTCGGCCAGGAAGCCGTAGCCGGGATGGACCGCGTCCGCCCCGGTGGCCGAGGCGGCCGCCAGCACCCGGTCGATGGCCAGGTAGCTCTCCCGCGGAGCGGCCGGCCCGAGGCGCACTGCTACATCGGCCTCGCAGACGTGCCGCGCACCGGCGTCCGCGTCGCTGTAGACGGCGACCGACCGGATACCCATGCGGCGCAGGGTGCGGATCACCCGGACGGCGATCTCCCCGCGGTTGGCCACCAGGACCGTCGAGAACACGTCAGCCCCCACTTCGGGTATGCGCGAGGTGTGGCCCCGAGCGCGGGAGACGCCGACGCCTTGTGAGCACTGTGATCACTGCGCTCACCTACATCCTGAACACGCCGTAGGAGACCGGCTCCAGCGGCGCGTTGGCGGCGACGGACAGGGCGAGGCCGAGTACGGACCGGGTGTCCCGGGGGTCGATGACCCCGTCGTCCCACAGTCTCGCCGTCGAGTAGTACGGGTTGCCCTGGGACTCGTACTGGTCGCGGATGGGCGCCTTGAATTGCTCCTCGGCCTCGGCACTCCACTCCTGGCCGCGGGCTTCGGCCTGGTCTCGGCGGACGGTGGCGAGCACGTTGGCCGCTTGGTCGCCGCCCATCACCGAGATGCGCGCGTTCGGCCACATCCACAGGAACCGGGGCGAGTAGGCACGGCCGCACATCGAGTAGTTGCCCGCTCCGAACGAGCCCCCGATGACGACCGTGAACTTCGGTACCCGGGCGCAGGCGACGGCGGTGACCATCTTCGCGCCGTGCTTGGCGATGCCGCCCGCTTCGTACTGCTGGCCGACCATGAAGCCGGTGATGTTCTGCAGGAACAGCAGCGGGATGCTGCGCCGGTCGCACAGCTCGATGAAGTGCGCGCCCTTCAGCGCCGACTCCCCGAACAGGACGCCGTTGTTCGCGATGATCCCAATCGGATGGCCGTGCAGATGAGCCGTCCCGGTGACCAGCGTCGTGCCGTACTCGGCCTTGAACTCGGCGAAGCGGCTGCCGTCGACCAGGCGGGCGATCACCTCGCGCACGTCGTAGGAGGCGCGGGAATCGGCCGGGACGACGCCGAGCAGTTCGCCGGGGTCGATAGCCGGCGGCTCGACCGGCCGGATCTCCCACGGCCGGGTCGCCTTCGGTCCCAGCGTTCCCACGATGCGCCGGACGATCCGCAGGGCGTGGGCGTCGTCGTCGGCGAGATGGTCGGTCACACCGCTGGTCCGGCTGTGCAGCAGCCCGCCACCGAGGTCCTCCGCGGTGACGACCTCGCCGGTGGCAGCCTTCACCAGCGGCGGACCGCCGAGGAAGATCGTGCCCTGGTTGCGGACGATCACGGCCTCGTCCGCCATCGCCGGGACGTAGGCGCCGCCGGCGGTGCACGAGCCGAGGACGGCCGCGATCTGCGGGATCCCGCGCGCACTCATCGTCGCCTGGTTGAAGAAGATCCGGCCGAAGTGCTCGCGGTCGGGAAAGACCTCGTCCTGCTCGGGCAGGAACGCTCCGCCGCTGTCCACCAGGTAGATGCAGGGCAGGCGGTTGTGCAGCGCCACCTCCTGGGCCCGGAGGTGCTTCTTCACCGTCACCGGGTAGTAGGTGCCGCCCTTCACGGTCGCGTCGTTGACGACGACCACACACTCCCGGCCGGACACCCGTCCGATGCCGGTGAGGATGCCGGCGCCCGGGGCGTCGTCGTCGTACAGCCCGGTGGCGGCCAGCGGGGAGAGCTCGAGGAAGGGACTGCCGGGGTCGAGGAGCAGGTCCACGCGGTCGCGGGGGAGCAACTTGCCCCGGCCGACGTGGCGTTCCCGGGCGGCCTCCGAGCCGCCGCGTGCCGTCGTCCGCAGACGTTGCCGCAGGTCCTCCGTCAGGGCGGTGTGGTGCTCCATGTTGCTGGCGAAGGCAGCCGAGGACGGGTCGGCCGCGGTGCCGAGCAGCTCGTCCATCCCGCCCTTCCAGTTAGGAGCGGTTAACCGAATGTGCTTAGACTAGTCCGGCCGCTGCGGTCGGTCCAGCCGGGGAGGGGCGCATGCCCGAGGTGTCGCCGTCCAAGGTGCCCGAGGTGTCGGCAGTGCCCGAGGTGCCTGAGGCCCGGACCGAGCGGAGCCGCCAGAAGGCGGACCGGAGGGCACGCCTGCTGCGCGCCGCGGCCCGGCTGTTCGCCGAACGTGGGTTCCACGGGGTTTCGATCGAGGACCTCGGCGCTTCCGTCGAGATCAGCGGGCCGGCGGTTTACCGGCACTTCCCGAACAAGGACGCCGTGCTGGCCGCACTGCTGATCGGTGTGAGCGAGCGGCTACTCGAGGGTGGTTGCTCGGTGGTCGCCGCCGCCGGCGACGACGAGGAGGCGCTCCGTCGGCTGGTGGTCTTCCATACCGAGTTCGCCCTCACCGAACCGGAACTGATCTCGGTGCAGGGCCGTGACCTGCCGAACCTCTCGGCGCCGGCGGCGCGCGCCGTCCGGCGCCTGCAGCGGGAATACGTCGAGATCTGGGTCGGCGTGCTCACCCGACTCGACCCGGGGCTCACCGTCGACGAGGCGCGCACCAGGGCCCACGCGGTGTTCGGACTGTTGAACTCGACGCCCTACAGCGCCCGCTTCCCGGATGACGCGGCGACCCGGGCGGTGCTGCAGACCATGGCCTACGCCGGGCTCACGGTTCGATGACGTCAGTTGGATGGGCCACAGCGTTTTCCTGCGGGTCGCGCGCCGGACTTGACTCCCTGATCGCGGAGGGTGTCCTCTGACTGCGTCGATATGTTCGCCGGTCGAGCAGGCCGGCTCCGGAGGCCGATGTGAGCACCCACCACTGCCCGTCCTGTGCCCTGATCTTCGAGTACAAGTCGGTGCTCGAGTACCACCTGCGCAACGACCACCCGGACGTGCACTTCGACTACCCCATCGAGAAAGCCGCCGACGCGGACTGGCCGTTGTCCGAGGAGCCGCGCCGGTACAGCTGGCGGCCGACCTACCCCGTGCGCCGGGTGCCCTGAGTCGGCGGACGGCTCCACGCCGGTCCCGGCTGTATGTCAGCTGCGTGCCTCTGGCGCGACGAGGATCGAGCATTGCGGGAAAACGGCCTCCCGAGCCTCGTCCAACAGGCAATCGCGGGCGGGCCGCAGCCGGACGTCCTCATTGACCAGCTGGTCGAACGCATCCGCGACCTCGCGCACGAACTGCGCCTCGACGATGCCGCGGCCGAAGTGGCACATCAGCACTAGGCGGATGTCGGCGTGCAGCTCGGCCAACCGAGCGGTGGAGTGGGCGAAGGCGGTGACGTCGGAGTCCGGCATCTGCGCGTAGATCGGACCGGTGTTGAGCGTGTCCCCACCGAACAGCAGCCCGTCCCGGTCGTCGAGGAAGCAGACCGAGTCCGGACTGTGGCCGGGGGTGTGCAGCACGGTCAAGGTCCGCCCACCGAGGTCGAGCACGTCGCCGTCGACCAGTTGATCGGTGACGATTCCCGGTGGCGGATCCCACCCGTCCGGAACGAACCCGTCGGGGAGCGGCCGTGGGTCGCTGTCGGCGGAGAGCAGGTGGAAGTAGTCGCGGTCGAGATCGCGGTAGGTCTCCGCGGCGGCCAGCAGGCGTCGGGTGTAGTCCAAATAGCCGGACCGGACCGCGGGCGGCACACCGCCGGCAAGGAGTGGAACGCCGAGTTCGTGAATGGCCACTCGGTCGAACTCGGCGTTCCCACCGGTGTGATCGAAGTGGTAATGGCTGTTGACGGCCTCGACCGGCACCGGCGTCAACGCCTGCGCCACCGGCCGGATCGGTGCCACGCCGAGCCCGGTGTCGAGCAGGACGGCGCGCTCCGTCCCCGCCACCAGCCAGCAGTTCACGTGCCCGGGCTCGGCCACCAGCCACACCCCCGGAGCGACGGGTCGGGTGTGGAACCAGCTCATCGCATCCCCTGAGTGACGGTCCGAGCGCCCAGACTGTCACCAACCCCGACTCGGGGGCCACGGAATCCCCGGATGGGACGTGGTTCGCCGGGAAGCACTGCTGCTGCGGATGACGTTGCAGTCCCTGTAACACGGTGCGGCTTCCCCGTGCCGCGTCCCGCCCGAGATCCGTCCAGCCGAGATCCGTGATCGTGAGGAGCAGGCTTGTCGACCCGGAGCGAGAGCCCGACGCATCTGAGTCGATAGCTGGTCCTCCTGCTGGCCGTGGTGGTGGGCGCGAGTGTCGCCAACCTGTACTACGCCCAGCCGCTGCTCCACGACATCGGGGATCCTCGCGGCACGGACCGTCGGTGGCTTCCTGGCCGAAGCCGGCGGCTGGCGGCTGGTGTTCGCCGCGGCTGCGGTCCTGATGTTCGTGCTCGCCGTGGTCCTGCGTCGGGTGCTGCCACGGGTACGGCCCACCGCGGGTGACCTGCGGTATGGCGCGCTGCTGCGCTCCGTCGGTTCGCTCGTGCTCGAGGAGCCGGTGTTGCGTCAGCGGATGGTGCTGGGTGCGGTCGGCATGACCTGCTTCACCACCCTGTGGACGGCACTCGCGTTCCTGCTCTCCGGCCCCCACTACGGCTACGGACCCGCCACGATCGGGCTGTTCGGCCTCGCCGGGTTGGCGGGGCCGGGCATGGCGCCCATCTCCGGTCGCCTGGCCGACCGCGGGCACGGTCGGCTCGTCGCCCCGGCCGGGTTCGCGCTGCTGGTGTTCAGCTGGTCCTCCTCGCTCTGGGAGGGACATCGCTGCCGGCGCTGCTGGCCGGCATCGTGGCACTCGACCTCGCGCCCGTCTCCGAGGCTGCCTGACTCTCCGGGCGCTCTCTCCAGGTCAGAGCGTGGCGGGTCGACTGGTGTTGACGGATCGGGGTACCAGTCGGCCGAGGCGCCGGTGGCGCCCCGGCACCGTCGAGTCCAGTCCTTGCCCGACCAGCCGTCTCCGGTTCGACGAGGGGTTCGCTCGATGGTCCAGCAGGTCCGCTCGACGTCGCGGTGCGGCGATTGACCGGGGCCTGGCCGGTGCTGGCGGAGCAAGAACTCCCGGCCAGCATGGCGAGCGTCGAGGCAGCGCGCGCCCTGGTCCGGGGCGCACTAAGCAGCTGCCCGGAAGCCGTCGTCGACGTCGCGCGGCTGCTGGTCAGCGAGCTCGTCACGAACGCCATCCGCGGCAGCGGGCAGCCCATTCTCGTGCGGATCAGCGCGAGGGAGGGCCAGGTGGCGGTCGCGGTGCGGGACCACGCGCCGGGCACCCCCGAGCTGCGGGAATCGGTCGCGGACGGGTCAGACTGCGGTCGAGGGTTGCGGATCGTCGAAACGTTGTCGACGACGTGGGGCTGGACCGCCCATGGGGCGGGCAAGACGGTCTGGTTCACGATCTGAGCTGCTGACCCTCGGACCGTGCTGGACGCCGTCCTCGTGGGCGTCGGGCGTACCCCTTGCGTGGATACAGCGCGGGATACCGAGGCGATGGCCACTTCGGGGGTCTGGCCGTGTGGGGGGTTTTCTTAGGGTCGGCTCTCCGGGCAGCGGGGGTCCGCCTCGCCCTCGGGTTCCGCGCCGGCGCGGAGTTCGTTGAGCTCGTCCCCAGCGGCGGCGGCGCACTCCGGCGCCGTGCCCTCGGACGCTCGTGACGTCCGGCTGAACGATGCATCGGCCTGGAGGCAGGAGCTGCCGCCCGGTGCGACGGTCAGCTCACCGATTCTTCATCTCAGCACCGTGGACCACAAGCGCGTAGATCACGACGACGTCGATCGCGACGATCATCGTCGACCAGACCGGATAGGCGGACAGGAATGCGATGTTGACGATCGCACTCACGAACGCGAGCGCGATGCCGACGATCCGAGCCCACAGCTGACCGGTCAGGACGCCCACGCCTGCCACAAGCACGACGGCGCCGACCGCCAGGTGGGTCCAACCCCACGCGGTGTAGCTGGTGGCAACCAGGAGGCCGTTCTTAGTCACCAGGAAGTACTGGTCCTTGGCGAGGGCGACAAGGCCCTCGATCAGACCGAAGAAGCCTGAGAGGACCATCATGAATCCGCCGAAGGCCACCCAGCCGGTCCAGCCCGTGGAGGCAGGCTCGTCCGAGTAACGCTGCTGCTGTCGCGGAACGGAAACGGACTGCTCCGCAGCCGGGGTGTAGGCCATCTTCGACTCCTTAGGTCGGGACCCGAAACGGGGCGTTGGTGCTAGGGGCCGGTGGCCGGGGCCAACGCGCGCAGCGCCAACTGTGAAGTTGGCGCTGTCGTGGCGCCAGGGACCTCCGACCCTCCCGCCGTGCTGATCGGCCCCGAGCTAGTGGGGGCACCGGAGCCACCGGGCCGTGCTTTGAGCACCGGTCCTTGTCGCGTACGAGCACCGCCAGCAGGCAGGAGCCGCAGCGTCCCCCTCCTGCGGGTAAGCGACTTTCCCCAAGCGGCCGCTGCAACGTCCGGAGGTCAGTTGTCGAGGGACGTCAGGACCGTGCCAGCCGGCGCCACGCCGGTCACCCTCCCCGAGGGCCGCGAGCGTCGCACACGAACGCGCCGCGGAGGATCAGCCGAGATCGGTCGGCAGTCTTCGTTAGCGATTCTGCGATGACCGGCGCTGGGCTGCCTGGCGATCCCTAGCAGCCGGAGCGGCCGACCGTCCGGCGACTCAGGCAACTTAGGGGGTCCCAGGCGGTCTCAAGCAGTCCGCAGCGGATACTCGCCGGAACCAAGACGACCGGCACTGAGCAGGTCAACTGTGGAACTGCGAGGTACGCGGTACTGAGCGGGTGACGAGAATCGAACTCGCGTTCTCAGCTTGGGAAGCTGATGTTCTGCCTCTGAACTACACCCGCGCACGGTGTCGGTGCCCCGAAGGCCGTGACTGCTTGACAGGATAGCGGCTGTGCTCCTGTCGGATCGTGACATCACCCGCCAAATCGACGACGGGCGGGTGCGCCTGGACCCGTTCGATCCGAAGCTCATCCAACCCAGCAGCGTCGACGTCCGGCTGGACCGGTGGTTCCGGGTTTTCCAGAATCACCGCTACGCCTTCATCGACCCGTCGCAGGAGCAGGAGGACCTCACCGAGCTGGTCGAGACCACCGGCGACGATGCCTTCGTCCTGCACCCCGGCGAGTTCGTGCTCGGTGCGACCCTCGAGGCGGTGACGCTTCCGAACGACGTGGCGGCCCGGCTCGAGGGGAAGAGCTCGCTCGGTCGGCTGGGCCTGCTGACCCATTCGACCGCCGGCTTCATCGACCCCGGTTTCTCCGGCCACGTCACGTTGGAGCTCGGCAACGTCGCCACCCTTCCGATCAAGCTGTGGCCCGGCATGAAGATCGGCCAGCTCGCCTTTTTCCAGCTCACCTCCCCGGCCGAGAGCCCCTACGGCTCGGCCGTCTACGGGTCGCGTTACCAGGGGCAGCGTGGTCCGACGCCGTCGCGCTCGTGGCAGGGGTTCACGCGCGGCGCGACCTGATTCGGAGCCGCCAGCCTGGGTAGGCGTGCGGCAGCGAATGTCGCACGATCTGCCTAAATTTGGCGAATTCTCTGGTTCGGTCGCGGAAGCTCCTTCGGCCTACCTGGTCATCCGCTTCAGGGCACCGCTCCTCCGCTCGTCACCGGGTGCGGATTGCCGCCGAATGCCTCTCCCCCCGGAGGTGTGGTGCCGCCTCGGTCCCGTTCTGCGATCTCCGTCCTCCCATGGACGATCGCGGCCGTCGCGGTACTCGTCGGCGTTCTCGGAGTCGCGACCCTGCCCACGGTGACCGCGACCTCGGTCAGCCGGGCGAGGGCCACGGAACTCGCCGCCTTCAACGCGGTGTTCGACCCGAATGCCGATCACATGGGCTCGACCGTCCGCTCGCACGAACCGTCCGACGCCGGGCCCGGGGTCGGCGCGAGGGCGGCCCCGCAGGTGTCCGCCGCCGCGGCCGCCCAGCCCTACGGAATGGACGTCAGTGCCTTCCAGGGGAACGTCGACTGGCCGGCGGCGGCCCGTGCCGGCGGACGCTTCGTCTACATCAAGGCCACCGAGAGCAACGGCTACACCAACCCGTACTTCGGCCAGCAATACAACGGATCGGCCGGGGCCGGGCTGATCCGCGGGGCCTACCACTTCGCCCTGCCCAACCGAACCAGCGGAGCGACGCAAGCGAACTACTTCGTCGACCACGGCGGCGGCTGGACCGCGGACGGCCGGACCCTGCCGCCGATGCTGGACATCGAATACAACCCGTACGGCTCTACGTGCTACTCGATGAGCCCGTCCGCCTTGTCAGCCTGGATCGGCGAGTTCTCCCGCACAGTGGCAGCCCGCACCGGCCGGTATCCCACCATCTACAGCACCCGCGACTGGTGGAACACCTGTACCGGCAGCAACGGGAACTTCGGGTCGGCCAACCCGCTGTTCATCGCCCGGTACGCAAGCACCCCGGGACTGATGCCGGCCGGATGGGGCTTCCACACCTTCTGGCAGTACAACGACCGCGGGATCTTCCCGGGTGACCAGGACGTCTTCAACGGCTCCCAGGCCCAGCTCGACGCTTTCGCGCGGGGGTCGACAGGGCCCTCCGCCGTCACCCCGATCGCGGGCCGGTACTCAGCCCTCGGTGGGAACCGCTCGATGCTCGGGGCGCCGGTCGGAGGCGAGTACGCCGTTCCCGGCGGCCGAGCGCAGAACTATGCGGGCGGCCGCATCTACTACTCGTCGGCGGGTGGGGCACACGAGGTGCACGGCGACATCCTCGGCCGCTACCTCGCGCTCGGTGGGCCGGACGGCGTCCTGGGCCTGCCCGTCACGGACGAGACGGCGACTCCGGACGGGGTCGGTCGGTACAACCACTTCTCCGGGGCCGGTGGCTCGATCTACTGGTCGCCGTCGACCGGGGCGCACGAGATCCAGGGGGCGATCCGGGCGAAGTGGGCGGCGCTCGGCTGGGAGCGCAGCGCGCTGGGTTATCCGACGACCGACGAGACCGGCGCCTCGGACGGGGTCGGCCGGTACAACAACTTCTCCGGTCGGTCCGGCTCGATCTACTGGTCGCCGACAACCGGCGCGCATCAGGTCCAGGGAGCGATCCGGGCGACGTGGCTCTCCCTGGGCGGCGCGAGCGGCACTCTCGGCTACCCGACGTCGGACGAGTACGCGGCGCCGGGCGGTCGCCGCAACGACTTCGCGCAGGGGTCGGCCGTGTGGTCGGCGAGCACGGGTGTCACGACGGTGACGCTCACGCCGGCCCCGACGCCCAGCCCGCTCCCGGCATCCAGCGGGCCCCAAGCACCCAGCGGGCCTCAAGCACCCGGCGGGCCCCAAGCACCCGGCGGGCCCCTGACGGAGTCGCCAAGTCCGTCGCCCAGCCCCTCGGTCCAGGATCCTCCGAGCGAGCAGCCGCCGGCGCTGCCGTGTGACCCCGGCAGCGCCGCACCGAGCCCGGCCGATCCCCGGGTCACGGAGCCCACGGGCTGACGGAGCGGACGTTCTTGGGGTAGCCGGTCGCGGTACTCAGTCCACGGTCGCCACCTGCGGCGTGGCCGGTGTGCGGTAGGTGACGGGTGCGCGCCCGAGCCGACCCTCGGGCGTCACCGAGACGTCGTCGGACAACACCGTGGGTCCGTTGCTCCCGTCCCGCACCCGGTAGGTGACCACTCGAGCCCGAACGCGCCCGTCGGCGTTTTCCTCGAAGGTTGCCCGGTAGGCCACGAGGCGGCTGTCGTCGAGCCGACCTGCGGTCCCCAGCCCGGCCAGGCCCGAGTCGGCCAATCCCACCAGGTTCGGCGTGAACGGCGTGGCCTTGCTCGCAACGACGTCCGATCCGCCACGGTGCGCGGCCCGGTTCGGCGATGCGCCGGATGTGTCGGACGTCCAGCCGAGCCGATCGTCCTCTTGCACGAGCGCCGAGCGGGGGATCTGCGCCGTGCCACCGCCCCGCGGAGGTGGGATGGCCGATTTCCCCGTCGGTGGTGACAACGTGGGCAGGCCGGACGTCGTCCACCGCAGCAGGGGGAGCAAGTCCGGTCGGAGCCGCCCGATCATCTGCGGCGCGTTGCCGAGGAAGCCGGCGGTGACGATCGCGGCCTTTGTGGCGGTGCCCGCGGGCGGACCGAAGCTGTCGATCCCGAACCGCACCCCGATCTCGTGCCAGCCCGGGTCGGCTCCCCCGAGCGTCGACACGGCCTGCTCGGCCGGGGCGAGGTCCGCGGACCAGCGGCCGCGCGCATCCTCGATCCAGGGAACCACCAGGGGGTAATGCCGTCCGTCCGGCCCGACCAGCACCCCGGCCCCCGCCCACCCCGCGCCCTGACAGACCGGGGAGAGCCCGACGAGCCGTCGCCAGTCGACGGCCGGCAGCGCGGACAGGTTGGTCGAGGGCCGCCAGCCGTCGTCGGCTGAGCCGGACATCGCGGCCGAAAGCGCCGGCATCTGGTAGGCGACGAGGTCGAAGGCCGCGCTCGCCTGCGCCCATGCGCGCCGAGCCGCGTCCGTCGCCGCGGCCAGCCGCGCTTGCAGCGAACGCGCGGCGGCGGCTTGGGTTTCCAGTCGGGCCGGGTCGGGGTCCACGCGTTCGGGTTCCGGGCGGCGTGCCCAGAAGGCGTTCTCGGTCGCGACCTCGTCGTCCAGCTGTTGACCCGTGCGGACCGCCGCAGAGGCGTCCGCCCGCGCCTGCTCCAGTGCTCCGGCGAGCGCGTCCAGAGTGGTGGCGAGATCGCGGCCCGCCGCCGCCACGCCCGCCAGGCTGTTCGCCTGCAGCAGGGCGCCGGTCGCGAAGGACGAGGCGCCGAGGCCGAGCCAGGCAGCCGGAACGAGCCGGATGACGGCGGTCCGCAGCGCAGCAGCTTGGGCGTCCGCTGCGCCTGCGTCCGTTTGGTGTTCGACGGCTCGGGACCGGAGTGCGGCGGGGTCGACCGAGGCGAGTTCCGGCGGCAGGTGCAGGTCGAGTGCTGCCGGGCCGATCCGGTTCATGCCGCGGCCTGTCGCGGGTCGCCGTCGAGCGCCTCGTACAGAACCGCAGCGTCGCCCAAGGCCGCGGCGAACGATCGGCCCTGGACCACCGCCGTGGTCACCAGCCCCGCCAACTCGTGGTGGGCTCGGAGGTAGGCCATCGTGCACCCGGCGTCGCCGAGAGGCGGGGCGGGGCGTGGGCCACCGAAGTGGCCCGCGGTTCGGTCGAGGGTGCCGGCAAACGCGGACAGCTGGCGGCCGGCATCGGCGATGAGGGACGGAGTGACGACGAGTCGGGACGGGTCTGGCATGCGGTGCTCCCAGGCGAAACGAGGTGACGCGACCGACGCTAGGAGCCGGCTACGACCTCCCGCACCTCGAACCCGCGGCCGGTGGACAGGCGCCCACCGTCCACAGGCGTCTGCCCGACGACGACTGCAGGACCGACGACCGCCGGACCGACGACCGCCGCGATGCCGACGGGCGGGCGGCGCCGGAAAGCGCCACCCGCCCGTCGTGCGCGGTCAACTCTGATCAGGTCTTCTGCTCGTGACCGCCGCTGGAGGAATCGGGGTCACCGCTGTCGGATGTCGCCTCCGGGGAGAGCTGCCCCTGATCGGCGCCGGCGGTCGACGTGGGGTCCGACCGGACCGGGCCCTCTCCGCCGAGGTCGTCGTCCGTGCTGAGCCCCCCGGCACCGACGCCGACGGGCACCTTCGCGCCCTCCTTCACCGAACGGAGGAGCAGCTGCGACACGTCGAGGACCTCGAGCTCGTCCTTCACCTCGCCGGACTGCTTCTTGGCCGTGACGGCGTCGGAGAGCATGACGATGCAGAACGGGCAGGCGGTCGAGACGATGTCGGGGTCGAGACCGATGGCCTCGTCCACCCGCTCGACGTTGACCTGCTTGCCGATCTTCTCTTCCATCCACATCCGGGCGCCGCCGGCGCCGCAGCAGAAGCCCCGCTCCTTACAGCGGTGCATCTCCTTCGACTCCAGCCCGGGCACGGAGGCGAGCACCTCGCGCGGCGGGGTGTAGACCTCGTTGTGCCGCCCCAGATAGCAAGGGTCGTGGTAGGTCACGAGACCCTCGACGGGGGTGACCGGGGTGAGCCGGCCCTCGGCGACGAGCTGGCCGAGCAGCTGGGTGTGGTGCAGCACCTCGTAGTTGCCGCCGAACGCCGGGTACTCCCGGCCGAGGGCGTTGAAGCAGTGCGGGCAGGTCGCGACGATCTTCTTCGGGGCGGCTGCGTTCAGCACCTCGATGTTGGTCTTCGCGAGCTCCTGGAACAGGTACTCGTTGCCGAGGCGGCGAGCCGGGTCACCCGAGCACGACTCACCGGTACCGAGCACGGCGAACTCGACGCCCGCCATGTGCATCAGTTCGGCGAAGGCGCGGGTGACCTTCTTCGACCGGTCCTCGATGGCGCCGGCGCAGCCGACCCAGAACAGGTACTCGACGTCGTCCGGGATCTTGTCGCCCTCTTCGATCAAGCGGACCTCGAACGGCATGTCGTGCATCCACTCGGTGCGCGTTTTCGGGTTCACGCCCCACGGGTTGGCGTTGTTCTCGAGGTTGCGCAGCATGACGCCGGCCTCGCTCGGGAACTCCGATTCGATCAGCACCTGGTAGCGCCGCATCTCGAGGATGTGGTCCACGTGCTCGATGTCCACCGGGCACTGCTCGACGCAGGCGCCGCAGGTGGTGCAGGACCACAGGACGTCCGGGTCGATGACGCCGCCGGAGGCCGCGTCGCCCACGAGCGGACGGTCGTCCTGCGCCTTGCCGGGCTCGGGCACGCGGCCGAAGCCGGACTCCGGGACGCCGTGGTGGTGCTCCTTGTTGCCGGCCTTGCCGTCCGGCTCCGTCGCTCCGGCGTCTTCCTCGATGCCGGTCGCAGCCTTGCCACCACCGCCGAGCAGGAACGGAGCCTTCGCGAACAGGTGGTCCCGCAGGTCCATGATCAGCAGCTTGGGGGAGAGCGGCTTCCCGGTGTTCCAGGCAGGGCACTGGCTCTGGCAGCGACCACACTCGGTGCAGGTCGCGAAGTCCAGCATGTTGCGCCAGTTGAAGTGCTCGACCTTGCCGACACCGATGATCGGGTCCTCTTCTTCCATGAGGGCCTCGAGGTCCGGCGAGGTGGCCAGCGGTCCGAGCGCCTTCGGGAGCCGCTTGGTGCTGGCGTTGATCGGCGCCAGGAAGATGTGCAGGTGCTTGGAGTACACGACCAGCACGAGAAAGCCGAAGATCACGGCGAGCTGGGCGAGGATGCCGACCGTTTCGAGCACGTCGTTCGCGCCGGAGCCGAGCGGGTGGAGGACGTACGCCGCAGCCTTCGACGTGAAGGTCCACCACGAGGCGTCGGCGGCGCGGTCGGCGTAGGGGACGTTCGCGTTGTTGGCGAACGGGAAGTGGCCGGTGTTGATCTGGGCCCCGCGGTACCAGGCGAGCGTGAACACGACCAGCGAGATCAGCCCGAGGATGACCCAGGCCGGACCGGTGTGCGAGCCGTAGAAGCGGCTCGACCGGTGCAGCCGGGACGGCGCCTTCCGGATACGCGTGATCGAGAAGTACACCAGCGACAGCAGCACGGCCGCCGTGAAGAAGTCCTCGAGGAAGCCCAGCCAGGTCATCTTCCCGATGAACGGGATGTGGAAGTCACGGCTGAACAGGGCGCCGTACGCCTCGATGATCGTCACCCCGAGGACGATGAAGCCCCAGAAGGTGAAGAAGTGGGCGATGCCCGGACCGCTCCACTTCAGCAGCTTGCGCTGGCCGAAGACCTCCGTCAGCTGGACCCACAGCCGCTTGGGCAGGTGGTCCATACGATCGACGGGCTGGCCCGAGGCGATCAACTTGTAGAGCCAGAAAACGCGCCGGCCGGCGACGGCCAGAGCAGCGACGGTCATAAGGAGACCGATCACCAAACGAACAGCCACGGATCCTCCCGTGTCAAGGGTCTTGCCGGAGCGTACGGGGCGGTGATCGATCGTGAATATTCGCCACGGCGCGTCGGGCAAATGTCACACCGCCAAGCCGAGCGGAGCTCTGTAGCCGGTCACCACCCGGTCAGGTGTCCCCCTCGGGCCCCGGCGCTTGCCGGGCCGGTGGTCCCGAACGCTGCCGGGAGAGATCGAGAAGTCCGGTTCCTTGCGCTGCCCGCCGGTTGCGGGCAGCGTTCGCGCCGACCGGGCTGCGGGCGGACGCCTGTGGATGACGTGCGACTCGCCCATCTGGCTTCCGGCAGTCTGCCCCCGTGCTCCCCACGGTCCTGCTCGGCGAGTTCACGGCGGCAGAGGCGAAGGAGGTCGGTGTCGGCATCCGTCAGCTCGCCCGGCTCCGGGCGGCCGGGCTGGCCGTGCGCTCGGAGGACTGCTTCCGGCTGGTGGATCCCACCCGGGCTCCGGAGCTCGCTCTCGCTGCGGTCGGCCACCCCGCCGCACTGTGTGGCGTCACCGCCGCCCGGCGCTATGGCTGGTTGGACGCCGAGCCCGACGAAGACGTGCACCTGCTCGTCCCGCGTGCGCGCTGTCCACGGCCGTGGCCCGGGACCCGGCTCCATCGCGGCGCCCAGGCAGCGGACGAGGTCGTCCTCGTCGCCGGTGTTCGGCTCACGTCTCCAGTACGGACCGCGCTCGATGTCGCCGGTGAGCTGCAGCTTGCCGAGTCCCTGCCGATGCTCGACAAGCTCCTCCGCACAGGGGTCCTGGAGAAGGAGCAACTGCTCGACGGCCTGGGCGACCGCGGCAGATGGCCGGGGCGACTCCCGGCCGCCATCGCCGTTGACCTGGCAGACGCCCGGCACGCCTCGAACCCCGAGTCCGTCTTCCGCGCCATGCTCCACCAAGCGGGGCTGCCGGCGCCAGTCCCGCAACACCCCGTCTGGCTCGACGGGACGTTCATCGGTCGCGCGGACTTCGCCTGGCCCCGCCATCGGCTGATCGCGGAGATCGACGGCTTCGAGTTTCACAATCAGTACGGGAGCTTCATCAAGGACCGCCAGCGTGGGCGGAAGACTCTGATCGCGCGCTGGCAGGTGCTGCACTTCGCCGCCGCGGAGGTATTGGACCAACCCGACGGGATCATGGCGGAAGTGCGCGCCGCGCTAGCCCTGGGCTCCGCCCGCTGAACGCTGCCGGGAGAGATCGCCGAGGCGGGGTTCCGGGGGGCTCCGGCGGTTCCGGGCAGCGTTGATCTTGGCGATGCGCCAGCGCTAGTCCACGAGCGCATGCGCCACGACCTCCGCCCGGCCACAAGC
>DATITC010000126.1:0-5725 GCA_035468175.1 Frankiaceae bacterium | reverse complement strand
GATGTTCGACCGCTCGGAAACGACCAACGGCTCCCGCGGGGCGAGGTTGATCGCCTTGCGCACCGGCTCGCCGGGGGCCACGGCCGGGCATGCCTCCACACAGAGGCCGCAGCCGGTGCAGTCCTCGACGTAGACCTGGAGCGTGTACCGGCTCTCCGGGAGGCCCACGGCGGAGAGCGGGGCTGACGGGAACAGTTCCGGGGCGTCGTCGAGGTGCGACCCGTCGTAGTACTTCGTGCGGATGACGCTGTGCGGGCAGACGAAGCTGCAGTTGCCGCATTGGATGCACAGGTCGGAGTCCCAGACCGCGACCTCGTCGGAGATGTTGCGCTTTTCGTACGCGGTCGTGCCGCTCGGGTAGGTGCCGTCCACCGGCAGCGCGCTGACCGGCAGCAGATCGCCGCGCCCGGCCATCATCTCCGCGGTGACGGTTCGGACGAAGTCCGGCGCATCCGCCGGCACCGTCGGCGGCAGTTCGAGCGTCGCCGTGCTGCGCTCGGGCACGCCGATGCGATGCAGTCCCTCCACGGCGCGATCGACGGCCATCTCGTTGCGCGAGACGACCTCGGAACCCCGCTTGCCGTAGGTCTTGCCCAGCGCCTCCTTGATCCGGGTGAGCGCCAGCTCCCGAGGCAGCACGCCCGAGATGGCGAAGAAGCAGGTCTGCAGCACGATGTTGATCCGACCAGCGAGGCCGACCTCGCGAGCGATGCGGCCGGCGTCGATCGCGTACAGGACGATGCGCTTGGCGATGATCTGTTCCTGGACCGAGCGGGGGAGCGCGTCCCACACCGAATCCGGTGAGTACCGGCAGTTCAGCAGCAACGTGGCGCCTGGCGCCGCGGGACCGAGGACGTCGACCTGTTCCAATAGGCCAAATTGATGGCAGCCGACGAAGCTCGCCTGTGTCACGAGGTACGGCGCCCGGATCGGCTTCGGCCCGAAGCGCAGGTGTGACACGGTCTGCGAGCCCGACTTCTTCGAGTCGTAGACGAAGTAGCCCTGGGCGTAGAGACCCGGCTCCGAGCCCAGGATCTTGATCGTGTTCTTGTTCGCGCCGACCGTCCCGTCGGAGCCCAGGCCGAAGAAGACGGCACGGACGGCGTCCGGAGCCTCGATGTCGAAGCTCGGGTCGTAGGGAATGCTCGATCCGGAGACGTCATCGGTGATGCCGACGGTGAAGCACCGGCGCGGCTGTTCCCGGGCGAGTTCGTCGAAGACTCCGGCGACCATGGCGGGGGTGAATTCCTTCGACGAGAGGCCGTAGCGCCCGCCGAACACGCGCGGCATGTCCGCGAGCCGTCCCTCCCCGTGCGCTTCGCTGAGCGCCGCCACGACGTCGAGATAGAGCGGCTCGCCGATCGAACCGGGCTCCTTCGTGCGATCCAGCACGCCGACCCGACGCACCGTCGGGGGCAGCACGTCGAGCAGGGCCTGCGCCGGGAAAGGCCGGTACAGCCGCAGCTTCACCACCCCGACCCGCTCGTCCCGCCCCTCCAGCGCGGCCACGGTCTCCTCGGCGGTCTCCGCGCCGGAGCCCATGACGACCAGCACCCGCTCGGCCTCCGGATGACCGGAGTACTCGACGATGTGCAGCGGACGTCCGGTGCGTTCGGACAGGCGGGCCATCATGTCCTCGACGACGGCCGGCGTCCGGGCGTAGAACGGGTTCACCGTCTCGCGCGCCTGGAAGTAGACGTCCGGGTTCTGTGCGGTGCCGCGAATGAACGGCCGCTCCGGGGACAGGGCCCGGTCGCGATGGTCGTGGACGAGGCTTTCCGGGACGAGCGCCCGCAGGTCGTCGTCGGCGAGCATCTCGATGGCGTTCAACTCGTGCGAGGTGCGGAACCCGTCGAAGAAATGCAGGAACGGCACCCGGGTCCGCAGCGTCGCCGCCTGGGCGATCAGGGCCAGGTCGTGGGCCTCCTGGACGGAGGACGAGGCGAGCAGGGCAAAGCCCGTCTGCCGCACCGCCATTACGTCGGAGTGGTCACCGAAGATCGACAAGCCCTGCGCGGCGATCGAGCGGGCGGCCACGTGAATGACCGCCGAGGTGAGCT
Organism: Frankiaceae bacterium; assembly: GCA_035468175.1. Classification (GTDB taxonomy): domain Bacteria; phylum Actinomycetota; class Actinomycetes; order Frankiales; family Frankiaceae; genus JAVEDQ01. The sequence goes on along the minus strand of DATITC010000126.1, from coordinate 3,665 downwards.
CACCGGCAATCTTGTACATGTTGGGGATCATCAACAGCAGGCCCTGCGAGGCGGTGAACGTCGTCGAGAGCGCCCCGCTCTGCAGCGAACCGTGCAGCGCGCCGGCCGCTCCACCCTCGCTCTGCATCTCCACGACGTCGGGCACGCTGCCCCACACGTTGGGTCGCCCCCGACTCGACCATTCGTCGGCCAGTTCGGCCATCGGGGATGACGGCGTGATCGGGAAGATGCAGCAGACCTCGTTGAGCCGATATGCCACCGAGGCGGCGGCCTCGTTGCCGTCGATCGTGACGCGCGCCGTCCCGCTCACGACGACCCCGGCCAACTCGGAACCTCCGTCGACTCGGGCCACGGCAGCTCCGAGATCGCCCGCGACTCCGGCGAGGTCGCCGGCTCCGGAACCATGTCGATCGCATGCACCGGACACTGCTCGTAGCAGGCTCCACAGCCCGTGCACCGGTCGTAGTTGAACTCGTAGCGGTGGCCGACGCCCAGCTTGATCACCGCGTCCTCGGGGCACGCGCCGAGGCAACCGTCGCACTCGAAGCAGTTGCCGCAGGACAGGCAGCGACCCGCCTCGACCCTTGCCTGCTCCTCCGACAGGCCACCGACCACTTCGCCGAAACCACCGACCCGTTCCTCGGGAGCGAGCTCGGGCTGTTCGTGGCGGGCGGTGTCGCCGAAATACCACAGGTGCAGCTCGTCGAACGTCGCCGTCCGGTGCTTCGGCGGGCGGTTCGCGATGTTCCCGCGCAGCCAGGCGTCGATCTGGTGCGCCGCCTTCTTCCCGTGGCCGACGCCGACCGTCACCGTGCGCTCGCTCGGCACCATGTCCCCGCCGGCGAACACCCCGGGGCATCCGGTCATCAGCGCCGACGACACCTGCACCGTGCCGTCCGGCGCGAAGTCGACTCCCGGCAGCGTCCGCATGAAGGCGCTCTCGGCCTGCTGCCCCAGCGCCAGGATGACGGTGTCCGCGGCCAGGCTCTCGAAACGTCCGGTCGGTTGCGGGTAGCCGGCGTCGTCGAGTTCCATGACCTCCACCTGCAGTTCCGTTCCCTCGAAGGCGGAGATCGTGCGCAGCCAGTTGATACGGACGCCTTCCCGCTCGGCGTCCTCGGCCTCCTGTTCGTGCGCCGGCATCTGAGCCCGCGTGCGGCGGTAGACGATGAGCGCTTCGTCGGCCCCGAGCCGGCGGGCGACCCGGGCAGCGTCCATCGCGGTGTTGCCGCCGCCGTAGACGGCGACGCGACGCCCGATGACGGGCCGTTCGCCGGAGGCGACGCTCTGCAGGAACGAGAGGGCATCCACGATCGGCCCGGCGTCGCGGGCCGGGATGTCGACACGCTTGGACAGATGCGCACCGACGGCGACGAAGACCGCGTCGAAGTCGCCATCCTCGCGCTCGGCGGCGAGATCCTCCACACTGTGCCCGCCGGTCATCCGGACGCCGAGCCGAGCGATCCGGTCGACTTCGGCGCTCAGCACGTCACGGGGCATCCGGTAGGCGGGGATGCCGTATCGCATCATTCCGCCGGGCTGGTCGCCCGCGTCCCGGATCTCCACCTCGTGGCCGAGTCGGGCCAGGTGATACGCGGCTGAGAGTCCGCTGGGTCCGGCGCCGATGACGAGGACCCGCATACCGCTCCGAATCGCCGGCGCCTCGTAATGCCATCCACGTTCGATCGCGAGATCACCGAGGAATCGCTCGATCGAGTGGATGGAGACGGCGCTGTCAACGTTGGCTCGGTTGCAGACGCTCTCGCACGGGTGGTAGCACACCCGCCCATGGATCGCCGGCAGCGGATTGTCCGCGACGAGCGCACGCCAGGCCTGCTCATGGCGGCCCGCCGTGGCGTGTTCCAGCCAGAGTTGAATGTTCTCGCCCGCCGGGCAACCGGCGTTGCACGGCGGCAGCAGATCGAGGTAGACGGGCCGGTTCTCACGCACCGGCCCGGCGCGGGCGTGCCCGTGCAAGAGATCGGGGAGTCGCGTGACGTCCCGCGACGGTTCGGTCATGCTCCTCTCCCCTCCTCGCCGGGCAAACGCGCCGATCCTCGACCAGCCGAGCGCACGGACGATAGGGACCGACGACCCTACGTCGAGCGCCGTCCGGTCGCCCGGGCAGTGCCACCGCCAGAGCCCTGTACCACCGCGGGCCCCTGGCCTACGGCGCGAACGCTCGCGTCGTGTCTCCACGAGCAGGGCCGCGGGGGGCGCGGCGAGGCGGTGCACCACCGTCCTGCGCTGAGCCGATCACCGCGTGGTCACACATCACAGAGGGACGGCTCAGATAGGGCCTCGGTGATGATCTCGTCGTAGATCGCCGGCTCGTCTGCAAGGAGCACCGGGGTGCCGTGCGGGAACCTGCCGCCAATCCACCCCGTGCGGGTTCCGGGGTTGCAGAGCACGGTGCGTCGCGCCGGAGGACGGTGCCGCTGCACGGCACGCCGAGGGCCTTCGCTTGGAACACGACGATCTCGACCATCTGGAGGCACCTCCTCGTGTGTGGGCAGGGCGCGCGTCCCGGCTCGCGTGGGCAGGGCCGCACTCGCCGCTGCTCAGTGGCCGTGCGCGGCAAGCGTCAGTCGTTGGTCGGAGCCGGGAAGACGCCGAGCTGGGTGAGCAGCCCGACGACGTCCATGATGATGCGGCTCTCGGCCAGCTGCCCGTCCCGGTAGCGGTCGAGAGTCCAGGCCTCGACGGTCACGCTGCGGCCGGTTGCCGGGATTCCCATGAACTCGCCGCGGTGGGTTCCGGTCCAGAAGGAGAACGTCGCGATGCGGTCCCCCTCGACGACGGTCTCCTGGACGGCCCATTGGATGTCGGGGAAGGCGGAGTTCATCCCGGCGAGCACGTCACGGAGGCCGGCCCGGCCGGGACCCTGGCCAGGGAGCGGGTTCTGCTCGACGAAGTCCTCGACGACCAGTTCGGTGAGCGCGTCGTCCAGGTCGTGCCCGTTGAGCACCTCGTCGATGAACCGGCGCAGCAGCGTCCGGATTGCCTCGGTGTCGGGGGTGGCGGTGGCGGTGGACATGGCGGTGTTCCTTTCGGTGGTGGGCGCGGTGCCCGGTGGGCCGGTGCTAGAGCGGAAGCTTGTAGCGCAGGATTCCGGGGCCTTCGGCGCGGCCGGACAGGATGCGGACGAACTCGACGGCGTCGACCGACTGCGTCTCGCCGCCGCCGGCGGAGCCGAACTGTCCGCCGGCCGGTCCGGTCAGGGTGAGGGTGTAGCGCTGCCCGTGACGCCTGGACCACTCGGCGACGATGTCCGCGACGATCCGGCCGTCGTGCTCCGGGGTCAGCTCCGGCGGGATGCCCGCCGCCCGGGCGATGTCGATGCGGTGCATCCAGACGTCACGGGTGAAGCCCATGTCGAACAGGTAACCCAGCGGCTGCCAGCCGATGTGGACACCGAGGCCGGTTCCGAGGGGGAGCAGCGGCAGGGCGCGGATCGGGGCGGGCATCCGCTGACGGGCCCGGAGCGCGGCGGCGGCGTGGCGTTTCCACAGCTGCGGCAACGACTCCGGCCGCCAGTCCGCCCGCGCACGGAGTTGGGCCTCGTTGACGCCGTCGACCCAGTGCTGCGCATCGATCTGCTGCATCAACCGGCGGCCGGCACGGACCTGGCGGACGAACTCGGCAGGGCCGGCCTGTGCCTGAGC